>WRFY01000091.1 GCA_009783445.1 Candidatus Azobacteroides sp. | reverse complement strand
CTTCTCCGAACGGAACATATTCCACGTGCTGAACTATATCGCCGTCCAAATCGGTTATCAAAGATGTAGAACCGAGATGATCCGAATGATAATAATATTGATATATTTCCGGATTATCGTTTCCGTTGCCGATCGCTCCAGCACGCAGTTTCGGATTGTCGTCGCAGCAGAAACCGCCGCCGTTTACATAATCGTCGTTATCCGTTCCGTTGTAAGGAACTTCAAAATCAGCATAACGGTCTTTAATCGTTTGCTGCGATTGAGCGTACTTGCCCGTAAAATCTACGCTGGCTCCGTCCACATCCGAGCCGGCATAAGCGATCCTTCTGGGGTCTTGACCGTAAGAATCCAGATCGCCCAACTTGCTGACGATCCGCTGACTCCCGATATAGATATGCTTCGTGTAGTTGCCGCCTTTGCTGACCACTAAATAGGGATTGATGTAGGCTGTGAAGTTATCCGTACTTGTTCTGGCTCCGCTGAATACGCTGTTGACAAACAGGCCTTCGTCGTCGCCCGAGGCCTTGATCACCCGTTCGCCGTCGGCATCGTACCAGTAGGAAGAGATAAAGCCGTTGATGTTCACCGACAGCAAGCGGTTTTCTTCATCCCACAGATATTTCTTTTCGCCGCCGCCCTTATCGACAGTTCCGTCCTGCTTTTCCCGGGCCGTGTTTACGTAAATCAAATTGCCGTTGGCGTCGTATTGATAAGCGCGTTCGTTCGTTATCTTGTCCTTTTCAGCGCCGCCTTCCGTGCGGTAGTTTTCATCGTCCAGCGTAGAAATCTGGAACGGATTATTGGCATAATGATACGTTAAATCATACCCGGCTGCTAAGGGGTCTTCAAACTGTATGCCTTGCTGTTGCAAGTGTTGCTTCTTGCTTGTGATATTGTGCAGGTTGTCGTAAGCCATATCCAAGGTATAAGCGGCCGATTTGTTCTCTGCCCCGGTATAGGTTCCCGTTGCGCTTATCAAGCGGTACAAACCGTCGTAATTGTAACTGTGGCTCATCTGTCTGCCCATGCCGGCGCTTTGGATCGGAGCCGAATTGGTTACCCCCAGTACATTGTCCACCGCGTCGTAACGATAGGCATTGTTCATAAGCATCCCGCCGCCCGCCTTGACCGTCAAAGCGCTCAAGCGCCGCCGCTCATTGTCGTAGCTGTAGTTTGTTTCCGCTCCGTTGCAGTATTTCAGGTAGATGCGTTGCTCGAATTGATCGTAGCCCAGCTTGTTGACATAATTATAGGAATAGGATTTTTGTCCCTTCACGTTTTCCAGCAAACCGCCCGTATTGTAGCTGTAGGTAATCTTTTCCAGATCGGGATAGATCATTTCCGTCAGCCGGTTCCAGCTGTCGTAACGCCATTCGGTTACGTAGGTGGCAATCGCTTGGTTCGGGATAACGACCGTCCTTCGGATCTTATCCACATTTCCCAGACGGTCGTAGAAAAATTCCTGAGCGCCCGTCGCGTCTTCCTGAAGCATCAGCCGTCCCACGCGGTTGTACGATGCGTTTTTGTTGCCATAGCTGTATTTTACGTTGTTTTCGGGATGATCCGGGTAATGGATTTCCGCCAGCCGGTTGTAGTCGTAAACATACTCGATCGACCGGTTCTCTTCCTTCAGATTCGCCGTTTGCCGGCTCAGAAGATTGCCCGAATTATCGTACGTCAAGTTCGTTTCGCCCGAAACGGGATGAACCGTCTGCGTGCGCCGTCCGGCCAGATCGTAGGTCGAAACCGTTTCGTTGCCTCCGTTGTCGATCGCTTTAAGCAGCTGGCGGATCGGATCGAAGACAAAGCGGGTCGTGATTGTTCCTTCCGGCCCCGAATACTGTTCGGTCTTCACCGTCAGGCCCGAACCGTTGGTAAAGGCGGCCTGCCGTCCGCCCATGGCATCGGTCGCGGTCGCAATCAAGCTGCTGTCGTCTTTCGTATAAGCGACCGCCGTTTCGCTGCCGTCGGGTAGGATCGTTTTGACCACTCGATCCAGCACATCGTACTGCGTTTGGGTAGGTGAGACGGCATCAAAAGTTCGATTGAACATCGTCTTGTTTCCCGCGTTTTCTGCAACCGGATAATAGGAGTGGATTGCCCGTCCGAAAGCGTCGAACAGTATCCGTCCGCTGACAATCATCACCGTCTTATCCGTTCCGTTTTCATAGAGTACTCCGTCTTTCTTGACCTGCACCGTCCGTCCGAAGCCGTCTGCAAAGGCAACGGTCTCGATATTGTCTGCCGGATGCTGCGGGTCGTAATGTTTTGCAACGGCATAAGCCGGCGCATCGATCGTTCCGTCGTTCCGAAGGACCGCCGCCGGATGGTATTCAAACTGAAGCGTATAGGGCGCTCCGATTACCTGTTCGTTCGGAGCCGTCAGGCTGACTATCCGTCCCAACGCATCGATCGTTGTTTCCAGCGTATAGCCGTTCCGGTCGCGCGTCGTCAACGGAAGTCCGTAGCGGTAGTCGTACTCCTCCCATTCCGTGCGGTAGCCGAAAGCGTCTTCCACCCGGATCGGATACTGGTTGTAATCGCGGTCGTAGAGGTACTGGAAAAACATCCGCTGCCCCCGGCTGTTGGCCGGCAGCGTCTTTCGCAGGATATTGCCCGCAGCGTCGTAGACGATATCTACCACCGCCTGATGGCCCTGCCCGTCCAGCGTTTGAACCGCTTGCGTCAAATGATCGGAATAGTTCAAATCGTAAACGGCTTCCGTTTTCCGGTAAAGCTCTCCGTCCGATCCCCGCACTTCCGCTTTCACCGGCAAACCGAAAATATGTTTGGACGGATTGCCTGCATACTCCAGGCTCGTCTGGTAATTGTAGTTTCCCGTCCCGTTGGCGCCCAGAGGGCCTTGATCGCTGTATTTATAAGCTTTCAGTTCGCCGTGGAAACCGTTCAGGTAGTATTCGTAATAACTTTCATTGGCGGTTAAGCCGTCGGCTTCGCCTTCATACTGCAGGGTTTGAACGTATTTCCGGGGAGTAAAGGCCGCCGCGCGGTCGCTGCAGATCGACGCGTCGGTCGCAAAACGATAGTCGTCGCCCGCCGCCGTCACGCGGTAGCTGTAGTAGTCCTGTACGCTTTCGCTGAACTTGCGCCCTTCGGCGTCTTCTATCGCCGAACGCAGCAGGTTGCCCGCTGAATAAATACTGCTTACGTCGTATTCCTGAACGGCTTGACGGTACAGAGCGTCGTTCTTGCCGGTATCCAGACTTTTGGCTATGACTTTTCCAAAGCCCAGAAACTGGCGTTCGTGCCGTTCCCGCCGTCCGTTCCGGTACTCGAAAGCCGTTTTTTGATTCGGCCCGTCGTCGGCCATCTCGTCGTTCACTTCTACCGAAGCCAGCACCCATTTGCCCGAAGGATGGTCGTAGGTCGCTTCGCTGCGCGAATAGTCCAGCGTGAAGCGACCGCCCAGCGGATTGCGGACCGTCCGAAGCTTGTTGGTGCGGGCAATGGCCGAACGGGCGACCGTCAGGATTCCTTCCTGCTCGGAAGATACCCGGTCGGGGAATCCGTCGCCGTCCACATCGCGGAGGTCTTCCAGCGGACTGTTCATGCTGCGGCCCAAATTGCCGGAGGCCGTAACGGCAAATTTTAATCCTGCAATCACGATAGGAATACAGTAAGTCGCCGCCGCATTGGCCGATTCGGCAGTAGAAACCGATTCGCCGATAGCGCTCAGTCCCTGCCAGGGAAGGGGAGAAGCAAAACCGTTGCCCGTATTGAAGGCTACATACGTCTGCGTCTGTCCGTTAAAAATCTGATCGACCAGGGGATGATCCAGATAAACGCGGTCGGGAAGCCCGTCGCCGTTCACATCCATCAGCGTATAAGAGCTTTGACTGAAGGTAGCCGTCACGCCGAAACCCGCCGAGATGCTGGAGGCCGCCCATTCCAGCCCCCCGCCGATGCCTGCGGTAGCCGAAATACTGACCCCTTTTTGCGTATCGTCCAGTCCCCAGTCCGCCGCCTCGGAAAAACCGTAACCCAGATTCAGCTGCACCCGTTTGTCGGACAAGATTTTATCGGGCAATCCGTCGCCGTTGAGATCGATCAGCATACAGTCGGATTCGTCGTAATTCAAAGGGACGTCCAACGAAGCGGAAAGTCCCTTCTGCGCATTGGCTACCGCCGTCTTTGCTCGGTTCAATGCGTTGCCCGAAGCCGTCCCTGCCGTGGTATTGGAATTGGCGTGGACGGGAGCGGCTCCCAGACCTATCGTCTTACTGTTGTTGGTACTGGTCTGCAGCGAGCCGGCCGACAGAATTTCACCGTCGCGTCCTCCATTCGTATTGGTATATTGAATTTTGCCGAACGTGATGTAGTCGGGATAACTGTCGCCGTTCATATCCAGAAAAGCCCGCGTGACTTCTTCGCTTCCGGAAGCTATACTGGCGGAAGGAGAAACAGGGCCCAGGCCCGAAACTCCGGCCAAGGTCGCATTGCTGAAATTTTTGGAGGTAAGCGGCGGAGCGTCGGCCGTCGAACCGCCCAAACAATTGTCCGAAACGAAGCCCGCCGTTCCCCGTCCGGCCAACGGATTGACTAAGATCACATCCGGGTCGCCCAAACGGGAGGCGCTCATCCCGCCGCCTTGAATCCAAACGTCCGGATTGGGTCCCGTCCAGTAACTTTTCGTTTGAACGTCCAATCCCATGGGCTGGAAAACCAGCTTCATCGGATCGGCTTCCGATTCATCTTCCGGCAGTTTCAAGAGCGACGGATCGATCGCAGCGGCGCAACGACCCTCGCCCGCATTGTAGACAAACTGTCCCCACCCGCGGTACAGGTTGCCGTAACCTTCATCCTCGCGGGGAGC
Organism: Candidatus Azobacteroides sp.; assembly: GCA_009783445.1. GTDB lineage: Bacteria > Bacteroidota > Bacteroidia > Bacteroidales > Azobacteroidaceae > Azobacteroides. The sequence continues at coordinate 22,155 of WRFY01000091.1, read as the reverse complement.
ATACAGGCTGGCCGCCAAGCTGATGGTGATGCCGTTGATCGTGACGCGGGCCGAAGGATTGCTGATCAGGCCGACTAAGTTCGCATCCGTTCCGTAATATTCGATCCACACGCCCCCGGCTGGAGCATTCGCCGAGGCAAGGGTCGAAGACGGATCCACGGCTCCGTTGGTCACGATTACCTGCTGTTTGGCGATCAGGCCGGCAGACGATTTGACGGCCATCACCAACTGTCCGTTAGCCGCACTGGAAGGCGGAAAGTTCAGCGCCGGCTCGATGCGCAGCGTTCCATTGGCTTCCAGCTGAAAGGTTTGTCCTTCGGCCAACTGGTTGGCAAAAACCGAGTAATAAACGGTTGCCGGCATCGAGGCGGTATTTCCGTCGATGGTATAATGAATCTGAGGCGTCCATTTTATTCGGCTAAAAGCTACATTGGTTTCGCTGGATACCGCCAGCCGCAGGTTTTCCCCGCCGATCGTATTGGGAACGTCAAAAGAGAGATCGCCGTCGAACGTTTCCTCTGCGCTAAACGACCGCTGGTAAACAACTATTTCCCTGTAATCGGGATTGGGCGTCCCGTCGTCTAAGGTGGAACTGTTGGATAGGATCGCCTGCAGGCTTACCTGATCGGAAAGGGCGGGTTTGACTAAATGACCCGATACGTTCACCGAGGCTTCCGCCGGAACGTAGTTCGGCATTTCGACGCTTACAAAATCTGCATCCGAAAGAGCATAGACGGCTGTGCCCAGTCCGTTGGGATCGATTTGGTTCACGCGGTCGGTATAGGTAACGATAGGCGACCATTTCACCTGATCGAAGGAACCGTTCGCCGTTTCGGTATTGCCCGATTGAAGCCTGAAGTATATTTTTTGTCCCCGGTTGACAACCGCGCTGCCCACCGTTGCCGGATAAACCGTAAAATCGCCTTTACCAATAGTTTTGCTCCATTGTTCTGCGTTCCCGACCTGAATGGCCGCCCGCGCTCCGTCGGCTTTGGCATAGTCGTCTTCGTCGTAACCGTCCTCAGGAGCTTGAAGCTGTACCGTCCCTTCGATCCGGATGTTTCCCGTGAAAGGGGCTTCCCATACACGCACCGCGTCCTGCAAAGGAGAGTTTTGGATCGCTTCCGCCTGTGCTTCCGGAGTGATTTCCGTATCGGAAATATCTAAAAAACCGCCGCCCCGAATCGGACTGGGAGTATCCCCGCTGCTCAGCGTAAAGGTAGGGATCAAACGACCGGAGGCGTCGGTTTCGATGTGATTGAAATAGACGTTTCCATTTTTGACGACGTCGATCAATCCGTCGCTGTTGACATCCGAAAAGTAAACGGAGGTTTCCGAATCGCCCCAGCTGGAGTCGTTGCCCGCCTGTGCCACGGCATTGCCGAAGCCTACATAGGCTTTGGCGCCCACTCCGTTGCTCTTCCCTTTCGTCCTCGAAAATTCGTTGATGCCTTGGATAGCTGTTTCATCGCCAAATCGGGTTTCGCCCGATGCGGAAGCCGCACAGGGGCGGTAATACAGCTTTCCGTTTTTTACATAGACCTTATCGGGTAAACCGTCGCCGTTGATGTCCGCCAGAGTGGATAGACCGGTCGTAGTGGTCGAACTGCGACTATAGCTGACACCGCCCGTATTGCTTTTGCTTATCAGGTTCCAGTCGTTGGCTCCTGCGCCCACATAAACAGAATATCCCTTGGCCGTCGTTTTGCTTCCGCCCAGCGCCGTGGGTTTGTCGTTGAATCCGCGTTTGTTGATAGACGAAACCGGATTGATGAATCCTCCGTCAATGCCGTCGTCCTGCAAATTCCAGGTTTCCGTTTTCGTTTGGAACGGCTGGTAGCCGTTTTTGGAGTCTACGTCGTCGTAATAGTCCATCGTATGGGAAGCAAAAACATTTCCCCCGCTGTCGTAATGGGTAATCTGATCCAATACTTCTGCATTGAATGCTCCTTCCGCATAACGGAAGCCGTAACTGCGCAGCGTTTTCCCTTCAAAGGCTATGACGGCCTTCTCCAACAGCCGATTGTTGGAGGTCAGAAAGCCGTACCGCGCCTGATTCGTCTGTTTGCTCTTGTCCGTTGAACGGTTGAGCAGGCTGACCACCGTATGCGCGCCGCTTCCCTTATTTCCCGCGCGGACTTCTTTCAGGTAAATGGCTTTAGCCGTAAGGTTTCCCCGCACGGGTTCGTCCGCCGTTTCATATAGGTATTCGATCCAGTCGCCGTGCAATTCTTCCACGCGCGTGAGTTTCCATTCGGCAATCGCTTCCTTCGGCCCTTCGTCCAAATACTGAACCGTACCCTTCAAGACTCCGCCGGCGCCGTAGGTATAAACGGTTCCTGCCGCATCGGCGACCTCCCAGGTATAGTTGGAAGGGCTGTTGCCCTTGCGGATGATTTTCGAGAAGCTGCCTTCGTTGCGCGGGTAAAACTGCCGGTCGGCCTGGCGGTCGATCTTCTCTCCTCGGTGCGCAACGGAACTTTCCCCGTTTTCGTCCATGGCGGCCAGCATCGAACCGTTCATCAAGTAGGTTTCGGTTTCCTTGTCCTCGTTGTAGCGCGGAACGCCCCAGCGCGTGTCTACCGCAATGGACGGAACGCCCAAGTCCCAGCCTTCGCCCAGCCAACCGCCGCTTCCGTCCGAATTGTATTGAAGTCCCAAAACGGGCTGCATGCCGTTGCGGGCGGGAGGCATTTCCAACGAATAACTCAATCCCGCCGAACCGAAGGGGTTGGCTCCCGGAGGCGCGATCAGCTGCACCTTGGCCGCCGGATTGGCCGCTTGGACGCCGTTCATCACCGTCGGAGCAAAGCCCTGCGTTTCGGGCGATTCCGGCGTTTGGATCACCCCGTTGATCATATCGGTGAAGTGGGTCGTCTTCGATACGACGCTCTGGTTTTCTTTGTTCAGAGAGACCCTTTCCAGAGCCGCCCAGCGCCGCGTCTCCCGATCGAAATAAAAGGTCTTTATATCGTCTTCGGTAAAACCGCTGGGAAGTTTCGTCCGATCGTAAGACAGGCTGACCGTCGCCCCCTCGGCAAAATGTTCGCCGTGAGGCAAAAAACGGTAACCCTCCCGCTCGGCCGTCACATTCGTCAACCCCATATCCAGGGCCGGAAGGTCGACGGCCCGAAGGGCGGTGAGGGTAATATTCTGGGAAGGCGCCAGCAAGGCCGCGGAATCAATTTCCAACCTCGCCGTTTCCAGTTCCATCCGGTCGGAAACGCCTTGGCGAAAGGTTTTGGCTGCCTGCCGAACCGTAGGATCCAAGACAAAGACCGCGTCCGCAGGCGTATCCTGTTCGTAAGCCAGCTCGCGGCTTAACTTCTGGCCGTTGGCTAAAGCTGCCGTAATTTCTATTTTCCGGCTGGCAGGCAGGTCGATCAGGGTTTCAAATTCGCCTTCCACGCTTGGGATTTCATTTCCTGAAATGTACGCTTTTCCTTCCCCGCCTTGGATAAAACCTCGAATATACGCTTGACCCTTGAATGAAACGGGCGAGGTCTGGACGACCAGCGAAGGCGCCGGAACGGCGTTTTTTTCTATTTCAATCGAAAGATTGTGGATCCGATACCCGTAATCGGCTCCCGCCGGCAAGGAGAAAGCGATCTGGTTTTCTCCTGCCTGCAGCCACAAGGGATGGATCTGCTCCCTTTGCCCGCGGCTTTGATCCGACCGTTTCACTAAATAACCGCCCCGGGCGAGCCGGTCGTTGATGCTTACCGGAATGCCGGAGGCGTCCGTTACGCCCGTTAATTCATAGCACAACCAGACCCGATCCTGCCGGCCCGGTTGCCGGTCTAAGAACACGGAGAAAATATGATCCGCCGGATGGTCGATCTGTTTTCCGGCATACCGGCCGATCGTACCTTCCTTTTGTGCAGAGACATACCGCAGGACGGCTGCCGTTTCCTTTTTATCCGCTTCTTTCCGAGCTTCTTCTTTCCGATCGGCAGGCGGATCCTGCACGGCGGCAATCGAATCGGCGGTTTTACTGGGTGGAGTTAGGAGCGCTGTTTCCGCTCTCTTCTCTTCCTGTTTCTTCTCCTGTTTCTCTGAACGGCTGTAGGCTGCCAGCCCTGCTGCGCCGGCCATCAGGATAAGCAGGCCGATCAGCAGTTGTTTTTTTATATTGTATTTCATTGTTGTAGCAAGTTTTATAAGGATGTTTTTCAATAGACGGCGGTTTTCTGTCCGTATTCCCGTCCGTCGGCCGTCAGGGCTTTAATAATGTACACGCCCGCTTGCGGAACCGTCACTTCGACGCTTTGGCCGCTTTGCAGCAGAGGAACTTCCTGCCGCGCAACCGGCAAGCCTTTCAGGTCGTAAACCAACAGCGAAACGCCGCAAGGCGCTTCCAGAGACAGCGTGAGGCGAAGGGTCTGCGTTCCGGGAACCTGGAAAACCCGCAAGCCGTTCGAGCCGTTTTCTGCCGCAAGAGCCGTCTGGGTACCCCCCTCACCGGCTTTAAGTTGGCATTCGGGGATCGCGATCGTATATTTTTTAGACAAATTGCTTGCCCTGGCCGCCGTGACGCCTTCCGTCAGATCCCAACGGAAATCGATCAGATTGAAAAAACCTTCCGCATTCGCGTTCAGCAATTCGGTCGGCCCCTGCCCGAAATCGATCAGGCCGGAGAACGACAGGCCGTAGTCCTGTAAGCGGATCACGCTGGTTCCCACCTGCGTCCCGTTCCGGTAATAACTGAGGGAGACTAATCCTTTGACGATCCGCATTTCGTCGCCCGTTTGCAGCGCGACGTTGCCGATCTGCGTTTCTTTTCCGTTTTCTACCTTATATAATTTGTTGCCCGACTGTTTCAGTCCGTAGTGGAAGACATTGCCCGAACTGCCTACGGCTCCCGTAGAGGCGGTGTAGCCGATGGTATAGACCGCGGCCGTACCCGATACCCGCCAGGAGATGTTGCCGTCGACGGCCGGTAAAAAATTGGCGGTTTTGGCCCGCAGAAGCGCACCGGAAGAGGCCGAAGTTTCGAACGTATAGCCCCCGGCTTCGCTCACGGTCAGCTCATAAGCGCCGGTCGGCAATCCTTCTACCCGAAGGGAACGGCTGCCTTCCCAGCCTTCGCGCACGGAAGCGCCCGACTGCAAATCTTTCAGCGTATAATTGTAGCCCCGTACGCCCCAGCCGATGTCTAAGGAAAAGCCGCCGTCGTTCTGTCCGCAGACCGGAGCCTCGATCTGCAAATCGTCTGCGGTTTCCGACGAACCCATCGCAAAGGTAAAAACGTCCGTCCCGTTGCCGTCGCGGTCGAAATAAACGTCGTAAAAAATCAGTTTTTTGCGCAAAACGTCCGTTTCGGAGACGGGAATGTATTCCACGTCCGAAGCTTGGAAGTCGCCCCGACCCGAATGGTCGATCGCCAGGAAGCCTTTTTCATCATCGCTGCCGGCAAAGCCGGGCGCGCAGGCATAGGAAAGTTCCACCCGGTTGCCCGTATCGGTAAAACCGCCGTGCCGCAAACGAAAACTAACGTCGGTCAGCCCCCGATTCACGGAGACCGCGCCGTAGAACGCTTGCTCCCGATCGGCGGGAAGGATCGCTATTTCGCTTTCAGGCAGACGGATGCCGTTCACGCGCAAAAAAAGAGCGCTGGCCGTCTTTTCCACTTCCAGACTGGTAGCCAGCGCCAGCAAAGCAAAGGAAGACGCCTCTTGAACGCCGCTGGCAATCCGGTAGGCGCGGAAATCCGAATCGATGAAATAGCCGTAATCGTACGAGCCGGCGCTGTAATCGGGGGCGGGAGCGCCGAAGCGCAAAGTCAGTCCCCCGCTGGCCAGGTATTGGCTAACCCCCAGGTAGCCGGTTTGGCTCATCAGGGGTACGGAGGTCAGGGCCGTTCCCACAGCCGCCGAATTGCCTCCTATTTTGGTCAGAACGATGAAAGGTTCTTCTGTTTTGAACTCCAGATTTTCTACTTTCCACGCCAAGGTTTGCGGATGGGATACGATATTGGTTTGAACGATCCACTGCCGGTCCATCCGCCTTAAGCCGTCCTGCCAAACGTCGGCATGCAAGCTCGTCGACGCATTGTTGTCGCCCCAGAACAGGTATTCGCCTTCGCCCAGCGAGAGGCCGTCGCCGCGTCCCACCGCCAGCAGGCGGGATTCCGAACTGCGGTTATTGGGATTGGCCAAATAAAAATAATCGTGTGCGGCCTGATCGGTAAAACGGGGCGCTTCCTCGTAGCTGGTAGCGGATTCCTCTTGGACGAGTCCGCTCCGGTCGTCCCGGTAAAGGGCGGCGATCCGGTGGTTGTAGTCCGCGGAAGCGGCAATATCCCACAGCAGCTGTCCGCCGCTGCCTATGTAGGATACCGGAAGGGAAATCCCGTATTTGACCGCCAGATAGCTCTCCACCATCCGCCTTTCCAGAGGAGTCAGCAACCGGTTGTAGGCAATGACTTCCGGGAGGTAGCCGGTAAACGGACGGCTTTCCGCCAGCGGGATGCTGAAGGTGGAGGTTCGATTGATATTGCTCAAAAGGCTGGTGGTGTTGAAGGTCAGTACGGCCGTGTTGCGTTCTCCCCACACCCCGGTGGAAGCCGGAGTGGCGCGGTAGTAGGAGGCGATGCGCAGGGAGGTTGAGCGGAAAGCGTCCGCATTCCCTTCGCTGTCGTTGGGCGAATAACGCAAATCCATCCCTTCCGTTTCGCCGTAGTCGAAAGGCTCTTTGCCGCTCTCCCGACTGGGATAGACCTTGTCTGTCCCCACGTAAACGCCCTCGCCGGAACGTCCGTTCAGGGCGTAAAGCAGCTGATTGCTTTCAAAACCTGCCGAAGGGGCAAAGGCGCCGATGATCGTCGCTTGCGCCAGGCTGGAGTGCGTAAGCTGCACTTCGCAGCTTCTTAAATCCGGCAGCGGATCCAACTCCAAGGCCGGATGGCCGTTGTAAAAACGAACGACGCTGTTTGTATATTCTTCTCCGTAAGCGGCTCCGCGGCTGTCGTACGTCTTGAGACGGAGCGAATCGCCCGAAAAATCCTGCCACCGGTAAGAGCCCGTCAAAAGGCCCCCCGAACCCGCCGTCTGAAACCATACTTCCGGACTGCCGACTCCCCCCGGAGACTGGGCGGAAAGAGGTCCGCCCCCCATACTTCCCCATAGAAACAGGAAGAGCATTCCTTTTTTTAGAGTAGTTTTTCTCATTTTTTGCTTCTTAATCATTTTTATGACCATTTTTAACTTAATTGTTGCGACTTTTTCTCTCATTTCTTGTTCCCTTCCTTTATTTTTCCAATGGATGGAAGAAGAGACGCGACTTTATTTCTCATTTTTTGTTTCATTTCTTGATTTTTCTGACTAAATCGAAGAATGCATGCGACTTTATTTCTCACTTTTTGTCCTATCGAAACCACAAAAACCCGATTTTGCCGTAAAATTAAATCTTTTTTGCCAAAATAAAAATTACTTGACCCGAATTTTATCCTTTTAATGTTTTTTATAGATTTTAGAGGAGCATTCAAGAGATTGAGAAGCAAAAAAATGACTGCGTGAAAGCACATTAACATATTGATACAGAAATAATTATTTGCATGTTTTTGTTTGATTAAAATTTATCGTTTTATTTTGCCATATTAGAGTTTATGAAAATTAGTTTTTGTAATGCCACGGATTAATTTTAATTCTAAAGTTATGCATGGCCGCACAAGTTCTAAAGATTCGATGCACGAAGTTGCCGGCTCTAAGCCTGCGCTCATCCTTGACGATTCCTATGGCATGTTCTATTCTTACTTACTCTGAAATGAGGATATTTCTTTGTTATGCTCTTTTTCTTCTTCCGTAAGGTCTCTACCTTTGGGTTTTTTATTGGTTGAAAAATGACAATTCCTTGGATTCAAAAACATCGACCCTCTGATTTGTACCGCATCCAGAACAAAATTATTTAGATTAATTATAAACAGCGCTTTTTATATTTTTTTAAATTCGAATTATTATGGATTTGTCTATATCTTATTTTACCTTTGCAATCAATTAATTTTAAAATTTAAAAGAAAATGGCTTACGTAATTACAGACGAGTGTATTGCATGTGGCAGCTGTATCGACGAATGTCCGGTAGAAGCTATTTCCGAAGGAGATATCTATAAAATAGACCCGGATCTTTGTACCGAATGTGGAACTTGCGCTGATGTTTGTCCTTCAGAAGCAATCATTCTTGCTGAATAGTTTTGCAGAAAATTATCGAAATCGGCCTCAAAAGGTCTATCATCAAGTAGTTGTTCATGTAAGAGGAGAGACTTTTGAGGCTATTTTATTTTCAGGAAGAAAACAGAGAAAATAAAGAAGATTCATAAAAGCGTAAAAATAACGCGGATTGGGTTAGTAAGTGTGGATGAGCAAAACAAAAAATCTACTATGAACAAGCCAATCCGCGTTATTTACACTCAGTTCAACAAATAATAATTTAGATTTTGTTCCATTTTTTCAAAGGATTTAATTAATTTTGCCTTTTTGACGAACATTTGAAGAAATATTAGGCAAGTGATGCACATGTCGACATCCAAAAAAATAAAAAATGCTCTTGTATCGGTGTTTCACAAAGATGGATTGACCGAGATTCTGACGAAATTACAGGAAGAAGGGGTTGCGCTTTATTCCACGGGAGGAACACAAATTTTTATCGAATCGTTGGGGATACCCTGCCATTCGGTAGAAAGCTTAACCGGCTATCCTTCCATTTTAGGAGGCCGCGTCAAAACTCTGCATCCAAAAGTGTTTGGCGGGATACTAAACCGGCGCGACGAAGCAGGCGACCAAGAGCAAATTCAACAATATGCGATCCCAGAGATTGATCTGGTGATTGTAGATTTGTACCCTTTCCGGGAAACTCTTGCATCGGGAGCCAAAGAAGAAGAAATAATTGAAAAAATAGATATTGGGGGGATTTCCCTGATTCGAGCGGCCGCTAAAAATTTTAAGGATGTGCTGACCGTTGCATCCCAGCAACAGTATGCCGCTTTGAATCAATTACTTTCCATACAAGGAGCTAATTCTTCGTTAGACGAGCGCAAATGGTTTGCCAAAGAAGCGTTTGCCGTCTCATCGGGATATGACGCCGCTATTTTCAATTATTTTGATAAAAATGAGGGAACTCATTTTCGACAGGCTTACGATCAGGCCAAAGTGTTGCGCTATGGAGAAAACCCCCACCAAAAGGGTATTTTCTATGGAGAATTGAATGAGATGTTCGAACAGTTGCAGGGAAAGGAAATTTCCTACAACAATTTGTTAGACATCAATGCGGCTACCGATCTGATGGCTGAGTTTGACGAATTGACTTTTGCCATTCTTAAACATAACAATGCTTGCGGAATCGCTTCGCGTCCTACTGCAAAAGAGGCGTGGGAAGCAGCCTTATCAAGCGATCCCGTTTCAGCTTTCGGAGGTATTTTAACTTGTAATGCAAAAATCGATAAACCAGCTGCAGAGGAGATTAATAAGATTTTCTTTGAAGTAATCATAGCTCCCGCTTATGCGGAAGGCGCTTTGGAAATACTGAAGCAGAAGAAAAACCGGATCATTTTGGTGGGAAAACAAGCGCCGGAGGTTTCCCTGCAATTCCGTTCTTTGCTGAACGGCGTTTTGGTACAGGAAAAGGATCTGAGTATCCAAAAGGAAAGAGAGTGGAAAGTCGTAACGGAAAAATTACCGACTCAAGAGGAAACAGAAGATTTATTATTTGCCAATAAAATAGTAAAACATACGAAATCGAACGCTATTGTTTTGGTAAAAAATAAACAGTTGTATGCCAGCGGGGTAGGGCAGACGTCGCGTGTAGACGCTTTGAAACAGGCCATTGAAAAGGCGCAATCGTTTCATTTCGATTTGAAAGGAGCCGTGATGGCTTCCGACGCTTATTTCCCTTTCCCCGATTGTGTAGAAATAGCGCAGAAAGCAGGCATTACAACGATTATTCAGCCAGGAGGGTCTATGCGAGACGATTTATCGATCGAATATTGTAATAAAAATAAAATGACAATGATAATGACGGGAGTCCGTCACTTTAAACATTAATAGATATGGGATTATTTTCTTTCACACAAGAAATAGCAATAGATTTAGGCACAGCAAATACCATTATTATTCAAAATGGTAAAATTGTGGTGGACGAGCCTTCGGTTGTGGCGCTGGACAATCGTAGCGATAAGCTTTTGGCCATTGGCTCGGAAGCTCAAAAGATGCAAGGCAAAACGCACAGCGATATTAAAACCATTCGTCCGCTTCGCGACGGCGTGATTGCCGATTTTTATGCCGCAGAACAAATGATCAGGGGAATGATCAAGATGATCAACAATAAGAATCGTCTTTTTGTTCCGGCCTTACGCATTGTGGTCTGTATTCCATCAGGAAGCACGGAAGTGGAAATCCGTGCGGTACGCGACTCTGCAGAACATGCGGGAGGACGCGACGTGTATATGATTTACGAACCGATGGCCGCTGCCATTGGAATCGGTTTGGATGTAGAAGCGCCGGAAGGAAATATGATCGTGGATATTGGAGGCGGTACAACTGAAATCGCTATTATCTCGTTGGGAGGAATTGTTTCCAACAAGTCTATTCGGGTAGCGGGAGACGATCTGACTGCAGACATCCTCGAATATATGGGACGTCAGCATAATATGAAGGTGGGCGAACGAACGGCAGAGCTAATCAAAATCAGCGTAGGCTCGGCTTTGGCCAAATTGGAGGATCCCCCTGAAGATTTTACTGTTTTCGGCCCGAACCGTATGACTGCTTTGCCAATGGAAGTTTCCGTATCTTACCAGGAAATTGCGCATTGCTTAGATAAATCTGTTTCCAAAATAGAAACAGCGGTATTGAACGCCTTGGAAAATACTCCTCCCGAATTGTATGCCGATATTGTTCGAAAAGGTATTTACCTGACAGGCGGCGGCGCTTTGTTGAAAGGATTAGACAAGCGGCTTCAAGACAAAATCAACATTCCTTTCCATATAGCAGAAGATCCTTTGCATGCCGTTGCAAAAGGAACGGGCATTGCCTTGAAAAACATTAGTAAATTTAAATTTTTAATCAGATAATTGAGGAACCTATTCAATTTCATTGTAAAAAACGTCCATTGGCTGCTTTTCTTTTTGCTGATTTTTTTCTCTGTTTTGCTGATTGTTAAAAACAATCAATTTCAGAGAAGTAAATTTTTGTCTGCAACCCAAGAAATGACAGGAAGTATTTATTCTGTAAGTAGTAGTTTTCAGTCGTACATGAATTTGAATAGCGCCAACGCCGATTTGTTGAAAAGGGTTGCAGAATTAGAAACAGAACTCTACACAGTAAAACGAACGCTCGAACTAAGCAGCGATTCGGTGCAAACCGAAAATATGAAGCTTGATTCTGCAACTGTTTTTATTTATCAATTTCTTCCGGCGCGGGTAGTAAACAGCACGGTTTTGCAGGAAGATAATTATTTGACGATTGATAAAGGGTCTGACGATGGGATTGAGGAAGATATGGGGGTTATTTCTGAAAACGGAATTGTGGGAGTCATCATGAAAACCTCTCCCCATTTTTCGATTGTCATTCCTATCTTGAATTCGAAATTCAAACTAAGTTGCAAAGTCAGATACAATAATTATATCGGCCCCTTGGTGTGGGATGGAAAAGATTCGCAATATACCTATTTGACTGAACTTCCGCGCCATGTGGATTTTGCAGCAGGCGACACCATTGTGACCAGCGGATATTCGGCCGTGTTTCCGGAAGGACTCCCTGTCGGTTCCATTGTGAGCTTTTTAAAGCAAAGGGACGATAATTATACTTCATTGAAAGTACGGTTATTTACCAATTTCAACACCCTGCGGAATGTGCTGATAATAAAAAACAAATATCAAAAAGAACAGAGAAGATTGCAGGAAACGATTAATCAATAATGTCGGATTGGAGAATTAAACAAACGGGACTGTTTATACTGCTTGTTTTTTTACAAGTAGTCTTGCTAAACAAAATTCATCTTTTTGGATGTGCCGTCCCTTTGCTTTATATTTATTTCATTCTTCGCTTCCCAGTAAATGTCAACCGGAATATCGTTCTATTGCTTTCTGCGGCAATGGGATTAACCCTCGATTTGTTTGGCTATACGCTTGGACTAAACCTTTTGGCCTGTACCGTAGTCGGATTCATGCGGTATTACCTTTTAAAATTATTTGCCCCGAAAGATTTATTTGCTTCCGATGAACCTTCAGTCCGCTCATTTGGGAAAAATTTATACTTTCGTTACTTGAGTTCAATGGTTTTACTTCACCAAATTGTTTTATTTTCGGCAGAATCCGTATCTTTGCTCGATCCCTATCGGCTTTTTTCCCGCATTATAGGGAGTTCCATCCTTACCATAGCTATTTTGTATGCTTATGAAAACATCAATTTTGAAGGTCATAGAAAGTGAATACAAGGAATTTTAATCCTGAAACACGAAGATTATTTTTAACCGTGTTGTTCTGTTTGGTTGTAGTGATTTATTTAATACAACTATTCCGTTTGCAAGCCCTCAACCCGGACTACAAAGCGTGGGCCGACAGCAACGCCTTTTTAAACAGAACGCTCTATCCTTCGCGGGGCGTTATGTACGACCGCAAGGGCAAATTGCTGGTTTATAACCAACCGGCTTACGATGTATTGGTAGTTGTCCGGGAAACTCAACCATTTGACACCTTAGCTTTTTGCAATGCAGTTAATATAAGAATAGAATACTTCAGGGAACGATTGAAACAAATCAAAGATCGAAACCTGAATCCGGGATATTCGTCCTATACTCCGCAAATACTTCTTACCCAATTGGGAAATAAGGAATACGGCATTCTTCAGGAATCCATCTACAAGTTCCCCGGATTTTATATCCAGAACCGTACCGTCAGGGAATATGGTTATCCCAATGCCGCTCATGTATTGGGATATATCGCCGAAGCGGACAAGCAGAACATTGCCGAAGACAGTTACTATAAACGAGGCGATTACATTGGGAAAACAGGAGTGGAACGTTCCTATGAAAATTATTTAAGAGGAGAGAAAGGAGCTGAAATTCTCTTGCGGGATGCTCACGGACGCATCAAGGGAAAATACGAAGAGGGACGTTTCGATGCCAGTCCGATCTCCGGAAAAGACTTGGTTCTTTCCATTGATATTGATCTACAGGCTTTCGGCGAAGATTTGATGCACAACAAGCTGGGAACGATCATCATGATTGAACCCAAAACCGGCGAAATTCTGTGCATGGTTTCTTCCCCGTCCTACGATCCTTCCTCGTTAATTGGGCGGCAATTCGGCGCGTCTTTTTCCGAGTTGGCTAAAAATCCTTACACTCCTTTAATCAATCGGGCTTTGAATGGAACGTATCCTCCGGGGTCTACTTTCAAAACGGCGCAAGGATTGACTTTTTTGCAGGAAGGAATTATTTCGCCTAAAACGTCTTATTCCTGTTATGGAGGATTCCCTCCCGGAGGCGGTCGTCCGGCTTGTCATGCGCATGCTTCCCCTTTGCCTTTGGTTCCGGCTGTCGGCACCAGCTGCAATTCCTATTTTTGCTGGGGATTAAAAGCCATGTTGGAAAGCAAAAAATACCCTTCCATTCAGGCAGCGATGGATCGATGGCGCGATCGCATGGTGGGACAGGGATTTGGCTATCCGTTAGGAGTCGATTTACCCGGAGAAAAGAAGGGAATGGTTCCCAACAGCCAGTATTACGACAAAGTGTATGGAGGAAGGTGGAATGCCTTTAGCGTCATTTCCATTGCCATTGGGCAAGGTGAAGTAACCCTTTCTCCAATTCAAATTTGCAATCTGGCGGCAACGATTGCCAACCGAGGCTATTTTTATACTCCTCATGCCGTAAAGGAAATCAAGGGAGGTGCGATGGACACCTTGTATACTCAGCCACGGTTTACCGGAATCGACGCAGAAAATTATGCTCCCATTGCGGAAGGAATGCGTTTGGCGGTGACCGGAGGAACTTGCCGGCGAGCCAATATTCCGGATATAGCCGTATGCGGAAAAACGGGTACCGCCCAAAATAGCGGAAAAGACCACTCCATTTTTATGGCTTTCGCCCCGAAGGAAGACCCGAAAGTTGCAATACTCGTTTTTGTGGAAAATGGCGGTTTCGGAGCAACTTATGCCGTTCCTATCGGACGGTTGATGATCGAAAAATACCTGAAAGGGGATATCTCCAACGAAGATAAATGGCTTGAAACCAGCATAAAAAATACGGTCATATTGCGAAATGTCTTACAGAAAAACTAATATAGGAGATCGGATCGACTGGTGGTCGCTTGCGATCTACCTGGTTTTGGTACTGTGCGGATGGTTTAGTATCTATGCTTCCACTTACGATTACGATCACACCGATATGTTTGATCTGTCGGGGCGTGCAGGCATGCAAATGATCTGGATTCTTTCGTCGTTAGCCTTCGGTTTTCTGGTATTATTGATGGAAAGCGATTGGTACGAAGTTTTTGCCTTCTGGATTTATACAATTGTCATGTTGCTGCTGGTTGTCACTATATTTGTCGCTCCCGACATCAAAGGGTCGCGCTCGTGGTTGGTAATCGGTCCGTTGAGGATTCAGCCAGCCGAATTTGCTAAATTTGCGACAGCCTTAGCCTTAGCCAAAGTAATGAATGTCTACAAGTTCGATTTACTACGCTTCAAAAATATGGCTTCTTTGCTGGGGCTGATCTTTTTACCCATGATTTTGATTCTCCTGCAAAAAGAAAGCGGTTCCGCCCTGGTCTTTTTGGCCTTCTTTTTCGTATTGTATCGGGAAGGGATGCCGGGCGCCGTTTTGTTTTCGGGTTTTGCCGCTATTCTGTTTTTCGTATTGGACGTTCGCTATTCGTCTGCTATATGGCATGAAACGCCTTTGGGAGAATTCTATGTACTGGTTTTAATCCTTGTTTTCGCTTTGGGTCTATTGTATAACAACCCCAAAGTGCAGCGTCAGATGAAATATTTGCTGTACATTTTGGGTGGAACAGTTGTATTGGCAGCCTTCGTCTCCCTGTTTACCCGATTCAATTACTGTTGGCTTGCATTGTTCCTGAATATATCCCTGATCGTTTATCTGATGGTTCTGCTCGTTAAGTATCGAGCGTCTCATTTTTTGTGGGTTCTACTATTTGCCGTATGCTCTCTGGTCTTTTTGTATTCGGTCGATTATGTGTTCGACGACATATTAGAGCCTCACCAGCGAACGCGGATTCAAGTGGCTTTGGGAATCATAGACGATCCGGGCGGAGCCGGATACAATGTGAACCAATCCAAAATAGCCATCGGGTCGGGCGGCCTCATGGGAAAAGGCTTTTTGAATGGGACTCAAACAAAATTGAAATATGTACCGGAACAGGACACGGATTTTATTTTTTGTACGATCGGAGAAGAAAGGGGTTTTTTAGGTTCATCCGCAGTTCTGGCTTTATTTTTGGCATTGATTCTTCGTTTGTTATTTTTAGCGGAAAGGCAAAAATCCATCTTCAACCGAGTATACGGCTATTCGGTAGCCTGCGTCATCTTTTTTCATTTGGCAGTCAACATAGGAATGGTCATTGGCCTCATGCCGGTGATTGGCATTCCATTACCTTTTTTTAGCTATGGAGGTTCGTCATTATTGGCGTTTACCATCTTTTTATTCATCTTTTTGCGTTTAGATGCGTCGCGAGGAGACCGATTATAACAAAATTTAAGGTTAATTGTTTGTTTTTCAGGAATAAATATGCTTTCTTTGTTGCTTGAATATTCATTCCACTCTTTTTCCTTTTTTGGACTTAAGAGAAAAGCAAAAAGAAGGGACTAAAAAGAGAAAAACACATGGAGAAAACATTAGTTATCCTTAAACCTTGTACTGTACAACGAGGACTAATCGGTGAAATAATCAGCCGTTTTGAACGAAAGGGGTTGATTCTTGCAGGTATGAAAATGATGTGGTTGACGGACGAAATGCTGAACGAACATTATGCACATTTGAGGGAAAAACCTTTTTTTCAAAGACTTAAAGATTCGATGAGAATTTCTCCGGCGATTGTTTGTTGCTGGGAAGGAGTAGACGCAATTCAAGTTGTGAGGACAATGGCAGGTTCAACCAATGGAAGGGCGGCTCTACCGGGAACCATTCGGGGCGATTACAGCATAAGCTTTCAGGAAAATATAGTGCATGCTTCGGATGCTCCTGAAACGGCTGCTATAGAAGTAAAAAGGTTTTTTAATGAAAACGAAATCTATACGTATCCTCCGGCATTGTTGTCGAGTTTTTATGCTACTGATGAATTTTAACACACACACTATGTGATAATAATAAGTAAATAATGAACAAAAATTTGAAGAAATTATCCGTTGCAGGATTATTAGGCGCAGCTGTTCTTTTTTCCTCTATTGGAGATGCACAAGCGGTACGCCCCAAATCGTTGAAGAAAAGAGGAGCCCGGAGAAGTTCCTCTGCCAAACCCATGTTGTTAGCAGACAAAGTACAACCGGAAATAGACCCGGTGGTTCTCGATTCTATTTTGGTTTATTTGAATAAGGAGATGCTGGGGGGAGATGCAGATCTTCCCGGAGATGAAATATATGATAGTTGGAATACCGAATTTGTTAAAGCATACGCAGGCGTCGAAATACCGGACTCATTCCGAATAGACGTTTCGAGCTTTGTAATGCCGGTTAAAGGATACGTCACGTCCCCTTACGGGCCGCGCAGAAAGAGATTTCATTACGGAACCGATCTCAAACTTCAAATGGGCGATACTATCTACGCCGCATTCGACGGCAAAGTGCGGGTCAAACAATACGAAGGGAAAGGATATGGATACCATTTAGTCTTGAGGCATCCAAACGGGTTGGAGACAGTCTACGGACATCTTTCCGGCTATTTGGTGGGACAGAATGAAAATGTATATGCAGGACAACCGATTGCGTTGGGAGGAAGCACCGGACGTTCGACAGGCCCCCACCTTCATTTTGAATTTCGTTTCCTGGGGCAGCCAATCAATCCTTCCGAAATAATTGATTTTGACGCCTTGTGTTTAAAAGACGACAGTTACTGCTATGTAAAAGGACAGTCAGAAAGAAGTTATTACACGAGTGCGGGAGAACACTACGCGGCCGATCGTTACACAACATCCAATCGTTATACGAAAAATTACTCCACAACCAATCGTTACACGGCATCCGGACAAGCGAAAATAAAATACCATCGGGTAAGAAAAGGAGATACGCTGAGTTCGATATCCCGCCGGTATGGAGTATCGGTCGACAAACTGCGCAAAATAAACAATATGAAAACTTCTCACGTAAGATTGGGTTCTTCTATCCGGCTTTCGTGAGGGAAAAATAGAGAAAATTTAAGATTTAGTAAAACAACTGTTTGAAAAACGCAACGCTCCCGTCATTTACAAAAGAAGAGAGAAATGACGGGAGCGTTGTGCTTGTGAGAGAGGAGTAAACAACGTGTTTCATTCATCACATCAATAGGATGCCAGATCAAGACAACAAAATTGTGTGCATGATTTCCTGCCGCCACTCTTTATTGGACGACCGGATCTATAAAAAAGAAGCGCTTACGCTTGCTCAAAATGGTTATATCGTTATTCACATCGGTTACGGCGAAGATTTCAAAGACATTTATACGGACGACTCCATTCGTTTGATTCAGCTTAAAAGAACAAAAATGGAACAATTCCGTCTCAAAGCGTTGTTTCAAGCGGCTAAATCCGTTTCGGCGGACGTTTATCACCTGCATGACGTGGAATTGTGCCGGATCGCTTTGAAATTGAAAGAATTATATTGGCTCCCCAAAGTGATTTACGATGCGCACGAACCATACGATGTTTTCTTGAGAGAATCTTGGCGAACACGGCCAAAGTTGAGATTGCTTTTAAGCGACATCCCTGCGGTGATGGCTGAAAAACGAATTTTAGGCAAAGTAGATTATTTGATTGCCACAGAAGAAAATGTGGCGTCGCGCTTTAGGAAAAAGAATGCTCGCACGGCCATTATTTATAATTATTCGTATTTTTATCCGAGCGTTTTTCCATCCAATGGAGAAGAAAATAAAAAATTTGATTTAATCTATTGCGGTTCTCTTTCAGAAACCAAAGGAATTTTTCTGATGCTAAACGCTTTCATGGAAACCCAAAAAAGGGGCTGTCATTATCGGATGGTCATCGTTGGAAGATTTCATGATCCGGCTGTTCAACGAGCGATTGAGAAAATAGTTCAAAAAGAAAATCTATCCGATTATTTGTTGTTTACTGGAGAAATTCCTTTTGAAGAAGTGAGCAAATACTATCAACAAAGCAAAGTAGCTTTATGTCTGTTTTCCTGCAATCAAACAAACCGCTTAATTCTTCCAATCAAACTGTTTGAATATGCCGCTTTTGGCCTGCCTATTATCGGCTCCAATTTTGGGCATATTGCAGAAATTATTCAGAACAACCATATTGGCATTTGCGTGAATCCGCATGAAGCAAGCGAAGTTGCATCGGCATTGATTGATTTACTTTCAGGAGAAAAATATAAATCTTATATTCCTCAATGTCTGGATTGTGTGAAAACAAAATATTTATGGGAGAATCAGCAAGATTCTTTGCTTCGGATTTACGAAGAATTAATACAATAACAATAAACGGGTAAAAATGGCGATTTACGTTCGGTTAGACTATAACAAGGAATATAAATAGTTCACAAAAGACGATTCACGCCCATAAATTTTACATAAGGAATTAAAAAATAGCGAATGAAACGAATGAAAAATAGCAGTCCAATATGCTTGTATCTCGCAATAATCAGCAAAGGAAACCTAAAATAAGCGTTATTATCCCTGTTTACAATACTGAAACGTTTGTTAAAGAATCGCTTTTGTCCATCGCCAATCAAACAATCAACGCTATTGAAATCATTGCTATTGATGACGGGTCTACCGACAATAGTTTGCAGATTCTAAACGATATGGCCAAAATAGACAATCGAATTCGGGTCTATTCTCAAATCCATAAAGGAACTTCCTGCGCAAGAAATTTAGGAATGGATCAAGCATCGGGCGATTATGTTTATTTTATGGACAGTGACGACCTGTTGGATAAAAACGCATTGAGACTTTGCTATGAAAAGTGCGAGGCGGATCATCTGGATTTCGTTTTTTTCGATGCTATCAGTTTTACAGAGAATTCCGATTTCATCGAAAATGATTATTACCGAAGAACTGTTCTGCTTGAAAACGAAATCGGCACAGGCGTAGATTGGCTAAATCTCCTTCTTAAATCGCAGGCTTACAAATGTTCTCCATGCTTGAATCTGATCAATCGAGATTTTCTAAATGAAAACAAAATACGGTTTTACCCCGGAATACTCTACGAAGATCAACTATTTACGCCGCAAATCTATTTTCCTGCCCGAAGGGTAGGATACATTCCTCAACGGTTTTACAGGCGTAGAATTCGAAACGGTTCCACGATGACAAGTCC
Organism: Candidatus Azobacteroides sp.; assembly: GCA_009783445.1. Lineage (GTDB taxonomy): Bacteria > Bacteroidota > Bacteroidia > Bacteroidales > Azobacteroidaceae > Azobacteroides. The sequence goes on along the minus strand of WRFY01000091.1, from coordinate 2,676 downwards.
ATTTTCAACGGTCAATTTATCTTCTTGTTTGATCATCCTTCGCGAAATGAAAAAGCAAAAAGTAGATCAAAGCAGCGGGAAAATTAGAGATCGATTGATTTCAAATATGTTGCATTATACTTTAGAAAAATCTCGAATTTTTCCTTTTCGAATGCGCTGCAAAATAATCGGCCTATCGTTGCGTTCTTATTTCAAATACATAAGAATAAGAGATCTCATTTCAATCATTTTATTACAAAAATGCTCGATTTAAAAAATACTTCATTCAAAAAACAATTTTTATCCGGGCTTTCATACATTGCAATACTGAAATACTCAGGAGCTGTTTTCCAATTGATCATTGCGGCTATACTGGCGAGAATATTGTCGCCGCACGACTTCGGATTAACGGCGATTGTTTCGGTATTCATTGTTTTTTTTAATTTGCTTTCCAATATGGGCATCGGACCCGCCATTGTACAGAACAAGCAATTAACGTCAACAGATCACAACGTTATTTTTTCTTTTACAATTTATGTCGGAATCTTCTTCGCCGTTCTTTTTGCTTTGCTGTCTCCGCTCATCTCTTTTTTTTACCATGAACCGATGTTGTTAAACATGAGCCGCATACTCTCGCTGAATATCTTTGTTGCTTGTATCAATATTGTTCCTAACTCGTTATTATACAGAGATAAGCAGTTCAAGATCGTGATGTTCAGAGAATTATTCGCGCAGATAATCAGTGGAAGCCTGGGGATTGCAACAGCTTTTTATCATTGGGGAGTATATGCTTTGCTTGTACAATCAATTTCGAACGCAGTCATTGTATTTCTTATTAACTATTATAGGAATCCTCTCAAGATATGTTCCTTGCAAAAATCATCCATCCAAAAAATCGCTCATTTTTCCATTTATCAGTTTTCATTCGATTTCATCAACTATTTTTCCCGCAACTTAGACAATCTATTAATAGGGAAATATCTATCGACAAGCGCATTGGGTTTTTATGAAAAATCCTACCGTTTGATGCTATTGCCCCTGCAATATTTAACGCATGTATTATCGCCCACTTTACAACCGTTCTTTTCCGATTTTCAACAAGATAAAAAGAAAATATTCGATCTGTATTCAAAAATTATCCGGTTATTAGCGCTTATAGGTTTTCCATTAACCGTATTTTTGCATTTTACAGCAAAAGAATTGATTCTTATCATTTTCGGAGAACAATGGGTAGAATCCATTCCCATCTTTTCCATTCTCTCTTGGTGCGTAGGTCTCCAGATCGTAAATTCCAGTTCCGGTTCTATCTATCAATCGGCAAATGATACCAAACGATTATTTATATCCGGCTTTTTATCCGCTCTGACGATCATTTCAGCGATCTGCTTAGGATTATTTTATTTCAAAAGTCTGGAAGGAGTGGCTTATTGCTTGGTAGGAGCATTTTTGTTGATTTTTTTTATCAATTACTATATCCTGATATCCTTCACGCTGAATCAATCGTTTTATTCTTTTCTTCAACTACTTTATTGGCCTATTATCACAGCCGGAATAGTCTATTTTGGGGAACTTATTTTATCTGAATATATAAACATGTCTTCTATTTTCTTTTCATTGACATTAAAAGCCATTATCGCATTTGTTTTGGTTTTGCCTGTCGCTGTTTGGATGTTCAAAAAAAATATAAATAACTGAATGAAACTGCAAAAACAACTTAAACGCTTTTTGAAAAAAATCTATTATTATGGGAATAAATATTATTGTCCCAATTGCAACAGTTCGTTGCGCGATTTCATATTTTGCGGAATAGATAGTTTAGCGTCTATGGAAAAGCAAATCATCGGAGGAGGACGAAGGAAAAGAGAGTGTCCGATTTGCCATTCTGCCGAACGGGACCGTTTAGTGTATCTATATGTCCGAGATTATTTGCATTTATTTAGTAATCAAAACCCTATAAATATTTTGCATATTGCTCCCGAAGATTGCCTGTATCCGGTCTTTTACAAAAAAATCAATCATCAGAATTATATTTGCGGCGACAAATTCGAAAAAGGATATAGCTACGATCCGCAACGGGTGCAATACATGGATATCACTGCTATTCCTTACGAAGATCATTCTTTCGACTTGATTCTGTGCAATCATGTATTGGAACATATTCCTGATGATCGAAAAGCTATGCGGGAATTGTACCGAGTACTGAAATCGGGAGGGAAAGCGATCTTGCAAGTCCCCTTATCTATCCTGGCCAAAGAAACGTATGAAGATTTTTCCATCACCGATCCTGAGGAGCGGTTTCTCCTTTTCGGACAACGAAATCATTGCCGGATTTATGGCCAAGATTACGGGAAACGGCTAAAGGAAGCCGGATTCGAATTTTGTCCGGTAAAAATCGACATTGCCCGCTATCCCAAATTTGGTTTGGACGAGAGAGAAAAAGTGATGGTTGCCGCAAAAAAATAGCGCTTGAAAGGAAAGTTTGCAGTACTTCCTTAGATATTAGATATCAATTTCTTCACCACTGGACTATAGAAAAACTGTTGCTAAAATACAACTTTTTCATGGTTTTACCACGTAGATAAAAATACTTTATTTACTTTCATACGGAGGATACATTTTCATATCTTTCATTGCTTCCGTTGGAGGATATGATATTTGCCAGTTTAACTGTTGCAAATCTTGCAAACTCAAATCATA
>WRFY01000090.1 GCA_009783445.1 Candidatus Azobacteroides sp. | reverse complement strand
TTCCCATTCCGAACAGAGAAGTTAAGCCCGATTGCGCCGATGGTACTGCAGATTGTGGGAGAGTAGGTAGCTGCCGTTATTTAAGAAAAGGGTTCAAGAACACAAGTGTTTTGAACCCTTTTTTATTTTTTGGCTCTTCCGGTTCACGTGCAAAAATTGTGAAAGCTCAGAACTCCTTTCCCCTCTTGTTATAAATCAATAAATTGACGATTATTTTAAATATTATGAGAATGAAAGTCTGAGATAAGATGAGAATAAGAATAAGAGAAGACGCTTTAGTAAATAAGGTTTTAGTCTGATAGTCAAATATTTGTGAATTTTTAGGAAAAAATATCCCGATGAAACAAAATTGTCAAAAAGCACAAAGAGTTTATACATCGTTTATATCCTACCCCCATGGTATGGAAAATATTTTCAATAATAAAAAATTGTTTCTCTCTTTTTACTTCATAAAGGAGGAGAGAAACAATTCTCTATTAACAAATCAATAATACAACATGCTTTTGATGTTTCCTCTACTTTTTACCTCCCAGCAATCCGCCCAATATGTCGGTGATGTTGCCAAGTCCTCCTAATAGACTATCGTCGTCTTTACTGTTCGTTTTTGAGGTAGTTGTTTTGTTTGTAGTATTATTGGAACTTAAAAAAGAATCCAACGTGCTTCCTACCACTGGCGGAAGTTTATCTTTCAACAAATTGAGTACCGTATCTACTGCTATCTGAGCGATTGGCTCTGATAAATTGGCTTTTTTTGCCACCATTTTTACAATTTCATTCGCCATAATAAATTAATTTTTTAAGTGATTATTGTTGTTCATCCGTCCCAGACTCCTCTTTTGGAGGGATAGCTGTGGGTTGTTGCGAGTCTATGCCTTTTGTTAAATTTTTTTCTTTCAAAGCTTTCTCGGCTCTGTTTTCGCAGGTTTTACACAACTCAGTGATGTTTTTCAATTCGCGAGCTTGCGCCACTGTTCCGCTGAAAATTTCTTCGGTGCGATTTGTGTTGATATGCGAACAATCATCGTAAAGATGATATCTTGTTCCTGATTTGGTCCAATAAACGGTATTTCCGCCTGTCAGTTCTTCCACGCGGGAGGTTTGTTCCGAATATTGTTCTACTGACGGCGGATTGTAATCAGCGCTTACAAGACCTGCTACCACCAAGGCTGCCACGGCAATAGCGCCCAAAATACCTTTTTGTTTGCCATCCAAATCTTTGTTGGTAAAAATAAGAAGTACCAATGGTAAAAATGCGATGACAGCAATGATCACTCCCAATTGATTTTGCAGAAAGAATTTTACTTTGTCTTTCTTTGAGGCTGGGTCTAAGCGATTGGCTTTTTTCCAGAGTTGCGAACCGATAATGACCAGAATCACATCGACCACAATAAGTGCGCTCAGCCAAATCCAAGACTTTGTTTCTATGGGTTTTTGACATTTTATCAATACGTATATTGCGCCTGCCTCGGCAACAATAGCCAATATCCATAAAAGAATGGAGAAAAGGCGTAACTGTGAAGCTCTCCCTTTTGCTTCCTCTGTAGGAACGAAAGTTGATTTTTGTCCTTGTGGGCTATTCTCACTGCCGCTGATTTTCGTAACTTTTTTTGTAGTTGCCATAAATCGTTATTGTTTTATCTATTTAAATTAGTTCGCTTTTCTATAAAATGGGGTGTTAAAATTCTCTGTTCGCAAAATTACATTTTTTTCGAGATATTGCACAATTTTTCGGTCTTTTTTCTTTACTTTTTTAATCTTTAGGATAAATAAAAAAATTCCATCCATCTACGCTATCCTGCGTCATTTGCGTTCCAAAAGACCAAAAGATAAAATCGACGCTTTTTTACGAATTTTTCACGCCATTTGTTTATCTTTGTTGCCGATTAAAAAAATTAACGACCTATTGATTTTTTGTTTATAACAATATACAAATGAAATTATTACAAAACACGATTATCGGATTGCGTTACAAGCATTGGACTTTTTTAGAAGCTTTCGCTTATTTTCTTAAAGGTGCGGCGCGTGAATTAAAAATTGCGCCGGATTTTTTTGCCCAAAACTATCAAAAAATAGTAATCCGTACATTTGTAAATAGATGGTTAAACAAGAATAAACAATGCTTTGAAATTAAGGGCGTTTTATTGCCCTATACACCCAATAAACCGAACGTTATCTCTGATTTGGCCGCTAATATTTTTGAAGATACCTTTACTTTTCTAACCTATTTTGATGATAAATACGACAAAGAATTGGTTGAGAGACTCGATCGCCACATGAAAGATGGTTCCTATTGTTATGTAGATAAGTCATTTGACGTAACAGTCAAAAAAGGAGAGGTTGTAATAGATGCGGGAGCCTGGATAGGAGATTTTAGCGCCTATGCCGTTTTCAAAGGGGCAGAATGTTATGCTTTTGAACCCCTAAAAGAGAATTACGAAATATTGTTAGAAACGGCACATTTGAATAAGGACAGGATTCATCCTGTTCAACAAGGATTAGGAAGTTCTGTATGCGAGATGAATATATCAATCAGGGGAGCGGGTAGTTCTATCATTTTTAAAGAAGAATATGTTGGTGAAGAAAAAATAAAGATTACCACTCTTGACAAATTTGTTGAAGAAAACAAATTGAAACGAGTTGATTTCATTAAAGCCGATATTGAAGGAGCAGAACGAGAGATGCTAAAGGGAGCGATTAATACGTTGAAAACATTTGCGCCTAAATTGGCTATATGTACCTATCATTTGCCGGACGATCCAGAAGTATTGGAAAAATTAATTTTGGAGGCAAATCCTGATTATCAAATAGTGCATCTTCGGCATAAATTGTTTGCCGCTGTTATTTAACATTTACAGAAAATATGGCTATACCTAAAAAAATACATTGGTGCTGGTTAAGCGGTGAGCCGCTTCCAAAGCATATTCAGCAATGCATCAATTCGTGGAAAAAAATAATGCCTGATTATGAGGTCATATTATGGGATAAAAATCGTTTTAATATACGCAGCGTTCAATTTGTTGAAGAAGCTTGTAAAGCTCATAAGTGGGCATTTGCCGCAGATTATATCCGTCTGTATGCCTTATATACAGAAGGGGGAATTTATTTAGATTCCGATGTAATGGTATTTCGACGGTTGGATACATTTTTGAATCATTCCGCGTTCAGTTCAATAGAATATATTCCTAAGCATGTTTTATTAAGAAACGAAAATAATCCCTATTGTGGATACGCTATCCAAGCTGCAATTATGGGAGCAGAAAAAGGAAATGAGTGGATAAAAAAGACGAAGGATTTTTACGAACAAGAGATGGTCTTCAAAATGAAGGAGGATGGAATTACGGACATGGAAGTCATTCCGGACGTTTTGGCTCGATATGCTCATTTGTATTTTGGTTTTCAATACGATAAACCATTTAATGCACCTCAATATTTGAAAGATAATATAGTCATTTATCCTCCTAAAGTATTCACTGCTACCTACGGAGAAACGGATATGCATACCTATGCCATTCATATCGGAGACGGTTCATGGGCGGGAGACAAGCAAAAATGGTTTGCCGATCAAGAATTGAAAATGAAGAAATGGTATAAAACGCTATGTTATAGTTCTCGTTTTTTTAATATGCTCCATTGGAAAAGAAAACAATTGGAAAAAAAGATTAAAAAATAATTCAAATTTATCATGTATCATATTCCTGTCCTTTTCATTATTTTTGCTAATCCGAATACAACGGTTCAAGTTTTTGAACAAATTCGGCAAATTCAACCAACCAAGCTTTATGTTGCTGCCGACGCGCCTCGTTTAGAAAAACAAGATGAAATTCAACGCAGCATAGAAACACGAAACATAATAAATCGTATCGACTGGCATTGTGAATTGAAAACACTTTTCCAAGATAAAAATCTTGGAGCTAAAATAGCCGTTTCCAAAGCAATTACATGGTTTTTTGAACATGAAGAACAGGGCGTTATTTTAGAGCATGATTGTTTGCCCGATCCTTCTTTTTTCCCCTATTGTGAGAAATTACTCAATAAATATAAAGAGGATACGCGAATCGGACATATTGGCGGAAACAATTTTTTGTCCGGCATCGTGAAAAACGGACTTAGCTATGATTTTTGTTCTTATCCTCATATCTGGGGATGGGCTACTTGGCGCAGAGTCTGGAAAAATTATGATGTTAATTTTCCTTTTTGGGAAGAAGAGAAAGAGAAACGTTCTTTTTTATTTTATAATCAATGGGAAAAGATTTATTTCTCTACTTTTATTTCTGATGTTTTATACAATCGAAACGGTATAAACACATGGGATACACAGTACTGGTTTACATTGCGATTGCAAAATCAATTGTCTATTTATCCATCGGTTAATATGGTTACGAATATAGGTTTGGGTGATCCGAACGCTTTACATACAGCTATAAAGAAAGAAAAACTATCAGTTCCTGTATCCGGCATTCATTTTCCTTTGCGGCATCCTCAATATGTTTTGCGGAACAGAAAAATAGACGACGCAACCACAAAAAAATTATTTTTTTCTTGGAAAAGACTGGTACGATATTTTTTAAATCAATATTAAAGATAGGAAAATGAAAGTGTTACTGCTAAATACTTCCGAACGGATCGGCGGAGCCGCCATTGCGGCCAACCGGTTGATGAAAGCATTATATAATAATGGAATCGAAGTGAAAGCATTGGTATTGAGCAAACAGACGAACGATGAAAATGTCATCTCCATTCAATCGTCTTTTCTCAAACGACAACTCGCGCTATTGAATTTTCTGTGGGAGCGGTGGGTCATTTTTGTACATAACCGATTTAGTCGGAAAAACTTGTTTAAAGTTTCCATTGCCAATACAGGGTTTGATATTTCCACGCATCCGTTGGTAAAGGAAGCCGACCTCATTCACATCCATTGGATCAATCAAGGATTTTTGTCGCTTACGAGTTTGGAAAAATTAATTCGGTTGAATAAACCCATTGTTTGGACGATGCATGATTTATGGACTGCTACTGGAATTTGTCATTATCCGGAAAATTGTGAGAAATATACGACTCAGTGTTGCCATTGCCCGATGTTGGTACGCGGAAAATCCAACGATTTGTCTTACAAAATATTTACCCGAAAAAAAGCATTGAATTTGAATCGCGTGCATTATGTAGGTTGCAGTCGTTGGATGGCTGAAAAAGCCCAAAGCAGCATTCTTCTCCAAAACGCGCCTGTTCTTTTCATAGCCAATCCTATTGACACAAAAATATTCATTCCCAAAGACAAAAACGATATGCGGAAAAGACTGCAATTGCCGCTCGATAAATGTTTGCTTTTGTTTTCTGCGGCGAAAATTGCCGATACCCGTAAAGGCGGAATCTATTTTATCGACGCTTGTCGGCAGATATTCAAAAAACATCCCGAATTGGCGCATAAAGTCGAAATCGTCTGGATGGGAAAAGGAGAGGAAGCATTTTTTTCAGCCCTGAAAATAACCATTCATACCCTGCATTATATTTCGAGCGAATCCGAATTAGCGGACGTTTATTCGTCGGTAGACGCTTTTGTCATTCCTTCTTTGGAAGATAATTTACCTAATACGATTATGGAATCTATGGCGTGCGGAACTCCTTGCATTGGATTTGAAGCGGGGGGAATTTCTGAAATGATTGATCATAAAATAAACGGGTATGTGGCCAAGTACCAATCGACTGAAGATTTAGCGCAAGGCATCTACTGGACGCTTTTTGAAGCAAATTATGAACGTCTTTCGCATCAAGCCCGTCAGAAAGTTCTGGATTGTTATTCAGAAGATGCGATAGCTAAACAGTATATTCATTTATATCAACAATCCGTATGAAATTAATGGCTCAATTATGCCAATGCCCTGTACGGAACATCGCAAGGAATATTTTGTGTTGGCTGTAAAAAAAGATAAAAGAATCAATGAATAAATGCAATTTTATGAGGAAAGATCAATATCCCTATTTTGAAGGAAAATCTCTTTATGGCGATAATTTTTCACCGGAAGAAATCGAACAATGGTATTGTACGGAAGCGGAGGCCTTTGCCAATATGTACGGAATGAAAATAAATAATGGCCAATTGTATGAATTTCATCATTTGAATACATTATATGGATACCGTTATCTGCAAAATCAAGAAACCTTTCATCATGCTTTGGGATTTGGCGCGTCGTGGGGATACGAATTTTTACCGATCATAGATAAGATCGAAAAATTGACTATCATTGAATCGTCGATCCAGACGCGAAGTTTAAAAATAGGAGAAAAATTAATTCCTGAATATCAATCTCCCCATAAAGACGGACAGATTGAATTCCCGGATCATTCGTTTGATCTAATAACCTGTTTCGATGCTTTGCATCATATTCCCAATGTGTCGTTTGTTCTGAAAGAACTGTTTCGGGTATTACAACCCGATGGATATATCTTGTTGCGCGAACCTATTCATTCTATGGGCGATTGGAGAAACAAACGTTCCGGATTGACCGCGAATGAAAGAGGAATTCCTAAAGACTATTTATTAAAAATCATCAATCAAAACGGAATGGATATAGTTCAGAAGCATTATTATTATTGCATGACTTCTTTTTTCAAAAGAACTTTTCCAAAAATGAATGCGGATTCGTGGCCGTATTTGTATTTCGATCGGTTCTTATCTTCTTTATTGGCGTTCAACATCCATTATCATCCAATAAATAAGATGCAGCGAATATCTCCAACCAGTATTTTTTATGTATTAAGAAAACCCATTTAAGATATAGTATGCTTTTTTCCATTATCACGGTTACTTACAATGCTTCCCGTTGGATCGAACGTACCATTCAAAGCGTTGTTTCCCAAACGTATCCTCACATTGAATACATTATTGTCGACGGAAATTCTACGGACGAAACCTTAGAGGTTGTAAAAGAATATGAGTCAGCCATTACCCGCTGGATCAGCGAACCGGATCGGGGGCTTTACGATGCAATGAACAAAGGGCTGAAACTGGCTTCCGGCGATTATGTCTGGTTTATCAATGCAGGCGATACGATTTACTCCGACGATACGGTTCAGAAAATAGTAGATAGACTTGCAGATGATCGGCCAGACGTCATTTATGGAGAAACCGAAATAGTCAATGCGCAAGGCGATTCGATGGGCATGCGCCGGTTGAAAGCGCCCCAAAATCTATCCTGGAAAAGTTTTCGCATGGGGATGCTGGTTTGCCACCAATCGTTTCTTGTGAAGCGAACCATAGCCGAACCATATGATTTGCAATACCGGTTTACCGCCGACTACGATTGGTGCATCCGTTGCCTGAAACAAGCCAATACCGTACTCAATACGCATCTGATCTTGTCGCAGTTTTTGGAAGCGGGCTTGAGCGCCGCCAATCGAAAAGAATCATTGAAGGAACGTTACCGGATTATGTGCGACAACTATGGCAAAATTCCGACTCAAATTCGTCATTTTTGGTTTGCTCTTCGATTTTATACAGCCAAATGCTTGAAGGGACGAGTTTAAAATGTATATTTGCACTTTCAGTCTTCTTCAAAGCGAGGATCACATAAAAAAACAGAAAAAAGAAAATATATGGCTATAGAAATTCAAAAAACAGATCCGTACACTGTTTCTCCGATTTATCATTTGCAGGAAGAAGTTTTTTTTGGTTTGCTGGACGAACCTTTTGTGATCGGCGGAAATATTGTAGATGTAGAAAACGAGGAAATTTATGCGGGGCGAATCTATATCGCGGCGAGGAGGTTGCAAGGCCAGCGAAGTAACCTCGTTCAGAATAATGGAGTGATCCAGATCATAGAGCGGTGTTCGGTACCCGAAACCCATTATATCCTTCCGGGATTAGTCGACGCTCATCTTCGCATGAAAAGTACAATGCCGACCCCTTCGCTGTTTGCTGCCGAAGCTGTAAAACGGGGAGTGGTAGCGGCCGTAATCGATTCGGATGAAATGATTGATCCAATGGGAGTGGTAGGATTAGACGATCGTATCGCCAACGGAGAGAGCAGCGGTTTTAAATTCTTCTTAGGCGCTGATGCCGAACAGGAATGTTTCGACATCCGGGAAGCAGAGAAAAAAATAAATTTAGGGCAGAAAGTTTTAATTCGGGATGGCGGATCGGCTGCAAATTTTGAAACCCTTTATTCTTTGATTGATCAATATCCCTCTATGACTATGCTTTGTGCAGACGTGGACAACTCTGCCGATTTGCAAGCCGGATACCTGTTTCATACTTTTAAGAAAGGCTTGGATCAGGGCCTTCATTTCTTTCCTTTGTTGAAATCTGTTTCAAGCAATGCTATTCATCATTATCAACTGCCGGTTGGCATCTTGCGCGAAGGGGATCCTGCCGATTGCATTATTGTAAATAATCTGAACGATTTAATAGTAAAACAAACTTATATAGGAGGACGGTTACTATATGATGCATCCAATGCTTGATACAATTGCAAGCGCTTATTTATAAATGATTTTCGTATAAACAGTATAACTTTTATTATATTATTCATTACTTTCAATATGAACGTTGTTGTAAAAAAATCCATACCTCATATTATAGCCATTGCTATATTTATGGTACTCATAAGCATTTATTTTGCTCCCAGCCTCTTTCAGGGAAAAGTCATTCAACAGGACGATATGCAAAACACTTATGGAATGGGGGAAGAATTGACTCAGTATTATCAAAAAGAGGGAGGTAAATCGGCTTGGACGGGATCGGCATTTTCTGGAATGCCCGCCTACAATATTTTTATGTATGGAAATCCTCCTAATTATCTGTCGTATCTGGATAAACCCATTGTGGGCATCGATTATATGGGCGCCAGTATGATTCTCGTCGCGCTCATCTGTTTTTATATTCTGATGTGCGTAATGGGGGTCAAACGCTGGTTGGCAATTGCCGGTTCCATTGCATTCGCATTTGCCTCCTACAATTTTATCATCGTCATGGTTGGGCACATTACTAAAATGTATGTGATTGCTTATATGCCTCTTACTGTGGCTGGAATGATTTTGCTATTCTGTAAAAATTGGTTGTGGGGAACGATTTTGCTTTGCTTGGGAGCCTGTTTTTCCATTATGAACAGCCATCTTCAGATCAGTTATTATTTGACCCTTTTTTCCGTATTGTTTTTTATCGGCTTATCTGTTCAGGAATTCAAATTAAAAGAATATGCTCCTTGGGTGAAAATAACGCTATGCGCGATTGTTGCGATCCTCATTTCCGTCCTGCCTTCGTTGGGTAATTTATATTCCAACTACGAAATAAGCAAGGAAAGCATGCGAGGCCCATCGGAATTGACCCTTTCCAACGAAGAAATAGGCAATAAACCTTCTTCGGGGTTAGATATGGACTATGCTTTTGCCTGGAGTCTGGGGAAAGGCGAATTGATCACTTTATTAATTCCGGGTGCGTATGGAGGCTCTTCGGGAGAAACTTTAGACTCCGATTCTCATTTTTACAAAACCTACAAATCGATGGGAGGCCGAGTCGGAAAAAACTTTAGAGCGCCCACTTATTGGGGCGACCAACCTTTCACCGCCGGACCGGTCTATTTCGGCGCAGTTGTTTGTTTTCTCTTTGTTTTAGGAATATTTATCATCCAAAATCCGCTCAAATGGTGGCTTCTGGGCATAAGTTTGTTTTTTATATTCCTGTCGCTGGGAGAAAATTTTATTGCATTCAACCGATTTATTTTTCATTATTTGCCTTTGTACAATAAATTTCGCGTGCCTTCTACTGCTTTGGTTATTCCCAACTTGATATTTCCCATGGTGGGCTTTTGGGGATTGAAGCAAATAGCGGATGAAAAGATAGAGGCTGCTTGGTTAAAAAAATCGCTAATCGGATCGCTTATTCTTACGGGTGGTATTTGCTTGCTTTTGTGGGTGATGCCGGGAACATTTTTGAATTTTACATCTTCCCGAGATGAACAATTTCAAATTCCTCAATTGATCGACGCTTTGATAGCCGATCGGAAAGCCATGGCTTCGTCCGACGCTTTGCGTTCGTTGGTATTTATTTTATTAGCCGGCGGACTGATTTTTTATTTTATTCAGACTTCCAACAAGAAAAACGGATGGTTAGCGCTGGGTATCGGAATGCTGGTATTGGTAACTGTCGACTTATGGGGAGTGGATAAACGATACTTGAACGACGCTTCGTTTACCAAACAAAAACATACCGAAGCCTACAAAAAAACAGCGGCGGACGAATATATCTTGCAGGATCATTCGCCTTCCTACCGAGTATTGAACCTCACGCAAAGTACATTCAGCGAAGCCCATACTTCCTATTTTCATAAATCCATCGGAGGCTATCACGGCGCAAAATTGAGGAGATACCAGGAATTGATTGACCACCGGTTAATGAATGAAATCAAAACAATTGTTTCGGCATTTCAGGAAGCTACTTCCTTGGAAGATTTACGCGATGTTTTCCGGCAAACGCCGACTTTGGACATGTTGAATGCAAAATACATTATTTATCATGCGGATCAACCGCCGTTGATTAATATGTATGCCGATGGAAATGCATGGTTTGTCGATAGCGTGCTGTTTGTCGCGAATGCCAACAGCGAAATTGAAGCGCTGAACCGGATTAATCCCTTGATTACGGCGGCAATTGATGAAAAATTTGCCGCTCAGGTAATGCAGCCGACTGAAAAACCAGCGGAAAGCGACTCTATTCAACTAATTGATTATAAGCCAAATATATTGGAATATAAGTCCAATTCGTCTTCTCCTCAAATTGCCGTTTTTTCGGAAGTTTACTATCCGCATGGATGGAAAGCATTTATCGACGGAAAACCGGCCGACCACTATCGCGTCAATTGGATTTTGAGAGCCATGAATGTACCTGCTGGAAATCATTCGATTGAGTTCCGTTTTGAACCGGATACATACAATTTGCTGAACAAGATCGGCTCAATTGCATCTTTGGTTATGCTGTTGGGATTTATAGGCGCTTTGGTTTATTCTCTTCTTCCCTTGTGGAAAAACAGGAAAACTGAATAAGAACGCAGATGAATAAAAACGCAGATGACGCGCATAAAACGGATAAACGCAGATAAAAAATAAAAAATCCGCGTTTATCTGTCCTATCTGCGTCATCCGCGTTCCAAAATCTTATACGGTAATGAGTTCGTAGTTTAGGCTTCCCAAGCCAATTTCTTCAGCATATTTCAATCCGACATACCAATCGGTATGGGGATGAATGAGTTTGAATTTATCCACATTCTGCCATTCGCCTTGGTTGTGTACATCGAGAACGGTATTGGGATTCGCGCCGGCTTTTGTCACCAAATCCACGCTGGCCTTATCCAAAGCAACCGGATCGAAAGAGGCGGCCATCCCGATATTCGGAACAATAGCGGCATCGTTGCACCCCCAGCAATCGCAGTTGGGGGAAATATCCATGATGAAATTGATGTGGAAATTCGGCTTGTCTTTCAATACGGCAAAGGCATATTCTGCAATTTTAAGATTCAACCGATCGGTCGAATCATTCCAGACTGGTTGCGCAGCGCCGGATTGGCAAACAGCCACACATTGCCCGCATCCCACACATCGAGCGTAGTCTATTTCTGCTTTTTTTTGTGCGTTCAAATGAACGGCCTCAGACGCGCAATATTTTACGCACTGGCCGCACGAAGTACAGATCGACGGATCGATGACAGGTTGGGAAGAAGAATGCATGTCCAATTTTCCGGCGGCAGAAGCCGAACCCATGCCGAGATTCTTCAACGCGCCGCCGAACCCTGTTTGTTCATGTCCTTTGAAATGATTCATGGAAATAACAATATCGGCTTCGGCAATGGCGGCTCCAATTTTGGCCGTTTTGCTGTGTTTCAAATTCAAAGGTATTTCCTTATAATCAATGGCTTTCAGACCATCCGCAATAATTACGGGACAAGGAACGGCTACCGGATTGAATCCGTTTTCAAAAGCGCTTCGAATGTGATCGATTGCGTTCGATCGTCCTCCCGAATACAAAGTGCCTGAATCGGTTAAGAAGGGCTTCGCTTGCTTGGATAAAAGATACTTCGCCAACTTTGCCGCATAATTGGCGCGAATATACGACAGATTACCCGGTTCGCCAAAATGAATTTTGATAGCCGTAAATTTATCCTTGAAATCGATTTGATCGATGCCTGCCCTTCGGATCAATAATTCAAGTTTGTCCAATAAACTGTGTCCGGCTTTCGCCCGCATATCTGTAAAATAAACTTTTGACATAGGCTGGTGATTTTGATAGTGATTACTCCGTTTTTAAATTCTCGCAAAATTAAACCGCTTCAATGAGTTTTACAAGTTTTTTCGCATGAAGATAAACAATTCAGCCGGTAATACGACCTTATGAAAAAAGATTTAGCCCTTATTAAGAATTTATTTGGGAAATATTACAAAAAAGACTATATTTGTCGCCTGAAAAACAGACCCATCGCTTAATAATGTTAAAAATAAAATAAAATAAAAAACAAATGCAAAACAAAGGATTAATCAAGTTTCTTGCTATTGCACTTACTTTGGTGAGTGTATTTTATTTGTCATTTACCTTTGTGACGAACAAATATTATAAACAGGCAAAAGAATATGCGGGAGATGTCCCGGCTTTGGAGAATCAATATCTTGATTCATTAGCCAAGAAAAAAGTTTGGATGGGTTATTCCCTCGAACAATGCCGTGCTATGGAAATCAATTTGGGTCTTGACCTGAAAGGAGGTATGAACGTAATCATGGAAATTGCGGCGGCAGACGTACTGAAAGCTCTTTCCGACGATAATCAGGATCCTGTTTTCAACCAAGCGCTTGCGAGAGCTACCGAACTTCAAAATAAGGGTCAGAACGATTTTATCTCTGCGTTTGCCAGCGCTTACAAAGAGTTGGATCCCAATGCAAAATTATCGGTTATTTTCGGCACCTATGAATTGAAGGATAAAATTCGTCCGCAAAGTTCAAACGATGAAGTATTGGCGATTTTGAGGGATGAACTCAAGAGCGCATACGCCAATTCTTTTAATGTACTTCGCAATCGTATTGATAAGTTTGGCGTGGTTGCTCCCAATATTCAAAAACTCGACCGAGAAGGCTTGATTTCCATTGAACTTCCGGGCGTGAAAGAGCCCGACCGGGTACGAAATTTATTGCAGGGAACAGCTAATCTCGAATTTTGGGAAACATATACGGAAGACGAAATCCATCAAATATTGATTGCGGCGAATAACATTATCCGCGATTCTATTCAATATGCGCATCAGCAGAAGGGCAATGCGGCGAATCTTCCGGCGCCTGAAAAGACGGCGCAACCCACTGATTCCATTAGCGGCCAGCCAGTCAACGATTCTACTCTGGTCAATGAGGATGAAGCAAGGGAAATAGCGGCAGAAAATTCGCAATGGCCTTTGCTCGCGTTGATGGGATTGGATCCTGCTCAAACCTATCAGTCTTGCGTGGTGGCATCCGTTAGAAAGAATGAAATTCCCAAGATCAATTCCTATCTCGACAATTCAAAAGTAAAAACCTTGCTCGACGCCAACCGAATCAGCCTCAAATGGACGGTAAAGCCGAGTAGAGCAGGAAGCGATAATTATGAATTAATAGCTTTGAAAGTTAACTATATCGATGGTAAACCCAAGCCAGTATTGAGCGGAGATGTGATTCAGGATGCTTCCGACCATTTTAGCCAATATACATCGAAGGCCGAAGTCAGCATGACGATGAAAAGCGAAGCCGCGAAGGTATGGGCGCGTTTGACCAAAGACAATGTCGGTAAAGCAGTTGCAATCGTTCTGGATGATGTAGTATATTCGTTTCCAACAGTAAATCAGGAAATCACGGGAGGCTCTTCTCAAATTACGGGGAATTTCACTTCCGAAGACGCTAAAGACTTGGCGAATGTCTTGAAATCCGGTAGAATGTCGGCGCGGGCCAAAATCGTCCAGGAAGAAATTGTAGGGCCTTCATTAGGACAGCAGGCTATCAATCAAGGGTTCATATCATTCCTTTTTGCCTTGGTTATCTTGATACTTTATCTGATCGTCGTGTATGGTTGGAAGCCGGGAGTAATTGCCAGCAGCGCTTTGCTATTGAACCTGTTTTTCTCGCTGGGGGTAATGGCCTCGTTCCATGTCGTACTGACGCTGTCGGGTATTGCCGGTATCGTATTGGCGCTTGCTCTCGCGGTAGATGCCAACGTGTTGATCTACGAACGCATCAAAGAAGAAATGCGGGGAGGTAAAACATTGAAGAATGCGGTAGAAGAAGGATATGGAAAAGCCTTTTCAGCTATCTTCGACGCCAACTTGACCTCTCTTATTACAGGGGTTATCCTGTTGTTGTTTGGTACAGGCCCGATTCGTGGTTTCGCATTCACATTGATCATCGGGATTGTGGTTTCTTTCTTTACGGCTGTTTTCTTGACTCGTTTGACTTATGAAACGTTGTTGTCGAAAGGCAAGTTGCAAAACTTGGTGTTTTTTACCAAGATATCCAAAAATTTCCTTGTAAATCCGCAGTTTGACTTTTTGAAAAAATTAAAACTGCTTTATACGGTGGTAGGCAGTATTGCAATTATCTATGCAGCCGTATTTATACTTCGGGGATTGAACCAGGGAATCGACTTTACGGGCGGACGCAATTACATTATCAAGTTCGATCAACCGGTCAATACGGTAGGCGCTCAAGAATTGTTAGATCCTTATTTTGAAAATCATACGCCCAGCGTCATCACGATTGGAACGGCGAATCAAGTGAGAGTTTCTACCAACTATATGATCAATTCTTCGGATCTTTCGGTGGACAGCATCATTCAGATAAAAATGTATGAAGGTTTAAAAACCCTTTTGCCGGAAGGCACGACTTCCAAACAATTTATAGAAAATTATATCCAGCGTTCGAGTAAAGTGGGACCAAGTATTGCCGACGATTTGAAACAAAAAGCGATCTGGGCTATTTTATTCTCCGTGATAGCGATTGGATTATATATCCTATTACGATTCAGAGATTTATCTTATTCGGTGGCTTCCATTGTAGCCTTGTCGTTTGATGCCTTGTTTATAGTGGGGATGTACGCCATCTTATGGGGGTTTGTGCCGTTCTCGCTGGAGGTCGATCAAACATTTATCGGAGCTATTCTTACGGTAGTGGGGTACTCGATCAACGATAAAGTGGTCATCTTCGACCGCGTGCGGGAATATACCCATTTGTATCCGAAGAGGGGTAAATTTGAGATATTCAACGGCGCTTTGAATTCTACTTTAGACCGAACGTTCAATACGTCTATGAGTACCTTGCTGGTCTTGTTGATTATTTTCTTCTTTGGCGGCGAATCCATCCGGAGTTTTTCTTTCGCCATGGTATTAGGCGTTATCATTGGTACGCTCTCTTCCTTATTTATAGCCGCGCCAATTGCATACGAAATACAAGCAAAAAAGCAAAAAAAGCAAGCGAGTAAATAGTTATTTGGAACGCAGACGATAAAAACGCAGATGACGCTGACGATACGCATGTTCGCGGATAATAAATAAAAAATTCGCTTATATCTGTCTGTACCGTCAGCGTCATCTGCGTTCCAATTATATTACCGCAGAGAGCTATTCCTACGTGAATGGTTTTTACGGCGTTTTGACTTGTTTGTGCAGATACCGAAAAGAAAACAGTAATTATTCAAGGCAGCCAATATTCAGAGGCATGAATAGTAGAAGCAAGCAAAGACACGAAAGCGTTTACATCTTCTTCTGTTGTATCCCACGAACAAACCAAACGAACTTCGTGGCGAGATTCGTCCCATGTATAGAAAAAATACGTTTCCCGCATTTGCTCTATGATACGCTGGGGCATGCAAAGAAATACGGCATTGGATTCCACTTGTTGAGTAAGAAAAATACCCGGTAATTCCTTTATTTTTTCAGCCAGCAAAACGGCCATTTGGTTGGCGTGCCTTGCATTTTCCAACCATAAATCGTTTTCCAAATATGCTAAAAACTGTACAGAATGATACCGCATCTTGGAATAGAGTTGTGCCGATTGTTTCCTGTAAAACTTCAGATACTCGCTCAATTCAGGACGAAAAGCTAAGACGGCTTCTCCCATCATCATGCCGTTTTTGGTTCCTCCCAAGCTGAGAATATCCACTCCGCAATCGCGCGACAAGGCTCTCATGGATAAATTTAAATAAGCGCAGGCATTCGCCAAGCGCGATCCATCGAGATGGACGTACATGCGGTAGGTATGCGCCAGATCGCAAATTGCTTTCAATTCATCGGGAGTATAAACGGTACCCCATTCCGTTGCTTGCGAAAGATAAATCACTTTAGGCTGCGAATGATGCTGGTCGTTCCATCCATGCAATGCGGATAGAACCGACTCGACGGTCAGTTTGCCGTCGTTTGTCTGGACTTCCTTGATCATACAAGAAGTAAATTTGGCCGGAGCGCCGCATTCGTCCACATTGATATGTCCGGTGGCGGGCGTAATAATGGAATGAAACGGACGAACCATCGTTTGAAGCGCCACTACATTCGCTCCCGTCCCGTTAAAAACAAAACAAGGTTCTACCTCTTCGCCAAAAATTTCCTTTAGTCTGTCGCTGGCTTGCCTTGTCCACTCATCTCCGCCATAAGCAATGGCATGACCTTCGTTGGCTTTCTGGATCGCTTCCATGATCTGCGGATGAACGCCAGAATTATTATCGCTTGCAAAATTTTTCATTTTTCTATTTTAATTAATTCACGCCGCTTTATTTTCTCGACAAAAATAAACAAATTATAACTCGAAAGGATCGTCTTTAGAAATAAAAAAATAAAAATTTGAAATTATGGAACTTCAGATAAAAATCGACGCTTCTCTTACAAAAGCATTTTCTGTTTTAGCTGTTTATAACCTGCAATGCTGGCTTTCAGGCTGTTTCCATTTTTCAACAATACTTTGTACATTTCTTTTTCATACAATTCGATACGGGAGATATGTTCTACATTGACAATGAAAGAACGATGAATCCGCACAAACAAATCGCTTGGCAAATGCGTTTCCCAATATTTCATTGTCCTATCTTTCAAATATTTATTATCTGCTGTGTGAATTAATACATAATCGCCGTTTGCTTCAATGTAATGGATTTGATTTACCGATATGAAGTGGATTTCCTGTTTTTTTTTAACGCTTATCCGCGTGAGTTTTTCTACTGAAGCGGTAGACGCGCTGGCTTCCATTTCTTTGATTCGTTCCTTTTTCCCCTTTATTTCAGACAGGCTTATAGATAAATAGTAAATCAAAATAAAAAGAACGTAAATGAGTATGCCAAAAAAAATCCGAACTGGAAGTAAATGCAGGAAAAAACTGGAATAAGCCCAATCGGGAGGTAAAAAAATAGTAGTCAGAAGAAAGCCAGCTCCCAACCAAATGCTAAAAGAAAGGATCGCTAAAGATAAATGGAACAATAGAAACAACGGAATATTGATTGCATTCCGATAATATGCAGCCGGATACCACAATGCAAGCATACAAATTGCTTGTAATATATTGCAAATAAAAGAATCGCAAAAAATATACAGCAAAGGGGCGTCCGTCAAATAATGCAACAGAAATATTTGGGTAACGATAAGCGCTACCCAAATGACTGCATAAAGGAAACGGAATGCATTCGATTGCAAAAAGGGATTATTCATAGCACTTTATTTCACCACCTCCAAATATTGCGTCTATTTCTAAAATGACTATCTTGCTGCTGGCGCTTTGCATAATATTGCGCGGCCGGTTGTCGTTAAAACCGCCGAAAACGCCGTTTTTTTGAACGATTATTTTCCATTCTTCCGGTACGTAAAGCGTTACGCCGCTAAAAACGGACGATACTTTGATAGAAACGTTTTCTACTTCGTCCGACAATTCTGTTTGGGTAAGATCAATTTCTACGCCGCTAAAAATGGCATCAATCTCTACACTTTTTATCTTGCCGTTCACTTTACTGTTGCCCCATTTTTCTTTCGAACCTGCAAATACATATTCTCTTCTGATATAACCCTCTTCGTCCGAAACCGTTTCATCAAAGAATGATTGGCGGTTATAATGACGTTTACTGCGATGACTTAAAAAAAAATCGACGTTGTTTCTCCGTCTTACGGATTTGATTACAAAAAACAGACCGGCTGCAATTATTAACAGAGGCACAATAAGGCCGCCCGTATTTACATCAAATATTTTGGGCATCAAAAACAAAGCGCCAATAATGATCAAGGCCGTACCTGCGCTTTTATGGTCGGATGGTCTGTCGAATAAGAGAACAGTTCCGATAGCGACGACCAGCATCGGCCACGAAATAACAATGGAGTAAACTTCGCGATTGAAAAACCCCATATTATTGAATAACAAAAAAACTCCCAGCATCATGATGAGAATTCCAATTACAATTTTTTTCATACCTGTACTTTTTTAAAATTAAACTTGTAGTGCAAAAGTAATCGGAATTTTTGGCCTTTCCAATGCTGATTCGTTGTACAAGCGGAGAATTTCGACCAATGAAAGGTTTTTGTCGATAAAAAGGATAGGAATTCAGTATGCCCTTCAAAAGAATCAACCGCTAAAAATTGAATATTGCGGGGAAAAACCTATCTTTGCAGAGAGAGTAAAAAGACAAAGATATGAAAGCATTTAATTTAGTTATTTTTATTGTTGTCCTTCTACTGCAATCCTCCTGCCAATTTACGCAAACGAATCAATACCATCTGATTCCTGAACCCCTGAACCTAAAAACGGCCTCCAAACAGTTTGTTTTTGATCAACAAACGCGTCTCTTTTTCGATCCCAACCTGAGCAAAGAAGCGTCCGAATCGTTTTTTATTCTGATCGAACGGCTTAAAACGGCTGCAGGTATTGAATTGAAAACGGCTGATGACAAAAAGTTCAGCCAGATTGTTTGCCTGCTAAATCCACATTTGCCTGCCGACGAAAGTTATCGGTTGCAAATAGAGGAGAAAAAAATTACGGTGGAAGCCAAAAAACCGGTTGGTTTTTTTTATGCCGCGCAGACCCTTCGTCAATTGTTGCCGGCTGCTATCGAAAATAAAACGAAGCAAAACCAGGTGCGTTGGGCTGTTCCTTACTGTGAAATTGAAGATACCCCTTGCTACTCCTATCGTGGAATGCACTTGGATGTAAGTCGTCATTTCGCGCCCAAGGAAGAAGTGATGCACTATATCGACCAATTGGCTTTGCTGAAAATCAACACCTTGCATTGGCATTTAACAGACGATCAGGGCTGGCGGATAGAAATCAAAAAATATCCGAAACTGACTGAAACAGGCGGATACCGTCAGCGAACCGTTATTGGACGTGCTGACGAATATCCCCACCGATGGGATTCCACGCGCGTAGGGGGATATTACACTCAGCAAGAAATCAAAGAAGTCATCAATTATGCGCAAAAGCGCTTTGTCAACATCCTGCCCGAAATTGAGATGCCCGGACATGCTGTCGCGGCATTAGCTGCCTATCCCCAATATTCTTGTACTGGCGGTCCTTTCGCGGTAGAAGGATTGTGGGGCGTTTTCAAGGAGGCGTATTGTACGCGCGAAGAAACATTCGGCTTTTTGGAAGACATTCTCGAGGAAGTGGCCGATTTGTTCCCTTATCCTTATATCCATATTGGAGGCGATGAATGCCCGAAAGAACGATGGGAAAAATGTCCTATCTGTCAGGCAAGAATAAAAGCTGAAAAATTGAAAGACGAAAATGAATTGCAATCCTATTTTATCCGGCGGATAGCTCGCTTTTTGGAAAGCAAAGAAAAAAAACTGATAGGTTGGGACGAAATTTCCGAAGGCGGCGAACTGCCTGTCCATGCTACGGTAATGGCATGGCGCGGAACATCTTTCGGAATGGAGGCTGCGCGAAAGGGACACGATGTAATCATGACTCCCTATACCGCTCTTTATCTGGACTATTACCAATCGAAACAACCCAGCGAACCCTTGGCTATCGGCGGATATCTGCCCATCCAAACGGTTTACAATTTCGACCCGATCCCCAGCGAACTGACCCCTTTGGAAGCCCAGCATATTTTAGGCGTACAAGCCAATGTATGGACGGAATACATGCCGAATCGGCAACAACGGGAATACATGATTTTCCCTCGCATTGCCGCTTTGGCCGAAATAGCTTGGTTGCCGCCGGAAAAGAAAAATTACGAGCGCTTCCAGCAACGGTTGCCTGCCCTTTTCGAACGTTATGATTTGATGGGAATTAATTATTCGAGAGCTTATTACAATGTTGCGGATAATCGGTTCGCAGAGGATGGAAAATTAAAACTAAATTTGCAAACGGCCGATCCTCAAGCCAAAATTCATTATACAACCGATGGAACGAATGCAACGGTTCACAGCCCGCTTTATACGCATCCGATCGAGTTGGGAAAATCGCCTCTAAGCGTCAGCGCCCTGCCGGAGAAAAACGGAAAACCGTTGTGCGGCGCTTATTCTCAATCGTTCATAGCCAATAAAGCTGCTGGACAAAAAGTGACTTTAAGCTGTGAACCGGATGAAAAATACCAAGGGAATGGCGGTTTGACTTTAACCGACTGCGTGGAAGGACAGCAACACCCCATTTTGAGCTGCGAATGGCTGGGATACGAAGGCCGAGATGTGGAGGTAACGATTGAATTCGATCCGCCGGTCGACATAACCAAAGTGACTGTCGGATCGACCCATCAACCGGCGCAATGGATTTATGCGCCATGGAGCGTCGAATGCATGGTTTCGCAAGAGGAAGATACTTACCGGAGCATTGGAAAAGTGTGGCAGGATGAAATTCGAAGAACAAAATCGAAAGCGGTTTTTGAAACAAGGGAAACAGGAGTGAAAAAATTGAAAACGGCAGTGAAAAATTTTGGCATCATTCCGAAAGGAGAACCAGGCGGCGGATACAAAGCTTGGTTATTTCTCGATGAAATTAGCGTAGAATAAATTTGATTGTTATAAAAATGGAAACTTTTGAAAAACGATACGAAAAACTTCCCGTATCTATTTTTAGAGAAGTAGAGATTGCTTCCGATTTAGTGGCTAAACAAATAGCCCGTTTGATTCGGGATAAAAAGCAAAGAGGAGAAAAATGTGTCTTGGGACTGATTGCCGGTTCTACGGCGGTAAGCGTATATGAGAAATTAGTGGAAATGCACAAAAAAGAAAATTTGAGTTTTCAAAATGTAGTGACATTCAATATCGACGAATATTATCCTTTGGAACAAGACGAATTACAAAGTCACTCCCGTTACCTGTACGAATACCTGTTCAACGAGGTAGATATTCTTCCTGAAAATATCCATTTGATTCCCAGTTCTTTGCCCAAAATTGAAATCGCCGGTTTTTGCAAGCAATACGAAAAACAAATCGCCGATGCCGGCGGAATTGATTTACAATTACTGAGTTTGGACGGACGGGGACAACTTGGCGCCAACGAACCCGGGTCGGCATTCAATTCCAAAACTCGGCTGATTACCTTGGACTATAGTACGCGCATGAGCGCTGCCAGCAATTTTTTCGGAGAAGAAAATGTTCCGAATTATTGCATCACTATGGGACTTGAAACCATTATGAGCGCCAAGCGAATCATTGTCATGGCTTGGGGAGAAGGGAAAGCCAGCATCATCAAAAAGGTAATAGAAGGAGAGGTGAGCGAAATGGTTCCGGCGTCGATCCTTCAAAAGCACAAAAATGTGCATATCATTCTGGATACCTCCTCTTCTGCCGAACTGACGCGCATCAAAACGCCTTGGCTTACCGGTACGGTGAAATGGAGCGACAAAATGATTCGCAGAGCGGTATTCTGGTTGTGCGAAAAACTGAATAAACCGATCCTGAAACTCGCCGAAAGGGATTACAATGATAATGGAATGGGGGAACTGGTCGCGCAGTTTGGGCCAGCAAATAAGATAAACATCAAAGTTTTCAACGATTTGCAGCATACGATAACCGGTTGGCCCGGCGGGAAACCTCAAGCCGACGACAGCACTCGTCCCGAACGTGCGGTTCCTTATCCCAAGCGTTGCGTCGTTTTCAGTCCGCATCCCGACGACGACGTTATTTCTATGGGTGGAACCTTAGCCCGTTTGTCGGAACAGGAACACGAAGTGCATGTCGCCTATCAAGTGTCGGGGAATATCGCCGTATTCGACGACGATGTAATCCGATTTCTGGATTTTGTGCGGGACGTATCTTCCATTTATGGTTTCGATGAGAAAAAAGCGAACCATGTATTTCAGGAAACACTTGACTTCTTCAAGGGTAAGAAACAAGGACAACCCGATTTGCACGCCATTGCCGAATGCAAAGGCGCTATCCGCAGGGGTGAAGCCAAAGCGGCTTGCCGTTATTTAGGTATTACCGAATCTCATACGCATTTTCTGGACTTACCGTTTTACGAAACCGGAACGGTCAAAAAGAAAGCCATCGGAAAAGAAGACGTTGATATCATTGTCAATTTGTTGAAAAAAATTCAACCGCATCAGATCTATGCCGCCGGCGATTTGTCCGATCCGCACGGTACGCACCGCGTTTGCTTTCTGGCTATTTTGGAGGCTTTGAAACAGTTGAAAGAGGAAGAATGGATTCAAGATTGCCGCCTGTGGCTTTATCGGGGCGCTTGGCAAGAATGGGATATTGCAGAAGTGGATATGGCTGTTCCCTTAAGTCCGGAAGAGAGCCGCATCAAACGGATGGCGATTTTCAAACATCAGTCGCAAAAAGACCGCCCGCTTTTTCCCGGTACCGATCCCAGAGAATTTTGGCAACGCGCCGAAGAACGCAATATTTCTACCGCCGTAGCATATGATAAATTGGGAATGGCCGAATATCAGGCTATGGAATTATTTGTAAGGTATCGTTTCGAAAACGATTGGGTATGAAAAATCAGTAAGAATTATAGATTTTTAATTCTTTAAGGAACCAGTTTTTCTTTCAAGAGGGCTAAGCCGGCTCCCGCCGTTTTTCGAATCACTTCTACACGTGCTGGAACGTTTACCTCCGCCGGATCGATCAAATAAATGGGAATTCCCCGACGAGCGTAATGAATTAAACCGGCTGCCGGATACACTTGCATGGAAGTTCCGACAATAATAAGGATATCCGCCTGAGAAACTTCGAATGCCGCTCTTTCAATTTCAGGAACAGCTTCGCCGAACCAAACAATAAAAGGACGAAGTTGCGAACCATCGGCCGCTTGGTCTCCCGGATGAATTTCGTTGTAGCCAATGTCAACGACACATTCTTTATCTTTCGAACTGCAGGCCTTTGTCAATTCGCCGTGCAGATGAATGACATTTGAACTTCCCGCTCTTTCGTGAAGATTATCCACATTTTGAGTAACCACAACCACTTCAAAATCCGCTTCCAACTCGGCAATGATCTTGTGTCCTTCGTGGGGTTCGACAGAAGCCAATTGCTTCCTTCTTTCGTTGTAAAATTTCAGCATCAAATCTCGATTGGTCTGCCAACTGTCGATATGCGCTACTTGCATCACATCGTAATTTTCCCACAATCCTCCCGCATCCCGAAAAGTTGAAATTCCACTTTCGGCGCTCATTCCTGCGCCGCTCAAAACAACTATTTTTTTCTTCATTCGAATGATTTTGCAGGAAGAATCTCGATCCAGTAACCATCCGGATCTTCAATAAAATACAATCCCATATCCTGATTTTCGTAACAAACCCACCCGTTTTCCTTGTGATAACGGCGCGTTTCGCTGTAATCGCCATAGACCCTTACGCATAGATGCTGTTCGTTGTCGCCTAACCGATAAGGTTCTTTCCAATCTCTTAGCCACGTAAGTTCCAATAAAAAAGAAGAACCCGCATCTTTCAGGTAGACAATGATGTAAGATCCGTTCTCCGCTTCTATACGATGACTCTCTTTTAATCCTAAAGCTTTATCGTAGAAAGATATGCTTCTGGTTAAATCGAAGACGTTGCAATTATAATGATCAAATTGTACTTTCATTTCCATACGCAGCAAAATTGACGTTCATTGAAGGGGTAAAGGTAGTTATTTCTTAGCGGATTCGATGATAATATCCATTATTTTAGAGAGCAATTCTTCGTTTTTTCTTTCTATTTCTGATATTTCCTTCTGGCCTTTAATTATTTCCAAAAGTTTCACCATAAAATCGTCCGGATGTTCGTAATCGCCGACTCGATCGTCCGAGAGTTCATTGGGAGCGTTGTCGTCGTTTTTGAAAGCATAAATTGTTTTCAAAAAAACGGAGATATCTGTATTAAGGAAATCGGCAATTTGTTCAAGTCTCTTCACGCCAATATTGGGATTATCTAACAAACGGTTAATTCCATTTTCATGGATGCCTAAATGAGCGGCTAATTCGCGCTTGCTTTTACCTTTTTCCTTCAACAATTTGATAATATTATCCTTTTGTTTTTCAATCATATAACTTGTTTCGTATAATAATTACATAAAAAATGTTTGCTTTCGTATGGTTTCTAACAAAAAACGTTATAAATTTGTACGGAAATAATAGACACAAAACAAATCTTGTGCGTTTTCTTTGCATATTCTTTGCAAAGATAGTAGCAAATGTAGGAATTATTATTTAAACAATAACTAAAAAAATCACTCAAATTATGGATGAATTAGAATCAATCAGACGACGAAGGGCTACCGAGCATCAACAAGGAGATGTACGAAAAGCTTGCGAACGAGTAGGAGTTTCTTCTACTATTTTTCAGTCCGCTTTGCGGAAAACAAAAATCGACGACTTGACAGACAAAGAGGTCAAAGTTATTTTAGCCTTTAGAGACATTTTGAATGAACGGATTGCAGAAAGAAAAGCCCTTAGAAAAGTATTGTAAAAAATCAGATTTCCGTCCAAATCAAAAAAAAATACAGCCCCCATAGAATTCATTAGGCAAAAAAAACAGCGAATAAATTTCATGGGGGCTGAATTATGGTAAAGAGGAATCGTTTATTTAAAGAAATAAGCGACAGAAACCTTGAAATTGCGATTGGAAATGGACGATAGCCCTAACATATCTTTTGCAGTTTTCCATCCATCCATATTAAACATGTCCATTAATCCCAAATCATATCCTATTGTTATTTGGAATTTATTGTATTGGACGCCTCCCATAGCCGACAGTCCCCAATCGAATCGTGTAAACGTATCTTTGAAAGCGTCGTCATCGCCAGCAATTCCACAACCGATATAAGGACCCGCTCCTAAAATGAGGTCCAAATTCAAACCAACATTGAATTTGTAAGCGGCATAAACGGGCAGCTGAATGTAATGCAAAGAGCCTGTTTCGGACTGTTTAACTCCCAGCAATGAAGTTTCTTCTTTAACTCCCAGTAAAGAATACAGCAATTCGGGTTGCAAAAGAAAATTGGGCGCCAAATCGATTTGCGATACAATGCCGGCATGAAATCCAGGTCTGTATTTAACGGAGAAAGCATCAAATGGTAGCATCCCCCCTATTTCTGCGTTTTCTCCTAATGTGGTGACCGCTTTTTCATACCCTGATAGGCTCGAAGCGTTAAATCCAGCTTTAACGCCGAACCGGACTTGTGCATTGGAAAATGAAACTGCAAGAAAAGAAAAGCAGATCATTAGAAAAATTTTCGTACATAATTGTTTTGTTTTCATGATAAAAAATAAGTTAATTCATTTATTCCTACTCTTTTAAGGATTTTCGGAGGACTCCTTTGCACGTATTTTGCACAAAGTTAAACATTTTTCTGTTATAAAATGGAAAAAATTAACAATTAAAAAACGACATTCCCCAACAAATAAAAAGCTTGAAAAGGAATTTTGCCGTATACATAGTTTCGCAACCCTTTTATTTCTTTCTGCATCCGCTCCAATTTGTTTCATGTATCATTTTTTACAAGCATTTGTTATGAAATCGAAAAAAATTGTAACAAAATACTATGGCATTTTTTGCCATAGTATCTATATTTGTGAAATTTATTCATGGAAATTTATTATTACTTACTTAAAAAATTATTATTAATCATGAAAAAGACTGTACTTTTATTAATGGCGCTTGTAATGAGTGCGGGTTTTGTTTTTGCACAAAGCACTATACCAGCGTCGAACAATGTGAAGGGCGTACACGTTTCTGCCAAATTGGATCCCACCGACGACAACCAATGGACGGGCGCGAACATTATTTTGGGTAGCGACGCCGCCGTGTGGCCATGGTCGACCGGCGGGGATGACGGCGTAGCTTTCACGCCCGTACAAGGCGCGACGTACCATTTGACGTTCAACGTTACGTCAAGTGGCACTGAAGGTTTCCGTGTCCGCTGGCTCAGTGACGACACGAACGGTGGTTATACCGCGGGAGATGGAGCAGTTGTTACCTCTCAATCACCATGGA
>WRFY01000089.1 GCA_009783445.1 Candidatus Azobacteroides sp. | reverse complement strand
TTCTCTCATCCGAATGCGGCTGACGCTGCGCAGAGACTTGACGCGTGAGAAGAACAGGGTAAAATCCATGTTGAACTTTTATGGAATAGAACTTCCCGCACATTTTATGACAGTTTGATAATATCTGCGGCGCTTGAAAGTAATTGCGACCTGTTATATTTGTTCCCTGTCGATGCCTAATAAGCGCTCCGCTTTTTTACCAATATTAATTTCACGGAATTCCAACTTCCTCATCAGCCTTTACGGCTTCGCAAACTGTTCATCACTACGCTAAGGCTGCTCAAAGCCATAGCGGCTCCAGCAATGGCGGGATTGAGCAAAAATCCGTTGATCGGATACAAGATTCCGGCTGCCAAAGGAATACCGATCAAATTATAGATGAAAGCCCAGAACAAATTTTGGCGAATAGTGGCAATGGTTTGTTTCGACAATCGGATGGCTTCCGGCAACTTGATCAAATCGGATGAAATAATCGTTACTTGTGCAATGTCCATTGCTATATCGCTTCCTTTCCCCATAGCGATGCTCCAATCGGCGCAAGCCAGGGCGGTACTGTCGTTGATTCCGTCGCCAATCATGGCTACAACTTTTCCTTGATCTTGCAATTCCTTGATAAAGTCGGCTTTTTGCTGAGGCAAGCATCCCGATCGGTAATGGTTGATTCCCGTTTTTTTAGCTATTTCTTTGGCAGCCAACTCCTGATCGCCTGTAAGCATATATGCTTCTATTCCATAAGATTGCAATTGACGTACAGCTTCCGGAGAAGATTCTTTGATCTGATCGGCTACAGCGATTAGGGCTAAGGCTTGTTGATCGTCGGCAAACCAAACAATTGTTTTTGCCTGCCGCTTCAGACTGTCGGCCTCCTTGAACAAATTGTCGGAAACCTTGATCTTATTTTCGGTCAGCCAACGGCCGCTTCCGACAAAATATTGCCGTCCTTCCACTCTCCCACGAACTCCTTTTCCGGCAACATTTTCGAAATCAGAAACAGAATTTGCCGACAATTCATCCAAATAAGAAACAATGGCTTCCGCCAGAGGATGTTCTGATCGACTTTCCAAGCCGGCAAGAATATTTTTCCCGCTTTCTTTTTGATCCAACCAGATCAGATCGGTCACAACCGGTTTTCCTTCGGTAATGGTTCCCGTCTTATCCAATACGACGGCATTTACTTTGGGAGCTAATTCCAAACTTTCTGCATCCTTTATCAAAATGCCCCTTTCCGCGCCTTTGCCGATTCCTACCATAATTGCCGTAGGCGTTGCCAAACCCAAAGCGCAAGGACAAGCGACGACCAACACCGTTACAAAAGCCAATAAACCGTAAGAAAATCCATTAGCGCCGCCCAACCCTATCCAGAACACGAAGGCGATCAATGCGACGCCCATCACCGCAGGAACAAAAATTCCAGCTATTTTGTCCGCCATTTTTTGTACGGGAGGTTTACTGTTCTGCGCCTCCTGTACCATCCGGATGATTTGCGCAAGCATTGTATGGCTGCCTATTTTTTCAGCCTTAAACCGAAAGCTTCCCTTCTGGTTGATTGTACCGGTCCATACTTTGTCGGAAACTTGTTTCAATACGGGAACGGGCTCTCCGCTGAACATACTTTCATCTATATACGAACTTCCTTCGATTACCGAACCATCGACGGCTATTTTTTCTCCCGGTTTTACTAAAATGATATCCCCGATCGCCACTTTTTGAACAGGAATTGATATCGGCTTTCCCTCCTCGCCCGCCACTGTGACTGTTTTCGATTGCAGGCCCATCAATTTTTTTAAAGCAAATGAAGCGCTTCCCTTCGCCTTTTCTTCCAATAAGCGTCCTAACAAAACAAACGTAACAATCACGCATGAGGCTTCAAAGTATACATGGGGTTCGATTCCTCTCTTTCGCCAAAAATCTGGAAACAAGGTATTGAAAACGCTAAACAAGTAAGCAATTCCAACGCTTAAAGCCACCAGCGTATCCATGTTGGCGGAACGACGCTTAGCCTGTTTCCATGCGTGGATAAAAAAATCTTTTCCTAAATAGAAAACAACGGGAGCCGAAAGAATTCCAATGAATCCATTCGCCCATGGAACATCCATAAAGAACATTCCGACAACTACCACCGGCAAGGATAAAATTATAGCAGTAATTACTTTGAATTTCAACTGATTAAATTCTTTCGTCCGGATTTCGTTCAAAGCTTCAGAGAAATCTTCTTCCGTTTCATCAATAAACAAGTCGTATCCTGCTTCTTGAACGGCTTTCTGCAATTTTTCCGGAGAAACGGTCTCTGGGTGATACTCTACAATCAAATCCGTCGAGGCAAAATTAACAGCAGCATGCACTACTCCCGCCTGATTCCGGACGATGTTTTCAACTCTCACGGCGCAAGAAGCGCAACCCATTCCCAGCACAGGAATCGTTTTTTTGACAGTCATATCATTCATTTGTCCAAGCATAATATAAAAACACAGCTATTGAAAGTAAAAGTACGACATATTTTTTATTTTCACGGAAATTATTTGTTATTTTGCGAGATAAAAAAACAAATGGATAAAGGTTCGTTTAAACTATAACTTTTGTCGTAGATGAAGGAGCGGGTAGCTGGACGGACAAGCGCCAAGCAACAGGAAAGAATGTGGCAGGAGAATATTTTGAAAACTTGAAATCGCTGGCTCATAAAGCTTCTGCGATCTAAAACAACTGCATATTTTGTTTTTTTCCGGCAGATTCCAATTCCTCGATTGTTTCTTTAAAAAAATCACGGTAAAAAAGGCATATAAAGTTTGGTTGTTCAAAAAAGAATGTGTACTTTTGCAACCGCTAAAATTGAATCCAATTCAAGGAGTGTAATTAGCAAAAAGAGTTGCCTCTTTAGCTCAGCTGGCCAGAGCACGTGATTTGTAATCTCGGGGTCGTTGGTTCGAATCCGACAAGAGGCTCGCACAACTGAATAGGAAAAACGGATCATTGAAATACAATAAATACAATAAGGGTAGTTACCAGAGTGGACAAATGGAGCTGACTGTAACTCAGCTGGCGTACGCCTTCGGTGGTTCGAATCCATCACTGCCCACAAATTAAATTGAAAATTGAGAATTGAGAATTAAAAATGAAGAGTGAAAACACTAACTCCATTTTTAATTAAACTGCGGAAGTAGCTCAGTCGATAGAGCATTAGCCTTCCAAGCTGAGGGTCGCGGGTTTGAGTCCCGTCTTCCGCTCTCAATGTTGCCTGCGTAGCTCAGTGGTAGAGCACTTCCTTGGTAAGGAAGAGGTCCCGAGTTCAAATCTCGGCGCCGGCTCGCAAAAATATGGAGATTATTCAAAGATTGAAATAAATGAACATATCGTTTTTTATTTCATTATTTTTTTATTTTGTCTAACAAAAAAATATTTATCAAAAATAAAGAAACAAGTAAATTATGGCAAAAGAACATTTCAACCGATCGAAACCTCATGTTAACATCGGTACAATTGGTCATGTCGACCACGGTAAAACTACTTTAACAGCTGCTATTACCACAGTATTAGCAAAAAAAGGTCTTTCGGAAGTACGGTCTTTTGATTCAATAGATAACGCTCCCGAAGAAAAAGAAAGAGGTATTACAATTAATACAGCGCACGTAGAATACGAAACCGCCTTACGCCACTATGCCCACGTGGACTGTCCGGGACATGCCGACTACGTAAAAAATATGGTTACCGGCGCTGCTCAAATGGATGGCGCTATTATTGTAGTTGCCGCAGATGATGGTCCAATGCCTCAAACACGCGAACATATTTTATTAGCGCGTCAGGTGAACGTTCCCAAATTGGTGGTTTTCATGAATAAAGTAGATATTGTAGACGACCCCGAAATGTTGGAATTAGTTGAAATGGAAATGCGCGAATTGCTTGATTTCTACGATTTTGACGGAACTAATACTCCCGTCATTCAAGGTTCTGCCTTGGGCGCTTTGAACGGCATACCTCAATGGGAAGATAAAGTAATGGAATTGATGGATGCAGTGGATACATGGATTCCTCTTCCTCCGCGCGACATAGATAAACCTTTCTTGATGCCGGTAGAAGACGTATTTTCGATTACAGGCCGCGGTACGGTTGCTACCGGTCGTATCGAAACGGGTATCATCAAAACGGGTGAAGAAGTCCAAATCATCGGTCTGGGTGCAACAGGTAAAAAATCGGTTGTCACCGGAGTTGAAATGTTTCGCAAAATTTTGGATGAAGGTCAAGCTGGAGACAATGTAGGTTTGTTGCTTCGCGGCATCGACAAAGATGAAGTAAAACGCGGGATGGTAATCACTCACCCCAACAAGGTTAAACCTCATACAAAAGTAAAAGCAGAGGTGTATATCCTGAAAAAAGAAGAAGGCGGACGCCATACTCCGTTCCACAATAAATATCGTCCGCAATTTTACATCCGTACCTTGGACGTAACAGGCGAAATTACTCTTCCCGAAGGAACCGAAATGGTTATGCCGGGTGATAATGTGACCATCACTATCGAGTTGATTTATCCAGTAGCTTGCAGCGAAGGTCTTCGTTTCGCTATCCGCGAAGGCGGACGTACAGTAGGAGCGGGACAAATTACGGAGATTATCGAATAAGTTCTGAATTATAAAAATTAAGAATTATGGATTATAAATTATGGATACTATCATTTATACGGGGTATTTTAATTAATTTATAATTCATAATTTATATTTCATAATTCTTAATTCAATATACGGGTTTAGCTCAGTTGGTAGAGCATCGGTCTCCAAAACCGAGGGTCGAGAGTTCAAGTCTTTCAACCCGTGCAAGTAACAAAATAAAAAAATGAATAAGATCATTAATAGTATTAAAGAATCTTATAACGAACTTGTATATAAGGTCTCTTGGCCTACGACACAGGAATTGTCAAATAGCGCAATCGTTGTTGTGATTGCTTCCCTTATTATGGCGGTAGTGCTATTTGTTATCGACTTCAGTTTTGAAAATGCTGTGAAATTCTTTTATGATAAAATTTTTGGATAAAAAATGCCTGAAATTGAAAAGAAGTTTTATGTTCTACGAGCAGTAAACGGTAAAGAAAATAAAGTAAAAGAATATCTTGAGTCAGAAATCAAAAATAATAATCTGCAAGAATATATCTCACAGGTTATTATTCCTACTGAGAAGATCATTCAAAATCGTAACGGGAAAAAGGTACACAAAGAACGTGCTTTTCTTCCCGGTTACATTATTATTGAAGCGGCTTTGGTAGGAGAAGTGGTACATTTTCTGAAAAACGTCAATTTCATAATTGGTTTTCTGGGAGGAAATCATCCGGTACCTTTGCGTCCGGCTGAAGTAAGCCGGCTCTTGGGTAAAGCCGATGAGTTGCAAGAACAACCCGAAGAATTCGATGTTGATTACATAGTTGGCGAAACCGTCAAAATTAATTATGGGCCGTTCACCGGCTTCCACGGTGAGATTGAAGAAGTTTATCCGGATAAGAAAAAACTCAAAATCATGGTCAAAATTTTTGGACGGAAAAGTCCCCTCGAACTGGGGTATTTACAAGTCGAAAAAGAATAATTCGATTAGGTTACGCTCTTCGAATCTTTCCTTTTTATAAAGAGGAGTATAAAAAAATCCGTTTTTTATTACCTCCCAAAGTGTTTATAAATTAAATTTACAAAACAATGGCTAAAGAGATTGCTGGACAAATAAAATTACAGATTAAAGGAGGAGCAGCCAATCCTTCCCCCCCGGTAGGGCCGGCTTTAGGTTCAAAAGGGATCAATATTATGGAGTTTTGCAAGCAATTTAATGCCCGAACCCAAGACAAGTCAGGAAAAGTATTGCCTGTGGTAATCACTTACTATGCTGACAAGTCTTTCGAGTTTGTCGTAAAAAATCCGCCCGTAGCAATCCAACTGCTGGAAGCTTCCAAAGTGAAGGGTGGTTCTGCAGAGCCTAACCGTAAAAAAGTGAGCGAAATTACCTGGGAACAGGTAAAGACCATTGCAGAAGACAAAATGTCGGACTTGAACTGTTTCACAGTGGAATCGGCTATGAAAATGGTTGCAGGAACCGCGCGCAGCATGGGTATAGCAGTAAAAGGGACATTCCCTGTAAATAATTAAAAAACTTCAAGAGATGAGTAAACTTACAAAAAATCAGAAGTTAGCTTTGAGCAAAGTTGAAGCAGGGAAAATTTACACACTGAAAGAAGCCTCCGGTTTGGTAAAAGATATTACAACAACCAAATTTGATGCATCCGTTGATATCGACGTGCGCTTAGGTGTTGATCCCCGTAAAGCTAACCAAATGGTGAGAGGCGTGGTTTCATTGCCTCATGGAACAGGTAAGCAAGTGAAGGTTCTCGTATTATGTGCTCCCGATCAGGAAGCGGGCGCTCAAGCGGCCGGAGCCGATTATGTGGGATTAGACGAATATATTGATAAAATCAAAAGCGGATGGACGGATGTGGATGTGATCATCACACAACCGGCTATTATGGGTAAAATCGGCGCTTTGGGTAGAATCTTAGGGCCGCGCGGTTTGATGCCTAATCCAAAAAGCGGTACTGTCACTAACGACGTAGCAACTGCCGTGAAGGAAGTAAAACAAGGTAAAATTGATTTCAAAGTCGATAAAGCCGGAATTGTTCATACTTCTATTGGTAAAGTGTCGTTTAGCCCAGATCAAATTCGCGAGAATGCTAAAGAGTTCGTCGCTACACTTATCAAATTGAAACCTACTGCAGCGAAGGGTACGTATGTTAAGAGTGTTTATCTTTCGAGTACGATGAGTCAGGGTCTTAAAGTAGATCCGAAATCAGTAGATGAAATTTAAAGAAATTGAATTATGAGAAAGGAAGATAAATCAACTGTTATCAAAGGAATTGCTACTATTATAGGCCAATACGCAAACTTCTATTTAACTGATATTGCAACGCTGAATGCAAAAAAAACAAGCAGTTTGAGAAGAGAGTGTAACAAAGAGGATATTAAATTAGTTGTTGTAAAAAACACCTTGCTTAAGAAAGCCTTAGAAGAAGTAGAAGGAGATTTTTCCGCGTTAATTCCAGCTTTGAAGGGAAATACGGCCATCATGTTTTCGAACAATGCCAATAGCCCCGCCAAGTTGATTAAAACATTTGCTAAAGGAACGGATATTCCCAAACTAAAAGCGGCTTATGTGCAAGAAGGTTTTTACGTAGGAGCCGAAAATCTTGATTTACTGGTTTCTATTAAGAGTAAAAATGAACTTATTGGCGACGTTATTGCTTTGTTGCAATCGCCTGCCAAAAGGGTTGTTTCTGCTCTTCAATCGGGTGGTCAAACGATTCATGGAGTATTGAAAACTCTCGCTGAAAGAGGTTGAAAAATGAAGAAATGAAGAAGTTAGATATATCTTTTTTTTATTTTTCTGATTGTAGTAACTTCTTTAATTTCAAAAAAATATAAACAAACAAATAAAAAATTATACAAAAATGGCAGATTTGAAAGCTTTTGCTGAACAATTAGTAAACTTAACCGTAAAGGAAGTAAACGAACTTGCTGAGATTCTTAAATCAGAATATGGTATTGAACCCGCTGCGGCAGCAGTAGCTGTTGCTGCTGGCCCTGTAGCTGCTGCTGAGGAAAAAGAAGAAAAAACATCTTTTGATGTAGTGATTAAAGGACCGGGCGCTAATAAATTAGCTATTGTTAAATTAGTAAAAGAATTAACAGGTCTTTCTTTGAAAGAAGCCAAAGACATGGTGGATAGCGCTCCTTCTACATTAAAAGAAGGCATTTCTAAAAATGAAGCTGAAACATTGAAAAAATCACTGGAAGAAGCAGGAGCAGAAGTTGAACTTAAATAAGGGTTCTCTAACAAAATTTTTGGTTAAGGATCTTCAGAAGAAGGTTCTTAACCTTTTTGTGCTACAATAAAAATGGAATGAACAAAAAAAATTCTTTTATGCAAATGCGTTTGAAAAGTTTCTTACATGCTTGTTTCATTATTTCATTGTTTTTTATTCAAAACAACTTTCAAATCCGGCAATAAATGTCTTCAATAACAAATAATAATCAAAGAGTAAATTTTGCTTCGATCAAAAATCCTTTCGAATATCCGGATTTCCTCGAAGTACAATTAAAGTCATTCAAAGATTTTCTTCAGTTGGATACTCCTCCTGAAAAGAGAAAAAATGAAGGTTTGTATAAAGTGTATATGGAAAATTTCCCTATTGCGGATACGCGAAATAACTTTGTACTTGAATTTTTGGACTATTACATTGATCCTCCGCGCTATACGATTGAAGAGTGCATAGAACGAGGCTTAACGTACAGCGTCCCTCTAAAAGCCAAACTAAAACTCTATTGTACAGATCCGGATCATGAAGATTTTGATACTGTTATTCAAGATGTTTATTTGGGACCAATCCCCTATATGACTGAAAAAGGAACATTTGTGATCAACGGAGCAGAGCGCGTCGTGGTATCGCAATTGCACCGTTCGCCGGGTGTCTTTTTTGGTCAAAGTCTGCATTCCAACGGAACAAAATTATATTCAGCCCGAATCATTCCATTCAAAGGTTCCTGGATTGAATTTGCTACCGATATCAACAATGTGATGTATGCCTACATCGACCGGAAGAAAAAGTTACCTGTTACCACGCTCTTGAGAGCAATTGGCTTTGAAAATGATAAAGATATATTGGAAATCTTCAACTTAGCCGAAGAAATCAAGGTCAATCGAACCAATCTGAATGAAGCGATTGGCCGCAAACTGGCTGCTAGGGTTTTGAAAACTTGGGTTGAAGATTTTGTGGATGAAGATACGGGCGAAGTGGTTTCGATCGAACGGAATGAGGTATTTATCGATCGTGAAGTAGTGTTGGAAGCGCGTCACATTGATGAAATAATAGAATCGGGCGTTCAAACGATTCTGTTGCATCGCGAAGATCAGAATCTTTCCGATTATGCAATCATATACAACACTTTGCAAAAAGACCCAAGTAATTCGGAACGCGATGCGGTTGTATACATTTATCGTCAGCTTCGAAATGCCGATCCTGCCGATGATGCAAGCGCCAGGGAAGTCATTCAAAACTTGTTCTTCTCCGAAAAAAGATATGATTTGGGTGAAGTAGGCCGTTATCGGATCAATAAAAAATTGAATCTGACGACTCCCATTGATGTCAAAGTACTTACCAAAGAAGACATCATCGAAATCATTAAATATCTGATTGAACTTATTAATTCGAAAGCCAATGTCGACGATATCGACCACTTAAGCAACCGTCGGGTCCGTACAGTTGGCGAACAATTATATAACCAATTTGGCATTGGTTTGGCGCGTATGGCGCGCACCATCCGCGAACGCATGAATGTTCGCGATAATGAGGTATTTACTCCTATCGACCTAATCAATGCAAAAACGATTTCTTCGGTTGTAAATACTTTCTTCGGAACAAATGCTTTGTCGCAATTCATGGATCAAACGAATCCTTTGGCAGAAATCACGCACAAACGCCGTATGTCGGCTTTAGGGCCGGGCGGTTTGTCGCGCGAGCGCGCCGGTTTCGAAGTTCGAGACGTGCATTATACACACTATGGCCGTTTGTGTCCGATTGAAACGCCGGAAGGTCCAAACATCGGTTTGATTTCTTCGCTTTGTGTATATGCTAAAATCAACGATTTGGGATTCATTGAAACGCCTTACCGGAAAGTAATAAACGCCAAAGTGGATATCTCTTCTGCCGGAATTACTTATTTGACGGCGGAAGAAGAAGAAGGAAAAATTATTGCTCAGGGGAATGCACAGTTGAACGACGACGGCTCTTTCATTCGCAGCCGCGTCAAAGCCCGCCAAGATGCCGATTATCCGGTCGTAGATCCAGAGGCGGTGGAACTGATGGACGTTTCGCCTACGCAAATTGCTTCAATCGCTGCTTCTTTGATTCCCTTCTTGGAACACGACGACGCCAATCGCGCTTTGATGGGATCGAACATGATGCGCCAAGCCGTTCCCTTGCTGTTGCCGGAAGCTCCGATTGTCGGTACGGGATTGGAAGGCCAATTGATCAAAGATTCGCGTACTCAAATTACGGCTGAAGGACCGGGTGAAGTGATTTTCGTTGATGCAACCCAAATCGACATTCAATACGACCGGACTGCAGACGAAAATTTTGTGAGCTTCGAATCGGCAGTGAAAACTTATTATATTCCTAAATTTAGGAAAACCAATCAAAATACAACGATCGACTTGCGGCCGATCATTCGGAAAGGCGATCGGGTAGTAAAAGATCAGATTCTGACCGAAGGTTATTCTACCGAAAAGGGAGAATTGGCTTTAGGCAAAAACTTGAAAGTAGCCTTCATGCCGTGGAAAGGGTATAATTTTGAAGATGCTATTGTGGTCAGCGAACGAGTAGTGCGCGAAGACATTTTTACCTCCGTCCATGTGGACGAATACATTCTGGAGGTACGTGAAACCAAACGGGGAGTGGAAGAGCTGACCAGCGATATTCCCAACGTAAGCGAGGAAGCTACTAAAAATTTGGATGAAAACGGAATCATTCGCATAGGCGCTCGGGTAGAACCGGGCGATATCCTCATCGGAAAAATTACGCCGAAAGGAGAATCGGATCCTTCGCCAGAAGAAAAACTACTCCGTGCGATCTTCGGAGAAAAAGCAGGCGATGTGAAAGACGCTTCATTGAAAGCTTCTCCGTCTTTAAGAGGCGTGGTCATTGGAAGAAATCTTTTCTCCAAAGCCGTTAAAAAAGGAAAATCGAGATTGAGCAATAAAGCGAAGTTGCCTCAACTGGATGAAGATTATGAACGGAAAATGGACGAATTGAAAACCATTTTGGTCAACAAGCTGCTCCTTCTCACAGAGGGAAAAGTATCGCAAGGAGTAAAAGACTTCATGAACGTGGATCTGATTCCGAGAGGATTGAAATTCATGCGGGAAGATTTGAACAAAATTGATTATACAACGGTTCAGGTTTCCAAATGGACTGTCGATCCTGTTAAAAACGATCTGATCCGCGACCTTATTGTCAATTATTTGAAAAAATACAAGGAATTGGATGCCGAACTGAAACGACAAAAATTCGATTATACGATCGGCGATGAACTGCCTACCGGTATCGTTCAAATGGCGAAAGTGTATATCGCCAAAAAACGTAAATTGCAGGTGGGAGACAAAATGGCTGGACGCCACGGAAACAAAGGGATTGTTTCACGGATTGTGCGCGACGAAGATATGCCTTTCCTAGAAGACGGAACGATTGTCGACATTGTCTTGAACCCTTTGGGCGTGCCTTCACGTATGAATTTGGGTCAGATTTTTGAAACGGTATTGGGTTGGTCAGGTAAAACTTTAGGAGTAAAATTTACAACTCCTATTTTCGACGGCGCTTCGCTGGACGATTTGAATACTTGGACGGATATGGCCGATCTTCCCCGTTACGGAAAAACTTACCT
Organism: Candidatus Azobacteroides sp.; assembly: GCA_009783445.1. GTDB lineage: Bacteria > Bacteroidota > Bacteroidia > Bacteroidales > Azobacteroidaceae > Azobacteroides. The sequence goes on along the minus strand of WRFY01000089.1, from coordinate 14,801 downwards.
TTACGACGGAGGAACAGGAGAACGTTTCGATCAACCTGCTACAGTGGGAGTTATTTATATGTTAAAGTTGGGGCACATGGTAGACGATAAGATGCATGCCCGTTCGATTGGTCCGTATTCTTTGATTACGCAACAACCTTTAGGTGGTAAAGCTCAATTTGGCGGACAACGTTTTGGAGAAATGGAAGTTTGGGCGCTGGAAGCTTTTGGCGCTTCGTTCATCCTCCAAGAAGTTCTTACGATCAAATCAGACGATGTCGTGGGACGCGCCAAAGCTTATGAAGCAATTGTAAAAGGCGATCCGATGCCTGTCCCGGGTATTCCCGAATCATTGAATGTGTTATTGCACGAAATGAAGGGTTTAGCATTGAATGTCACATTAGAGTAATTTCTAATTTAATAAAATTATGGCTTTTAGAAAAGAAAATAAGACAAAAAGCGTTTTTACAAAGATATCCATAGGGTTAGCTTCTCCCGATGAAATTCTTGCCCAATCGAGCGGAGAAGTTTTGAAACCGGAAACAATCAATTACCGTACTTACAAACCGGAACGCGACGGCTTGTTTTGCGAACGTATTTTCGGGCCGGTGAAAGATTACGAATGTCATTGCGGTAAATACAAAAGAATCCGCTACAAAGGAATCGTTTGCGATCGTTGCGGCGTGGAAGTGACCGAAAAGAAAGTACGTCGCGAACGAATGGGGCATATTCATTTGGTAGTTCCAGTAGCGCATATCTGGTATTTTCGTTCTTTACCCAACAAAATAGGTTATTTGCTGGGGTTGGCGACAAAAAAATTAGATTCGGTTATCTATTACGAGCGCTATGTCGTGATTCAACCGGGTGTAGTGGTCGATAAGAACGTTTACGAACTTCTTTCGGAAGAAGAATACTTGGAAATTCTGGATACGCTGCCAGCGGGCAATCAATTGCTGGATGATAGCGATCCCAATAAATTCATCGCCAAAATGGGCGCGGAAGCGATTTACGACCTTTTAGTCCGTCTGGATTTGGACGAACTTTCCTACGAATTGCGCCACAAAGCAGGAAACGATGCTTCGCAGCAAAGAAAAGCCGAAGCCTTGAAACGCTTGCAAGTTGTCGAATCGTTCCGTATGTCGAAAGGCAAAAATCGTCCGGAATGGATGGTTGTCAAAGTTGTGCCCGTGATTCCTCCCGAATTGCGTCCTTTGGTTCCTTTGGATGGGGGCCGGTTTGCTACTTCGGATCTGAACGATTTGTATCGCCGCGTAATCATCCGCAACAACCGCTTGAAACGCTTGATAGACATCAAAGCGCCCGAAGTGATTTTACGAAACGAAAAGCGAATGCTCCAAGAATCGGTCGATTCGTTGTTTGACAATTCCCGCAAGTCGAGCGCAGTAAAAACCGACGCCAATCGGCCATTGAAATCCTTGTCCGACAGTTTGAAAGGAAAACAAGGCCGTTTTCGTCAAAACTTGTTGGGTAAACGGGTGGACTATTCAGCTCGTTCGGTCATTGTAGTAGGACCCGAATTGAAAATGCACGAATGCGGCATCCCGAAAGGAATGGCTGCAGAACTTTATAAGCCATTTATTATTAGGAAATTAATTGATAGAGGAATTGTTAAGACCGTCAAATCGGCCAAAAAAATCGTAGATCGGAAAGAGCCGGTTGTATGGGACATCCTCGAATATGTAATGAAGGGTCATCCGGTATTGTTGAACCGCGCCCCGACCTTGCACCGCTTGGGCATTCAAGCTTTCCAGCCGAAACTGATTGAAGGAAAAGCGATTCAGTTACACCCTCTTTCTTGTACGGCTTTCAATGCCGACTTCGACGGCGACCAAATGGCTGTTCACCTTCCTTTAGGCAATGAAGCCATATTGGAAGCGCAAATGTTGATGTTGGCTTCTCACAATATATTGAATCCCGCTAACGGCGCACCGATTACCGTTCCTTCGCAGGATATGGTGTTGGGACTGTTTTACATTACAAAACTTCGCAAAGGCGCTCGGGGAGAAGGTTTGAGATTTTACGGATCGGAAGAAGCTATCATTGCTTACAATGAAGGCAAAGTAGACATCCATGCTCCGGTTAAAGTGTATGTAGACGATGTCGACAAAGACGGAAGATCGATTCAGCAAATGGTTGAAACTTCGGTAGGCCGTGTAATGGTCAACGAATATGTGCCAAAAGAAGTAGGTTTTATCAACGAGGAATTATCCAAAAAATCGTTACGGGACATTATCGGCAAGGTAATCAAGACTTGCGGAGTGGCGCGAACCGCCCAGTTCTTGGACGATATCAAAAACTTGGGTTACATGATGGCCTTCAAGGGAGGCTTGTCGTTCAATCTCGACGACATCATCATTCCCAAAGAAAAAGAGATGCTGGTACAGGAAGGTTACGACGAAGTAGAGCAAATCATGAGCAACTACAACATGGGGGTAATCACGTTCAACGAACGTTATAATCAGATTATCGACACATGGACGCACGTTAATTCCCGATTGTCCGATATTTTAATGAAACAGCTCCGCGAAGACGACCAAGGTTTCAATTCTGTTTTCATGATGTTGGAATCCGGCGCGCGAGGAAGCAAGGAACAAATCCGACAGTTGTCGGGTATGCGCGGATTGATGGCTAAGCCTCAAAAATCTGGCGCAGAAGGAGGACAAATTATCGAAAACCCAATTCTTGCCAATTTTAAGGAAGGATTGTCGGTGCTGGAATATTTCATTTCTACGCATGGTGCGCGTAAAGGTTTGGCAGATACGGCTTTGAAAACAGCGGATGCCGGTTACCTGACTCGCCGTTTGGTCGACGTTTCACACGATGTAATCATCAATGAAGAAGATTGCGGAACCTTGCGTGGTTTGGTGGCTACCGAATTGAAAAACAACGAAGAAGTGGTTGCTTCGCTCTACGAACGAATTTTAGGCCGCGTATCGGTTCACGATATTTACCATCCTATCTCCGGCGAATTGCTTGTATCTTCAGGCGAAGAGATCACGGAAGATATCGCAGAAAAAATACAGAATTCTCCGATCGAACGAGTTGAAATTCGTTCGGTATTGACTTGTGAATCCAAAAAAGGAGTTTGCGCCAAATGTTATGGACGGAATTTAGCAACCGGCCGCATGGTACAAAGAGGAGAAGCGGTAGGCGTTATTGCTGCTCAATCAATTGGCGAACCGGGAACGCAGCTGACATTGCGGACGTTCCACGTAGGGGGGATCGCCGCCAATATTGTAACGGAAAATAATATCACTTCCAAATACGACGGCATTCTGGAAATCGACGAGGTTCGTACAGTGGATACAGTCGACGATGTAGGGAGAAAATCACAAACAGTTATCAGCCGCCTTTCGGAATTGCGTATCATTGATGCCAATACAAGAATAGTTTTGGCTACGCACAACATTCCTTACGCCGCCAAATTGTTTTTCAAAAGTGGAGATGCAATTAAAAAGGGCGATGTGATCCTGGAATGGGATCCGTTCAACGCGGTGATTGTATCGGAAGTGTTGGGTAGAATCAAATTCGAAAATGTCGTCGAAAATGTAACCTATAAAACAGAATACGACGATCAGACGGGTCTGAAAGAAAAAATTATCATTGAATCGCGCGACAAGACAAAAATTCCGGTTGCGCACATCATAGACGACGACGGAAGCGTACTGAAAACATACAACTTGCCGTTGGGAGCGCATGTGGTGAAAGAAGAAGGCGACTTCGTAAAATTGGGAGAAGTACTGGTAAAGATTCCCCGCGCTGTAGGCAAAACAGGGGATATCACGGGAGGGCTTCCTCGCGTTACGGAATTGTTCGAAGCGCGCAATCCTTCCAATCCGGCTGTTGTATCCGAAATCGACGGAGAAGTAGTGTTTGGCAAAATCAAGCGAGGAAACCGCGAAGTAACCGTGGTATCCAAGACAGGAGAAGCCAAAACATACTTGATTTCACTATCCAAACAAATTTTGGTACAGGAAAACGACTATGTACGCGCAGGTACGCCGCTTTCCGACGGAGCGGTGACTCCCTCCGATATTTTGGCCATCAACGGACCAACAGCCGTTCAGGAATACATCGTGAACGAGGTACAGGACGTGTACCGTCTGCAAGGGGTAAAAATCAACGACAAACATTTCGAAGTGATCGTCCGCCAAATGATGCGCAAAGTTGAAATTATAGAACCGGGCGACACCCGTTTTCTGGAACAACAATTAGCGGATAAAAACGAGGTAATGGAAGAAAACGACCGCATCTGGAGTAAGAAAGTAGTACTCGATGCCGGAGATTCGCCCAATCTGAAACCGGGGCAGATCGTTACGGCGCGTAAACTTCGCGATGAGAACTCTGCTTTGAAACGCCGCGACATGCGGTTGGTAGAAGTGCGCGACGCTATCCCTGCCACAGCCAATCAGGTGCTTCAAGGAATCACAAGAGCCGCTCTGCAAACAAACAGTTTCATGTCGGCCGCTTCTTTCCAGGAAACAACGAAAGTATTGAATGAAGCCGCTATCAACGGTAAAGTAGACCGTTTGGAAGGCATGAAGGAAAATGTGATTTGCGGTCACTTGATTCCTGCGGGAACAGGCCTGAAAGAATACGATAAAATTGTTGTAGGACACAGAGAAGATTTTGAAAAAATGCACGCAGGCTCCCGCTCTCGTTCTTTCGCCGTAATGAATGCGATGGAAGAAGACGATGAATAATCGTTAAAAAATAGAGACGCGGCGCGCGACAAATCATCAAGTTAAAGCGTAAAATCCGTCATTGCGGGGGTTTTGCCCGAAGCAATCCAATAAGCAAGTTATTATTCACGGAATTGTTTTCTGTTCTTTATGCCTTGCAGTCGCAATGACGGAACGCTTTATATTAAGGTTCGATAAATACTCGCTACCGCATTGTTTCCAAATATTTGGTAAATTTGTTGGAAAAGAAAGTGTTGGAAGAGTTTTTATACGAAGGGAAGTGGAATAAAAGGGTGAAACTACAATTATTCTTGCATCTCAAGCCTTTATCTTCATGACATAGATCTTTTAGTCGTTTATCGGGGGAGAAGGAGCATAAATAATTTGAGAGGTATAGACCAACTCTGCAAGGGAATATTCGACTTGCACTTTGGGGGTAACATCTTCCCTTAATTCTATTAATGATGGTACTCCTGATGCTGCGAAAATAAAAATTCTTTTTTCATTTCCTATAACTATCTCATATCCGCGTGAAACAGCATTAGGTACATATATACTTTCAAATTCTTTCTCTTCAAATGTTGTTTCAATTCCGTCAGAACCGAAAGTGTCCGCATAAATAACAGCTTTACCCTTTCTGGCGGGTGCGTCTGTATAAATAAATTTATAACCGCCTCCCACTTTTACAGGTATCTCTGCCAGTTGTTTTTCACGGATTTCTTTTTTCTCATTTTCAGCCAAATCATCTCCGAATATGGTCACATCACAGCTCCGTACAACACAATTTCGAGTTTCATAATCTACCCGTATGTTTAGAATAAGTATATTTTGAGAGTTATCTGTTATTGTTACGGTCGTTTCTCCTATATCTATGGGCATTAAATGTAAATCAACAGGAGACGCCATCTCGGCTGTAACAATCTTATCGTTATTTGATTTTACGGAATAACTGCCATCTCCACCTTGTAGAGGAAAAATATATCCATTTTCGATAGTAAAATAGGTCAGTCTCATATAAATTGTTGTATCGTCTTGACTCTTTAATGTAATGGGGCTTAAGTTATCACTACTGCAACCTGCAAAACTGATTATAAACAGGGCTAACAATACTCCAATTAAACTTTTGGCTTTTCCGGATTTCATAATTTCAATTTGAAATAGGAGGCAAATATAACAAAATATTTGAAAAGAGGCAAAAATAAATGAAAAGAGGTTCACGACCTATCGTAAACCTCTCCGTTTCCGGTAGCGAGACCGAGGATTGAACTCGGGACCTCATGATTATGAATCATGCGCTCTAACCTGCTGAGCTATCTCGCCGATTTTTTAGTGGCGCAAAAGTACGATTTTCTTTCTTATATTCCAAAAGATAAATGATTTTTTTTGATAATGATGTCGATTGATAAATGTCCTAAAATCCGTCAGATAATTTGTATGTAATTGTAAATTTTCTTAGGATAAAAATATATTATCGCCATTTTTGATGAAACAAATAAAATATAATGCCTAACATAATAATTAGTTATAAAAATACTTGCGGATTTTAGGAATATTGAACGCAGATGAAGCAGAAGGTATGGATGAATGCTGACTTTTTATATTTATCGGCATTTATCTGTTCCATCCGCTTCATCTGCGTTTCAATTTCAATATCGGTTAAACCGTACAAAATCATTTACCTCGCGACGAACGCGAAGTTGATGCGCATCATTTTCGCTCAGATAACCCAGACGAACGCCGAGCGCAATCTGAAGTTTCGGCGGAATATTCAGCATTTTTTTCACCTCGCCGGATAAAGGTTCATTGCCAAAAACGCTTAAAATATGGAGACTTACACCCTGTACGGCTGCCATCAGCCATAGATTTTCCATCATGAATCCCAAACTCATTACGCCCAGAAAATCATTTTCCGAAGCTGGAGCCCGGCGATTCGGATCGTATAACACCAATAGTAAAACAGGTCCTCGGCGTACCTGTTCCCCCAATTTTGACGCAGGTTGATTCAAATTACCGTGTTGCGCTTCGGGAGTAAGCCACGATGCAGGAAATTGAGTCGCCAAAACGCCCGTTTTTTTCTTTTTAAGTTCATCCTCCGTAAAAGAAAGTTGCCGATAATTTTCCTGTAGGAATACAGGAGAAACCGCCGATTCGAGTTCGCTTAATTTCGTTAGTACGGATTTATCGTCTATAACGACGATTTCAAAATTCTGCATATTGTGAGCGGTTGGCGCCCATGTTGCCGCTTCGAGAATATTTTGCAAAACGGCAGCACCAATAGGGCGATTTTCGTCGAACAGCATTCTCGACGACTTCCGCTCCTTCATTAATTGGAGAAGTTCTTGCTCGTTCATTTTTAATCCTTTCGATTTTTTAAAGTTTTTTAATCAGTTTAAATGCAAAGTCGGTATAGGGCGGATAACGCAAGGGTATGTCAAGATATTTGGATTTATGTAGTACGCTTTTATAGTGCGTAAACGCATCAAATCCGGCTTTGCCGTGATAGCTGCCCATCCCGCTGTCGCCTATACCGCCGAACGGTAGACTCGGAACAGACAAATGCGCGAGGGTATCGTTAACGCAACCGCCGCCAAAAGACACGTTGCGCAAAAAGTACCGCTCAACTTCTTTCCGATTGGTAAACAGATACATTGCCAACGGTTTTGGACGTGCATTGATTAGGCGGACTGCTTCCTCCGCCTCCACATAAGTCAGAACAGGCAAAATGGGTCCGAAAATTTCCTCGTTCATCACTGGCGCATCCCATTTTGCGTCGTCGAGCAACGTCGGTTCGATCTGCAGGGTCGCTGGATTAGAGCCGCCCCCTCGGATGATTTTCTCACCCTCCAACAATGTCAGCAACCGACGAAAATGTTTTTCGTTGATGATTCTGGGGTAACTCGGATTTTCAAGGGAATGTTTGCCATACTGCGTTTGGATTACCTCCCCCATTTCTGCAAGCAGCTTCTCCTTTACAGAACGATGCACAAGTAAATAATCGGGCGCGACACAAGTTTGACCCGCGTTAACAAATTTTCCCCACACAATGCGTTTTGCCGCCAATTTCAAGTGGGCAGTCTCGTCCACGATACAGGGACTTTTACCGCCCAACTCCAAGACAACAGGGGTCAAGTTCCGTGCGGCGGCAGGCATCACGGCATTTTTCGCAACGGACGTGCTGCCGGTGAAAAAAATAAAGTCGTACCGTTCGTCGAGCAAGGCCTTATTTTCCTCGCGTCCGCCTTGCACGACTACGACATGGTCTTCGTGAAATATCTCGGCGCACATTTGCAACAGGATTGACGATGTAGCGGGAGAATAGGCCGAGGGTTTGACAACGGCGCAATTTCCGGCGGCCACAGCGGCAATAATCGGCACGACAGTCAAAGCAAAGGGATAGTTCCACGGCGACATAATCAGTGATACGCCATAGGGTTCGGGATAGATTCTACCCTCCGACGGAAAGTTTTTCAAGTTCGAAGCAACACGTTTGGATTGACTCCAACGACGAATATGTTTCAATGCATACCGCACTTCGTCCAACACAAGACCTATTTCCGTAGCAAACGCTTCAAATGGCGATTTGTTTAAATCGGTTTTCAATGCGGACAGGATATCTTCATCGTGACGAAATACCCACCCCTCCAGTTTTCGCAAGCATTCGATGCGGAACTGAATATCCTTTGTGTTTCCTGTAGCAAAAAAAGCATGCTGTCGTTGTACAACAGTAGAAAAATCCGTCATAGCGTAATTTTTAAAGATCGATGTAAATTACAGTACCGTTGTCTGTCGTAATGCGGAAACTGGCATGTCCTTGATCATACAATTTGGCCATCTCTATTCTTTAAAATTATTACAGTCTTTCCAACCGAATTTCATCTATCCCTTGTTCCATTTTTGCAAAAGTTTTTTCCACAAAATCATCCGCAGTCATCATATAAGGCGATTTCAGCATGTTTCTTTTTCTGCGTCCTTCCCTATTCAGTTCAGATTCTACCATGGGCGGAATAATTTCAACCACTCGGATTCCCAGCGGCTCAAGCTGGATACGCTGCGCGATTGAAAAGGCATGCAATCCGGCTTTTGTCGCACAATAAATAGGCGCCCTCGCCGCCCGTTCCACCATAAAAGCAAGACCGGACGAAACATGAACTATAGTTGCATTCTCTTTGCCCGCAAGTAAGGGAGTAAAAAGTGCAGAAAGATAAACAGGAGCTTCGAAGTTGATGCGGATTTCACTGTCGCCGCTATCCAATTCGTCTATTCCTTTTGTCAAATCAATGTCGCGCTGGATTCCAGCGTTATTGATCAGTATGTTCATCTGGGGAAAGCTCTCACTCATGTATCTAAGCAAAGCCTGACGATCATCGGGATTTGCCACATCGCATGGAATAGTATAAATTCCTTGCAGTTCATTTGCGGCTTGCGCCAGCCTATCCTCGCGACGGCCGCAAATAATCAGGGTATTGCCTCGTTCATAAAAATATTTCGCCATCGCATAACCGATTCCCGTTGCTCCCCCTGTAATCAATACCGTATTTCCTTTCATTTTCATTTTCTGCTAATTCCTCCTTCATTATTATTATGTGAATAAACAATCTTACAAATGTAAGAAAAAAAATCTTTTACTATATCCTTACAAACAAAAACAACCTTTCATCGCCTAAGCTGCAGAAAGGTTGTTTTGAGTAAAAAAATCACAAAATGTATAAAATACTAAAATGAAAATCCAATCTTAATAGCCAGCGAGCCGTAATCTGCACGCGGATAATAATCAAAAAGATCAACAACAGAATGAAATTGTACGCTTTGCCTTTGGTAACCAAAACCGGCGTGCATTTCACCACCATCGGCAAATTTATAACTTACGCCCAAGGTTGGATTTAGCATAATTCCAGCGCCGCGAAAATTATCTTTAGCGTTAAACGAATATCCAATGTCAAAAGACAAATAGGGCGATACAGCTCCATTAATGAAATTGGCTCGAAAGTCTGCAAAAAATGGAATTAGAATAGATTGATCGTCAATATAATAATGTACTCCTGTACCGATTCCCAATGAAATATACGGATTTAGCTGGTATCCATTGATGATATTGAGATTCAATCGGTCCAACTTGACATTGCCTACGCCAAAATAATATCCCACGTCAATAATTCCTTTGTATCCAGGCTTTAGTCCAGAACTTTGAGTCGAACGGTAATTTTTTCGAGGCGTTTCTTTTCCGGCTTTTCCAATCTTTCCAATATCATTCATCTGATAGGCCAGGATATTTCCTTCAGCCGTTTCAATTCGGATGGATTTGTTTGGAATTTGCTCCACAATGGTTCCTCGAATGATGCTTCCATTTTTCAAATAAATAATATCTTCGTTTCCTCCCAAATAAAGATTACTGTTGTCGCTCCATCCCGAAGATGCCGTTTCGAAAGAGGACGTAAACGTTTCCTCTCTTCCGTTCTTGTAAATAACTTTTGCAATGTCCGATTTATTTGTTGTATAGAGAACGCCATTGGGAATGTCATAGCCCCAATATTTTACCGCATTGGGAGTAACTTCCAATATTGTCGCCGTTTTTCTTGTTCCATCTTTAAATAGAATCACATCGTCCATGGAATCCCGCTGGCTGCTGTTGACAGACGACGGATTCGTTTCTAAATTTTCCTGAATGCTCTCAAGATAACCGGGACGCAACATTCCTTCCTCTCTTATATGACTGTTTGTCTTTGGAGAAGAAGAAGTTCCCGATTTTTTTCGATTCTTTATACTTGAAGAACTTGAACTATTCCCCGATTTTTGCTCGTTGGACGCACCAAAAGATTCTACTCCTCCATTCTGATACAAAATACCTGCAATATCTTCTTTATAAGCAAAATAAGTTTTCCCTTTCGGGTCTGAATATAATTTGTAGCGTACCATAGTAGGAGTAATTTCCGTTATAATAGCTTCCAGTTTTGTGCCTTTTTTCAGCGAAATGAAATCTTGAGAAAAGCCTGCCTTTGAAATAAACAAAAGCGCAGTAAAAAATAAAATCTTCTTCATTTTAATTTTTTTTAATAAATTGATAGATGCTTATGTGTTGATTCCCAAATAAAAAGGGGTAGTCGTTCAGCTCCTGAGAACAAATACCAACATTTTTTCTTTCCAAAGTGTCTGTACTGCAAGGCTGTTCTACGCCGCAAAATTAAGAAAAAGTACGCCATTTTCAAACAAGTATGCAAAAAAATAGTTAAAACTTACTGATACTTAAAGATAATCAGCTTGTAAACAAAGTATTATTTTGCATACTATTTTTTTATTTAAAATGAATATATTCTATTGCATTTATAAGCGTTTATCCATCAAGACTATTCGTTATCTATAACAATATCCGCAGGGAGTCAATCCCATGTTCATCGCTTCCCAACGTTTGACTTTCTTCACTTCGCCTTTGCAAGCTTTCATTCCTCGACAAATAGAATTATGATAGCGTTTGGAATATTTGCCGGTGCAAATGGTAACGGTTGTTTCTTGTGGAACGGCTACAGATTCGCCAAAAACGGGAAGAAAAAATAAACTCGTTAATAATAGAAGTTTTGCTTTCATGATTTTGATTTTTCTTATCGCTAACAGGATAAGTATCTAATAAACAATTGATACTATTTTTGGCCGTTTGGCCTATTTCACAAGATACTGTTATTCGTTGGTATTGAATAATATCGCTATTGTTGTAAATCCAGAGCATTGATCTATGTGTATAGAAAGTGTAAAAACCGTTACAAAGGTATAAAAAAATAACAAAAAATCTATTCGCCGGATAAGATTATTTTGTTGCTCACATTTTGAGTCGAATTTTTTACTTTCACTATCCATACGCCCTTTTCGCGGAAGGGGAAACGGTCTTCATAATTCTCAGTATCCCACTGTTTGATCCGCTTTCCCGTAAGGTCGTAAACAGCAATTACCGATTTTCCTTCCATGCCGGAGAAATACAGATAGCCTTGTTCTGCTGAAACGATGACAGGAGAGGCATGGAAAGTATTAATTCCGACCGTATTGCTTATTACGTTTATTTTCAATGAGGTGCATTGATTTGGAATGTAGTATGTCAAATCAGATTGGCAATAGGTGGTCGTTGCAGCGGAGCCATTGGCCGTTGCCGTAATTTCCCAAGCATAGGCCGACGGATTTTCTCCTTCGAAACGGAACTGAACATTCTCGTTCTGAAAGTAAGACCCGTCGAAAGCGGGTTTTTGCAGCGGGACTCCATTGATGGAAAGACTGGGCATTTCCGTCAAATTTGGATCGGCGGTCAGCGTCATCCGCATAACAGACCCTAAATTGAAATAATTTTTCAATTGAGCGTAAACGTACGCGTTTCGTTGATTGCACCAGTTCTTCATTTGATTCACTTCGCCTCGCCAAGAATTAAGATCGCGCCACCACATTTCGGGTATCCAGCGGGTAAGATGATCGCCCATTTCCGGCTCCAGCAGCCGTTGAATGCTGTCGATCAATTGAGAGGTCGTATTGTAATGCAGGAGATCGCCTAAGTAAACGGCAAACCGGCTGTAAAATTCTTTTTTAAACGAATCTTGCGACAGCAAAGCTCGAAACAATTTCCGGTCGTCGTTGTTGTTTTCTGTGTTGTATTGCAGCGCATTGTGACTGGGCTGATTCGTACCCCAAATTCCTAAACCGTGATCCAGATCCTTGAGGAGGAAACGCCATTTCCCTCCCGCTGTTTTTGGTTTCCACATCACCACATTATTGCCCGGAAAATCGGTATTGGACACATAAATTTCCAGAATCATGTAATTGATGTATTCATTCAAATCGACTTGATTCATCAACCAGTTGTAATCAATTTGATTAGCCGGTTTGCGCAATTCATTCATCAACCGATTCCATTCCGTTTTGTCGCCATTTTGCAATTGTCCCCACCAATTTTCAATCATATCGAAATCGATGTCGCCATAATTGGCCACCACAAAATCTTCGTTCGAGCGTTCCCGCAGATTCTGAATTCCCCAATATCTTCCGTTCAGATAAAAAATGGCCGGTTGATATTCCTGATAATCCACATCCACTTTGCGTCCCATAAAAAGCTGTTCTGCAGCGTCTCGGAAATGCGTCCACCAAAAGTCGTTTCCCGAATTGCGGATGAGGAAGGAACGAATATCTTGTCCCGGCTTTTGGCTGAATAAATCATATTGGAAATTTTTTATTCCAAAGCGTTTGTTTCCATAAAAGGCGAGCGTTTTTTGCGGATTGGAGCGCGACCAGGCCCCCGAAATGCGCATTTCGCCCACTTGATTCAATACAGCCTCAGAACCTTGCGAAGGGAAATATTCGAAATTGGCGGGACGCCGCCAGTCGTTATTCCAATTGGCCTTGAAGTCCACTCCGTTTCCGGTTTTGCCGTAGGTACCGTCTCCTCGGCAATAGATTCCAAATTGGTCATCCCACAGATAGGCGCTGTCTAAGCTAATGGAAATGATGGGCAACGTCAAATCTCTGGACACAATGATATAGGAATGCGCTTGCGAACGGTTCAACAAATAATCGGGATGAATGATTTTGGCTTTGACTACCGTAGTTTTTGAAATCGTCAGTTCGCCCGTATACGCCGGAGAGTTCAGAGTAGGTTCCGAATTATCCAGGGTATAATGAATATGCGACAAGGCGACTCCTGCCGGCGCATTTTTGGGTAAGGATAAACTCACTTTCACCGCATTTCGAAAAATACCTCCGGGAAGGCTGAAAACAGGATTGTTCAATACGATATCCGAATATTTCCCATCGTTTTTTCCGTTGGGAGTTGGTTCGATCAAATTTTTCCACACAGCGCCTCCATCGCTGGTACGTCCCCGCGCAATGTTGGGCGCCAATTGCTTAGGAATACTGTTTACGGCATCCATCAGATTGCCTCCGGCATCGAATAAGTAAATACTTCCTCCGCTGCTGTCCAGACGAAATGGGGTATGAAGTCCGGAAGCTACTTTGTCGCAATAAATTAACAAATAGCCCTTGGCCGGAATAAGCGTATAGGGAGCGATTCTCCATCCTTGCCGGTAATCCGGACTATCGGAAATATACCAATTCTGGATGCTCGCATTTTGATCGGCATCGTTGTAGAGTTCCACCCAACTGTCGGGAAACTCCTGCAGATCGTCCCGCACTAAATCGATATTGCTTTGCATGAGTTCATTGATCCATATCTTCGCAGAGAGAGAAGGAGTTAGCAGGAAGATGCCTATTGTTATAAAATAAATTTTATTCATTTTTCAAAAGCCTTTAGGAAAAACAAAAATACGATATTTTAGTCAAAAAAAATAAAAATCGACTGATTTTTTTTATTGAACGCAGATAATGCGGACAATTGAATAATGTTATTCTGTAAGAAAAGAATAGGACATTACGGCAATTTGATTTACGCCAAGCCAAGAGGTTTGGATTCGTTTTTATTTTGCAACTAAAGCGGCATATCCGTTTTATATCTTGCGCCAAACGGTTATTATTGCCTTGGAGTATGATTGAAACGTTCACGCCGCCGCCCGTGGACTTGAAGTCTACGGACGACGGCGCAAATCGCATCGTTTTATTCGACCACGAACATTTTATCGCCGACAGTCATTTTATCGTTGTCTTTGATATACACTTCTTTTACAATCCCATCGATCGGGCTTCGAATTTCGTTTTCCATTTTCATGGCTACCAATACGCAAAGCGGAGCGCCGGCTTTTACTTCTTCGCCCGGCTTGACATATACTTTCAGAATAACGCCCGGCATTTGCGCTGTTATCACCTGACGGCCTATAACGCCCGATTTGGAATGCTCCATACGCATTTTTTTCAATTCGTCGACCACGTTTACCAGAAAATAATCGCCTTTGTTCTCTATTTCGTAGTCAGCGGAATTTCCAAGAGAGGTTATCTGTACGTTATATGAATTGTGATTCATGATAATCGAATGTATGGTATTGCCGCCTACATTATAATCCACTTCATAAACCCTTCCGTTGACGGATATTTTTTTGATCGGACCATCTTCCAGAATTTCCACTTTAAATTCGGTATCGGGTAAATCGTTCAACGTTGCATAATAAGTTGCTAAAGCTTTCATCTTTTTTATAATTAGAAGTT
>WRFY01000088.1 GCA_009783445.1 Candidatus Azobacteroides sp. | reverse complement strand
TTGTACTTTGGCAATGAAGGCAGTAAAGTTCTATCCTTATTTTCATAAAACAAATATAGCTCTTTTTCTCTCATTGTCAAATTTTTATACCAGCATACTTTTTAGAACGCCTCCTGCCTAAGAATTGACATCCAAATACTTTGAGTATAAAGTGGGAGAAGATAGATATTCGTACCAGAAAATCTGCTCAGAAATTTTTTTAGAACGCAGAGGACGCGAAAAATACAATTTGCGTCCTCTGCGTCTTATCAAAAAGAAATCTCCACGTCTTTGAATCCCAAGCCTTTGAAAAAAGGCTGAAGGAGAGCTACGGCATTCTCCTTGGTTTGATCCAGAATTCCCGACTCGATAGCCGTTTTCCATAAATAATTTTCCGCTTCTTTGTAAGCATTATCCACAAGATTTATACTCATAAAATAGTCGTATTTGGTTTCGTAAACCTTCGATTTCTGATGATCTATTTTGCAATAACAAAGTTCGGGAGCCGGCAATTTTATTTTCAACGCATTCTTTTTTACAACCACATTTTCCGGTTGGACTTTTTGCAGGTCGATGCATCCTACGGCTTCTCCGCTGATGATCAATACGGCGCTTGCATTAGGCAACCATTGGCGCATGTATTTATGTTCCATTACATCTCGGACATTCATCCTCACCAATTCGAGTTTACCCAGCGCTTCCACTTTTTCCACAGTCGATTGATGCGATGTAAGCATTCGCATGCCTTTGTTACCCAACATTAGGAAAATAAGTCCGCAAACAAGAACTCCCGCGGCAAGGCCGGCATAAAATTTTAATAAAGTTTTCATATTTATAGTAACCTGATTTTGCCCTACAAAAATAAGATATTTTGGCAAAAAATACGTAGGAAAGGCGGTTAATATTTCGTCTACTATTTCAGATTGACTTTTTATAAAAAAATCCGTTCATTTTGTTTTAAATTTTAATTTTTTTGTTTGCATTTCCAATAAATAATCTATTTTTGTAGCTGAATTTTTATTTTCATCCTAATTATTCAAACAGCAAAATAATTTTTATATGTCAAACAGCACAGTTGTAGGAAAAAAAATCAAATCTATTCGCGAAGCAAAAAATATTTCGGTCAATGAACTTTCCGAACGTTCCGGTTTGAACGTCGTGCAAATAGAATCTATTGAAGAGAGCGAAAACTTGCCGTCGTTGGCCCCGTTAATCAAAATTGCCCGGGCATTGGGCGTACGATTGGGTACCTTTCTGGATGATAATGACGAATTGGGACCCGCAATTAATCGGAAAGATACTCAAAAAGAAAGCATCCGCTTTTCCGGCGGTTCGGTAAGCGACCGTACGCACATGGAATATTTCTCTCTTGCCGGAAATAAATCGGGACGCCACATTGAACCTTTCCTTATTGATGTTCAACCGAATGAAGACAAAAAATTTATCTTGTCGGCGCACGAAGGCGAAGAATTTATTTACGTACTGGAAGGCGAGATTGAAATCTATTACGGAAAAGAAGTTTATGTATTGCAACAAGGGGATAGCATTTTTTATGATTCAATTGTAGAACATCAGGTACATGCAAAAGAGGATCAAGCCGCTAAAATTTTGGCAGTGGTTTATGCCCCGTTTTGAGAAAAAGATTCCTTGATCATTGATTATTTTCTTTAATTATGCAACTATCAGACAGAACATTAGGAGATTGGATCGAATATTGGGCAGAAAAAACTCCCGATAAAGAGTATATTGTTTATTCCGATCGCGACTTACGGTTTACGTGGAAACAATTCAACAAAAGGGTGGACGATTTGGCAAAAGGTTTGTTGGCCATTGGAATAGAAAAAGGATCGCCGGTCGGCATTTGGGCAACAAACGTTCCCGATTGGTTAACCTTTTTATATGCTACAGCCAAAATTGGAGCTGTATTGGTTACGGTGAATACCAATTACAAGCAACATGAGTTGGAATATTTGTGCGAAAATTCGGATATGCACACCCTTTGCATCATTGACGGCACTTGGGACTGCGATTATGTGGCGATGACCTATACGATGCTTCCTGAACTCAAAACAACGCAACGCGGACATCTAAAAAGCGAACGTTTCCCCAAAATGAAAAATGTCATATACATCGGACAAGAAAAATTTCGCGGAATGTATAACACGGCCGAATTGTTGCTGTTGGGAAAAAATATCGAAGACGAGAGGTTGAACCAAGTCAAAAGCAACGTTCATTGCCATGATATTGTCAATATGCAATATACTTCAGGGACTACCGGCTTCCCGAAAGGGGTCATGCTTTCGCATCATAACATTGCCAATAATGGATTTCTTACGGGAGAAAACATGAAATTTACGTCAGAGGATAAACTCTGTATATGCGTACCGTTATTTCACTGTTTTGGAGTGGTTTTGGCTACAATGAACTGTCTTACGCATGGTTCGACCCAGGTGATGGTCGAAAAGTTTGATCCTTTAGTCGTGTTGGCTTCTGTGCATCGAGAACGTTGTACCGCGCTTTACGGCGTTCCTACCATGTTCATTGCCGAGTTGAACCATCCCATGTTCAATATGTTTGATATGAGTTCGTTGCGAACGGGCATCATGGCTGGATCGCTTTGTCCGGTCGAATTGATGCGCAGCGTCAACGAAAAAATGTTCATGACGATTACCAGCGTTTATGGTTTGACCGAAACCTCGCCGGGGATGACGCAAACCACCATAGAGGATTCGTTTGAAGTTCGATGCACTACTGTCGGAAAAGAATATCCGTTCACCGAAGTAAAAGTAGTCCATCCTGAAACCGGAGAAGAATGTCCAGTGGGAGAACAAGGCGAAATTTGTTGCCGCGGATACAATGTAATGAAGGGTTATTACAAAAACCCTGCGGCAACCGCCGAAGTAATTGATAAAGAGGGATTCCTACATTCCGGCGATCTGGGAATAAAAGATGAAAACGGTTACTACCGCATCACCGGACGCATTAAAGATATGATCATACGGGGAGGAGAAAATATTTATCCTCGTGAAATAGAAGAGTTTTTGTATCATATACCGGAAATTAAGGATGTGCAAGTAGCTGGAATTCCTTCCAATAAATACGGAGAAGAAGTAGGCGCTTTCATTATTTTGAAAGAGAATGCAAAATTGGCTCCGGAAGAAATACAGGAATTTTGCAGGGGAAAAATATCCCGCTACAAAATTCCCAAATATATTTTCTTTGTAGACCAATTTCCCTTGACCGGGAGCGGCAAAATACAAAAATTCAAATTAAAAGAGATAGGACTTGAATGGTGCGCCAAGCAAGGAATCGAGGTTGTATAGAGGGAGTTGTTCACTTTACCGATTGCCGGATAAAACAGCCGCGACGGCCAGCAACACGCCCAATACAATGCTCAACACGGCCGCAAACAATACCTGCATATCTGCGGGAAGCAAGAAAGTAACCGTATGCGCCGGAATCCAGAAAAAAGGAATAGTCTTCTTGAAGACGAAATCCCATTGCACTTTCCAATTCAAAGAAGCTAATAATTTCCCGAAAGGAATCGGCGTGATAAGTGCGGATAATTTTCCGCCATTGTTGATTATATGAGTATCCGTGACTTTGTGGATCGTCATAAATACCGGTGCAAAGGAAGTATTCATCAACAAACTGATCCCAAAAGCGCCCAAGAGTTTTTGTACGGAAAATCCGCCTTTCATGGCTTCTACCACGCCGTCCACTCCCAAATATTGCACAATAAGAGGCGAACCTGTAGCAAAAACTTTCATGGCAATAGCAATCCATATACCCAACAATCCCCAAACGACGGCTCGCGGCAGGATTCCGAATCCGGGAACGGAATAATTTCCGGTTTTAATCCGCAATCCCAACATTTCGCCGGCTGTCGCCAATAGGCCGAATTTCAGAAAAGCCATTATATAAGCATGATCTGCATTGAAATGCTTGTACCCGGCGTACAATT
Organism: Candidatus Azobacteroides sp.; assembly: GCA_009783445.1. Classification (GTDB taxonomy): domain Bacteria; phylum Bacteroidota; class Bacteroidia; order Bacteroidales; family Azobacteroidaceae; genus Azobacteroides. The sequence goes on along the minus strand of WRFY01000088.1, from coordinate 20,725 downwards.
CCGGAATAAAGACAAATGGTAAAAAAAGAACCAAAATAAATAAGAGGAAGAAAAAGTCGTTTTTATTCATAAATTCATTAAATCATTTTCAGTTATGTAATTCAAATTTTGCTTTCGAATGACATCCAAAGCGCTCTCGCGGTTGTTGGTTCGCAGGATCAATACCGATTTCTCTTTAGAAGAAAAACAGTACATGTATTCGATACAAAGTCCGGCGTTTGTAAAATGCGCCAAAGTGTCGGCAAAACTATCGACAGAGGGCTGAGCCGCAATGGCCAGCACTTCCGTCAGGTTAACATTCACATGGTGGTCTTTTAATAATTGATGCGCTTTTTGAGCATCATTTACAATCATTCGCAGAATACCGAATTCAGTAGTATCCGCCACTGTTGCAGCAACAATGCGTATATTTTCCTTGCTTAACAGCGACAATAATTCATTTAATTTTCCGTATTTGTTTTCCAAAAAAATGGAAATTTGGCTAACCATCATAATTTCTAATTTTTAATTCTTAATTCTCTCACTCTGACCGCTTTCCCTTCCTGAACGGGTAAAGAACCTTTGCTTACTAATTTCAAACGGGGAGTGATCAACAATTCATCTTTCAAATGGCGCGTGATTGTCTTTGTTAAATTTTGCAATCGGCTGTAATCGTCGGTAGAAAAATCGCCCAATTCCACTTCAATCAACATTTCATCGTTGTTGTCAATCGTTTCCATAGTAATTAAGTAATCGCTTCCCAATTCTTTGAATTGCATTAATACTTCTTCCACTTGTATAGGGAAAATATTCACGCCTTTCAGAATAATCATATCGTCGCTGCGCCCTTTGAAACGAGCAATGCGCTTGTGCGTGCGACCGCAACGGCATTCGCCGGGAAGGATGCAAGTCAAATCGCGCGTGCGGTAGCGAATCAACGGCATTGCTTCTCGGTTGAGGGTCGTTAATACCAATTCGCCGACTTCACCCTCCGGAACGGGTTCTAAAGTTTCGGGATGAATGATTTCTACAATCGTATAATCTTCCCAGATATGCAAGCCGTTTTGTTCCTTGCATTCAAAAGCTACTCCCGGTCCGTTCATTTCCGACATTCCAAAACAATTATAAGCCTTTACTCCAATCATTTGTTCAATTCGTTGCCGCTGTTCTTCCGAATGAGGTTCGGCGCCGATGCAAAAGGTATGCAATTTTGTATCCTTTCGCGGGTCGATTCCTTCGGCATACATTACTTCCGCTAAACGAACGGCATAACTGGGAATGATATGCAAGCAGGTCGTTCCAAAGTCTACAATAAACTTGATTTGCCTTTTCGAATTTCCGGCAGCCGCAGGGATCGTTAGGCAACCCAATCTTTCCGCGCCATATTGAAACCCTAAACCTCCGGTAAACATCCCGTAGCCCGATGTGTTCTGAAAAATATCCGTATCGCGTATGCCGACCATATACATGCAACGCGCCACTTGATTCGCCCATTCGCTCAAATCTTTCGCAGAATGAAGCACCACCGTAGGATTTCCGGTCGTACCGCTGGAAGAATGCAAACGAACGCACTCTTTCAAGGGAATGGCCGCCATACCGTAAGGATAAGACTTGCGCAAATCGTCTTTGGTCGTAAAAGGCAATTTTTGCAAATCCTCCAACGTTCGTACCGTGTCGACTGAAATATTGCGTTCTGCAAATACTTTCTGATAAAAAGGGGATTTTGCGGCTCTTTCTATGGTTTGCCAAAGACGGGTTAATTGTAGTTTTTCCAGGTCTTTTCGATTAATTGTTTCCAGTTCTTCCTGCCAATACTCTGTCATTATGTTTTTTTCGTTAGTTATAAAGCTGCAAAAGTATGAAATTTTTGGATAAAATCCTATTATTTTGCAATTAAATTAATCAATCTCGCATATTCATATCTTTTTGACTTTAGCCATTTTGCTATTATTGACTTCTAAAGCAGGAGACCCTTTGTAATTAACGGACGACATACCCGAAGCGTCCACATTCAAAACCTTACTAACATTCACTGTAACTTTGCACATACCCGATGATTGGACAGTTGCCGTTTTTACCGCAAAATCTTCGGCCTCAATTTTCGTTGTTCCGGAAGCGTCAATATTGAAATCTACTCCTGAACCCGTCAATTCAATGGAGCTTGCCCCACTAGAATCGAATTTTACATTGGCCGCCTTCAATTCGCCGTGAATTTTTGATAATCCCGAAACATCCAAGCGGGTATTGCCGGTTATGTTGGCTTTTAACCAGATTTGACTGGCGCCGCTTGCTTCTATATCCAATTGGCCTGTATTTATTTTGATTTCCAGATTGGAAGCGCCGCTGCAATCGACTTTGAATTTATCGGGAGTAAACAAGTCGTTCGCCGTCAGTTTGCAAGCGCCCGAAAGCGTTACCTCGTCCAAATTCTTCATTACAATAGAAGCTTTCAATACCTTGACATTCCTTATCTTGTTTTCCTTATTTTCAAGATATAAGTTCAAGACCCCGTTTCGCACTTCGCTACGTACATACGGCATTACTTCGTTGTCGGCTTCGATGATAAGCGATTCCTTATTCCCCTTGGTAACGGCGATATCAAACATGCCGGAAGCGTCTATTCCCGTGAAACCCGACACTGAACGGGTCTCTTTTTTCTGGCTCCATACAGTCATTGCGCTTAGCCCAGTAATCATTAAAAACAACAATGCTCGTTTCATAATTTATAGTTTAAATAATATTGAATCTTGTTTAATCATCCTATTTTTAATTAATTCATAAACAACCGGCACAATATAGATATTCAACAAAGTCGACGTAAGCAATCCGCCCAACACGACCACTGCCATTGGGCTTTGAATTTCGTTGCCTGGCTTTTCGCCTTGAAATACGAGCGGAATAAGCGCCAATGCCGCCGTAAGCGCCGTCATCAAAATCGGGTTGAGTCTGTCCATCGAACCCTGCATAATAATTTTGTCCATTAGAAATTCAGAATTAGGAATTAAGAATTTTTTCGTGTTTTTCGATTCGTAATTCGTAATTCGTAATTCGTAATTGGAAACAAGCAAAATCCCATTGCGCGTAGCGATCCCGAAGAGCGTGATAAATCCGATAATGGACGGTATGCTGATAATATCCGAAGTGAAGAATACCGCCCACACGCCGCCGATGAGAGCCAAAGGAAGATTAAGCAGTACGATGGCCGAAAGCGTCAGATTTTTGAATTCGCCGTAAAGCAGCAAAAAAATGATGCAAATAGCCAAAATGGAAGTGATAAACAAGGTTCTGGAAGCGTTTTCAGCGCTCTCGAACTGTCCGCCGTATTCAATGCGATAACCTTCGGGAAGCCGGATATTTTGAGCAACATTCTTTTTAATATCGTTTACCACGCTTTTCAAATCCCTGCCTGAAACATTGGCGGAAATAACAATTTTGCGTTGTACGTTTTCGCGGCTGATCGAATTAGGGCCGCCTACCGAAGCTATGTCGGCCACTTCTTCCAATGGTATCTTACGCCCGTTGCCGATGTCGATCAAGGCGGCGCGTACCCCGTCGATACTTTCAGTATAGTTTTTATTCAGACGCAATACCAAATCGAAACTGCGTTGTCCTTCATATATATCGGCGAGTTTTTCGCCTGCAAAGGCAAGATCGATAAAACGATTGAAATCCTCTATTGTGACGTCATATTTGGCTAACATACCGCGATGGACGCGTACCTGTATCTGCGGCGTTTCGGTCTGCTGTTCCACGGCAACGTCCACCAATCCGTCAATATTCCGGATGGAATTTTGAATTTGATTGCCCGTCATAAACAGCGTACTCAAATCTGCGCCGAAAAGTTTAATCGCTATATTGGCGCGCGTTCCAGACAGGATATGGTCGATGCGGTGTCCCAAGGGTTGGCCAACGGTGCTTGCTATACCCGGAATGTTTGCGAGCGTTTCCCTCACATCGGCCAAAAACGTTTCGCGACTGCGTTTTTTCAGTTGGAAATTAACATCGATTTCCGCACTGTTGGCGGCTTGCGAATGCTCGTCCAGTTCGCCGCGCCCCGTACGTCTTGCAGTAGTTGTAACTTCGGGAATATTGAGTAATTCGATTTCTATTAGATTGCCCAAACTGTTGTTTTCTTCCAGCGATACGCCGGGTTTAGTTACCGCCGAAATCGTTAGCGATCCCTCATTGAAATCAGGTAGAAAACTTTGTCCCATAGTGAAAAACAAGGCAACCGAAAAAATAAATAAAGCAAGGGTTGGATAAAGCGCTTTCTTTTTATTACGCAATACCCATGCAAGCGATGTGCCGTAAAGCTCTGTAAGTTTACGGACAAGCCAACTATCTTTTTCATTTTTATTCAAATATTTTTCGTTCGACAACATAAGCTTACATAGCAGCGGCGTCAAAGTCATGGCAACAAGCAACGACATGAACAACGACACGGTGTAAGCCACGCCCAAGGGTTTTAGCATACGTCCTTCCATGCCCGAAAGGAAGAACAAGGGAATAAACGCTACGATGATGATAAACGTAGCATTGAGGATGGAAGCGCGGATTTCATGCGAAGCGTCGAATACAACATCAAATACCGGTTGCCGTTCGCTTTTGGGCAGATGATGGTTTTGCCGCAGACGTTTGTACACATTTTCTACGTCGATAATGGCGTCGTCTACCAACGAACCAATGGCAATGCACATTCCGCCTAACGTCATCGTATTGATATTCATGCCCAAAAAGTAAAGAACAATCATACTGCCCAGCAATGACAATGGAATGGCGATTATGGAAATCAGCGTAGTGCGAAAACTCCCCAAAAAGAGAAAAAGAATGATGACGACAAACAACGCGCCTTCTATCAGCGCTTTTCCTACGTTGTTTACCGACGCTTCGATGAAGTCGGCCTGACGGAAAATTTTGGTGTCCATTTTCACATCCGAAGGCAGCGATTTCTGAATTTCCGCCAGATTGCGCTCAATATTTTCGGTTACTTTCAATGTATTGATATTGGGCTGTTTGGAAATAGACAGAATCACTGCAGGTTGGCCGTTTTGCGAAGCGTAGCCTAATTTGACGGCGCTGCCGATTACGATATCGGCAACATCCGATACGACAACGGGTTTACCGTTTACCGTTTTAATGAAAGTTGCGCCCAATTCTTCCAAATCGTTGGAACGTGCAATTCCCCGCAACATGTATTCGTTGCCGTAATCGCGTATCACGCCGCCAGAAGAATTAACGCTGAAGGTGCGCCCCACTTGCGCCAATTCGTTCATGCTTACGCCGTAGAGGTCCATTTTCTGTGGATCGGCAAGGATTTGATACTGTTTGTAATCGCCGCCGATAATCGTTACCTGCGACACGCCGCCCGTAGCAAGTACCGCCGGTTTTACAACCCAATCGGCCAAAGTGCGTAAATCCATGAGCGAAGTAGAATCGGATTGCAAACCGACAAACAATATTTCGCCCATCACGCTCGATTGCGGAGCCAGTACAGGTACTACTCCCTCTGGCAAGGCATCCGCAAGCGTTACCATTTTCTCGCTCACAATCTGACGGGCTTTGAAAATATCCGTACCCCAATCAAATTCCACCCACACAAAAGAAGAGCCTTGCAGGGATGACGAACGAACGCGGCGTACGTCGGTTGCGCCATTCACCGCCGTTTCGATGTGGAAGGTCACAAGCCGTTCCACCTCTTCAGCCGACATGCCGCGCGCATCGGTCATTACCACCACTGTCGGAGCCGTCAGGTCGGGGAAGACGTCCACGTCCATTTTTTGCATGATGTACAATCCGCCTGCTGTTAGCAATACCGCTCCCAGCAATACGAATAGTTTGTTATTGAGCGAGAATCGGATGATTTTGTTTAGCATGTTTTTCCGAATTATGAATTATTTTTATCCAAATTTTTACATTCCGTGCCAGGCATAAAAATTATAATCGCGCACCAAAGTTTCTAAAAAAGTACGGTCGTCTAAAGCGCTATTTATTTTTAACAATTCTTTCACCCGCGCGCTGAGCGTTTGCAGAGAAGCGGTGATGGCGCGTTTGTTTCTCGGATCGTAAAGCATCCCTGTAATAAAACGGATTTGTCCATCGGATAACAATTCGACTTCCCTGAACGTTGGTTGGTAATCGTCCGAAAATTCGATGAAATCTGTATCCAAATCCAATTGGGGAGGCTTGGCATTACGCACCACAACCGTTCCAGCAGCCAGATCGCCGATACGCTGGTGATTTTTGGAGAAGATAATAAATAGTCCGCCGATCCCTACGCCGATAGGAAAAATATCAATCGGCAGGAGCAGCCAACGAAGAAAGTAAGAGGTTAAACCCGGCGTCGACCCGTCAATATGAGTCACCCGTGTTCCGGCAATTATTTTTCCGATCGTCCGTCCGTTCATCAGCGATTCGAAAAAAAAATGATAAAAAAGAATGGGAAGATAAAAAACGAAATGAATTATATCCCGTATTTTGTATGCCAGAAACATTAAAATGGCCGTCTTACTCAATATATAAGAAATAATATAACCGTAAAGTATCATGACTATTACATCTATTGCCAAAGCGCACCCTCTCCGCAGGATTCCTGCAGGTTCATACTGAATCACAACATGCTGACCCGTTAATACATCTATTGACTCCATTATTTTTATTTTCCGTACAAAGATAAAATTTTTATATCGTTTAACGGGGTTATTACAAATTTTCTATTACTTTTGCAGGAATTTTTTAATGACAATTTCATACATAATTATACAAAAATATCCTTCTCATGCAAGCGAAAGTTCCTTATAAAGTATTTTCAGGTACAAATTCTCGTTATTTGGCAGAAAAAATCTGCAAAAGCTTGAATTGTCCTTTAGGACAAATGAATATTGTTTATTTTGCCGACGGCGAATTCTCCATTTCCTACGAAGAATCCATCCGGGGTTGTCATGTATTTTTGATTCAGTCGACTTCCCCCAATGCCGACAATTTAATGGAACTGCTATTGATGATTGATGCGGCCAAAAGAGCTTCGGCCAAATCTATCATTGCTGTGATACCCTACTTCGGGTGGGCGCGTCAAGACAGAAAAGACAAACCGCGCGTAGCCATCGGCGCTAAATTAGTGGCCGACTTATTGGCGGTTGCTGGAATCAATCGTCTAATTACTATGGACTTGCATGCCGATCAGATTCAAGGTTTCTTCAATGTTCCAGTCGACCATTTATACGGGTCTACTATTTTTATTGACGAAATGAAAACATGGGATCTGAAAAATCCGGTCATTGCTACTCCCGACGTAGGCGGCACTAAACGGGCCAATGCATACGCCAAACATTTGAACCTTCCAATGGTTATTTGCTACAAATTGCGTAGAAAGGCCAACGAAGTATCGGAAATGAAAATCATTGGCGATGTGAACGGAATGGATATTATCCTGATCGATGACATTGTGGATACGGCAGGCACGATTACCAAAGCTGCCGAGCTGATGATGTCGGCAGGCTCAAATTCTGTTCGGGCGGTTGCTTCCCATGCTGTCATGTCCGATCCGGCCACCATCCGCATCAACGAATCGATATTGACGGAAATCATTTTTACCGACAGCATTCCCTATCACAAGGAAAGTAAAAAAGTACGGATCATTTCCATCGCCGATTTATTTGCCGATGCTATTCTCCGCGTATGCAATAACGAATCGATCAGTTCGCTTTATTTGATATGACGCCCCGTTGAATAAAATTCCGATTGTCATCCAGTTAAGAAAAAAAGCATCATTGTAAGGCCGACTTTGCCTTCCTAAGGGCCGGATGCCGTTTCACGGCGACTATACTGGATTAAGCAATGCGCCAGGGGAGGGTTTCGCTGTGTCGATTTCAAAACTGGATTTGTTTGGCAAGATGCTTTCAAAAGCCGAGTGAATATCGCGCATCGTTTTTTCAAAGTTTTTGACGTGTACGCTGTCGTTTAAGCAAATAAGCAAATAAGATTGTTCGCGTATGGCTTTGACCGCTTTTTCCGATTTGAAAATCAACGGGAACATTTTGGTATCGTGGTAAGTGTTGTAAGGCATAAAATTTGATTGGCATATCTGCCAAGTTCTGAAAAGTTCCTGTGTATAATCTTTGGGACTGCGAAATTTGTGAACAGACATTTCGGTCAACTCTTTTCCAGCAAATTTCCAAACTTCTTCAAAAGTCGTTTTGGTATAAGGTTGCGCATTGTGCGGCGTGCGCAAAGTGATAAATTTTCCGTAAGGAGACAAAAGGCGGGTTAAAAAGGATTTTCCCCCATAATCTTTGCTGAACCATTTATCGTGATCGCGTTTTATTACTTCTTTTTTATCAAAACGTTTGTTAATGATGGCGATATTGTTTTTCAAACATCGATTCCATAGCGACAATCCCAAATTAAGCCGGAAGGCGGCAATATCATTCGGCAATCCATTGATAAAAAAACGTTCCGGCGTAAGGGCATTGATCATGTAAAAATCGTCATTGAAATAAACAAAATGTTCGGACAAATCCGGTATTTTGTGCAAATATATTTCGATAAGACTTGAATTGAAACAAGGTAAAAATTGCAGGGGAATATAATCTTTGTGGTCTACCAGATGCAACTTGGGATGACGGATATTCAGCCATTCGGGATGCTGGCCGCAAGTAACAAAATGAATTTTTCTCACCCAGGGCGCAAAATTTTCCACTCCTCTGAACCAATATTTCAAAAGACCATACTCTCTGAAACGGGCTTCGGAAAATTCATTGGTTTTATTATCTATTTTGCCTGCATGCGCCGCAAAATCTTTTTGCCATTGGGGATCATTCATATCCACCCAAGTAACCACAAAATCTATATTCATTTCTTTTATTGCAAATTATTTACAATTTCACTTCCTGCACTATTTTCGTAGTCGCATGCTTAAAACGATTATGCGTCCATAAATAATATTCGGGATGTTTTCGTATCGTTTGTTCCAACAGATTGAAATAAATGTCTGTCAGTTCAAATTCGGGCAACGACTGCGGACGTTCGCACATCCGGACAAAATGGACTTCATAATATCCTCGCCGTTTGCGCTCAATATCCAAGTAATAAGCTTCAAAACCATATTTCCGGGTAATTTTTTCAGCGCCAGTCAGTGCATACGTCTGGTGGTTGAGAAAACGGACGTAATGCTGCGTATTATTCCAACGCGGCGCCTGGTCGGCAATATAGCCCATAATCGTTACTTGTCCCTGACGAACATGCGTATGAATCCAACGCAGCGTTTCTTTCATTTCGACCGTGTTGGCGCCCCATCGCGAGCGATTTTGAAGCAACAATTTATCAACAAGCGAGTTATGCAAACGATGATAGATTTGTCCGGAAACAACATTTTTCGGCAAATGCAAGGGCATCGAACTCATCCATTCCCAATTTCCGCAATGGCCAACAAAAAGCGAAATGGAATTTCCGCTTTCCAACAAACGGTTGATTTCTTCTATACCGACGAATCGTATGCGTTTGTTTATTTCTTGTTTGGAAAAAGAAGCCATTTTGCACATTTCAAACATCATATCAATGAAAAAACGGTAAAAACGTTTTTCTATTGCGATCAGTTGTTGAAGGGTTTTTTCCGGAAACGATTCCGTCAAATTTTTGCGCGTGATCCGTCGTCGATATCGAATCCAATAATACAACGGATAAAACAAAACGTCGGATAGGCCGTACATAACCGATAAAGGAAGGAGAGAGAAGAGCTTCCACACTCCTTTCACCAAGCTGTACTTAATCTTATTCCCCGTTTTTTGCATGGCTTCCCTTAGATTTTTATTTCCCGGACGGCTCGTTTGATTCTTCGAATAACTTCTTCTTTTCCCAACACTTCGGTAATATCAAAGATATGCGGACCTTTGGATTCGCCCACCAAGGCCAAACGGAAAGCATTCATTACAGAACCCAAATGATAACCTTGGGTTTCGATCCAAGAGATAACGGCGTCTTCGGTCGGCTTGGATGTGAAATCTTCGACCGATTCCAAAACAGCCGTCAATTCGGTAAGTTGGGCGGGAGTATCCTCTTTCCATCGTTTTTGTACCGTCTTTTCGTCGTAAGCAATAGGCGGAACAAAAAAGAAAGAAGTTTGTTCCCATAATTCCTGAACAAAATTGATGCGATTTTTCACTAAACCGACTATTTTCACAAGCATCTGGTCATTGCAAACGACATTGCTCTGACATGTTGTCAATTTTTCTTCCAAAATGGGTAAAAATAAGCCGGCAATCTCCTCATCGGATTTCAACTGAATATATTGATGATTGAACCAAATTCCTTTTTTGTAATCGAATTTCGCGCCGCTTTTGCTGCATTTTTCCAAAGAAAACAAATCGACGAGTTCGTCTAAAGACATCATTTCTCGGTCGTCGCCGGGATTCCAACCCAAAAGTGCAAGAAAATTCACCACCGCTTCCGGCAAATATCCTTTTTCGCGATAACCCGAAGAAATTTCTCCGGTTTTAGGGTCTTGCCACTGCAATGGAAAAACAGGAAATCCCAATCGGTCGCCATCGCGTTTGCTCAGTTTGCCGTTGCCTTCCGGTTTCAGCAACAGAGGCAAATGGGCAAACTGGGGCATTGTATCTTTCCAACCAAAATAGTCGTACAAGGTCAGATGCAAAGGAGCGGAAGGCAACCATTCTTCTCCGCGAATCACATGAGTGATTTCCATTAAATGGTCGTCCACTATATTGGCTAAATGATAAGTCGGCAGTTGATCGATCGATTTATACAATACTTTATCGTCTAAAATAGAAGAACTAACAGTTACTTTCCCGCGTATTAAATCGTTGACAACGATTAGGCGGTCTGGCTCGATTTTGATTCTCACCACGTATTGTTGCCCCGAAGCGATGCGCCGATCCGTTTCCTCCTTCGACAAGATCAACGAATTGTTCATCTTCATCCGTGTGGAAGCATCGTATTGAAAATTAGGAATTTCGAAACGTTTTGCATCCAAAGCTTCCGGCGTATCGAATGCGATGTAGGCCAAACCTTTTTCTAACAGTTGGTCGACATATTGTTTATAAACAACTTTTCGTTCCGACTGCCGATAGGGGCCGTAAGCGCCCCCTTGGTGCGGACCTTCGTCAAAAGGAATGCCCAACCACCGAAACGATTCGATAATATATTCTTCGGCTCCGGGAACAAATCGTTGGGAATCGGTATCTTCGATTCGCAAAATCAGTTTTCCTCCGTATTTTTCAGCAAATAAATAATTATACAAAGCAGTCCGAACGCCTCCTATATGGAGGGGTCCCGTAGGACTTGGAGCAAAACGTACGCGTATTTTTTTTTCTGGCATGTCAGTGTAAATCTATACAAATAGCGCTGGTAAATAATAAAAAAATTCTCTGTTGATTAAAAAAGCGCTACAAAAGTACGTATATTTATCTTTTTTTGCTATATTTCGGCAAAATTTCATTGTTATGAAAAAGATTATTAACATACCCCCGTATTTTTACTTTATTCTTGTAACCTTAGTAATAATTATCTTATTTCCAAGGGAAGAACGATTTAGATATACTTTTGTAGAAGGAAAACCATGGAAATATGGTTTGCTGACAGCTCCTCGCGATTTTTCGATCTATAAATCGGAACAGCAGTTGAAGATGGAGCAAGATTCGGTTATCAATAACTTCAATCCCTATTTTTCATGGGATAAAGAAATGTATAATAAACAATTAGAGCGGTTTAAATCTGATTACGAACATTTTCCCAAAGAATTCTGGAATCTGGAGTATAAACATTATATCGAAAAAACATTGAAAGACATTTACACGATCGGCATTGTTTCGAGCAACGATTATGCGTTTTTGAAGAACAACCGATACGCTGTTTTCAAAGTTTTGCAAGATAGCAACAAAGCAATTCCTCATCCGACCAGTACCGTTTTTACGCCTAAATCGGCCTATTCGTATATTTTGGAAAAATGCCAGAAAAATTTGAATGCGAATGTATTGCGGTCGGTTGATTTGAATGTGTACTTGTATGAAAACATGGAATACGACGAGGCGATGTCCGAAAAAGTCAAGCAAAACGATTTACGGCAGATATCGCCTTTCTGCGGCGTGGTGCAAGCGGGGGAAAAGATTGTGGATATGGGAGAAATTATCAATGAACAGACTTTTCAGATTCTTTTTTCTTTCAAGCAAATGCAGGAAAATCAGGGGGGAAAGATGCAAGTGGGCGGTCTGATTGCCGGCATTTCGATCCTTACGGTCAGTCTGATGCTTTGTTTTTTGTTGTATCTTTTGTATTTTCAGAAAAAAATTTATGCAAGCAAAAAAGATGTCGTATTCCTGCTTTTTATTTCTTCTCTTTTTATTTTCCTGACGGAAATCTGTGTAGGTTCCAAACTATTTAACGTTTATATCATTCCCTACGCTATCATACCGATTGTGATTCAGACCTTTTTCGATTCGCGAACAGCGTCAATGGTTCACCTGATCACTATATTGATCTGTTCTTTGGTCGTTCCTTATCCTTTCGAGTTTATTCTTCTGCAACTTTCTACTTGTGCAGTAGCTATTTATACACTTAAAAATTTAAATCAACGTTCCGAACTGGTTCGCAGCGCCATTTGCATCCTGGCTACCTATATCATCATCTATATTGGTTTTCAATTTTTTCAGGAAGGAGATTTGTCCAAGGTGGGTTGGACTGTATTTATTTGTTTCGGCATTAACTTTTTGTTTGTCATGTTTACTTACCCCTTTATTTATATTCTGGAAAAGATTTTCGGATACATTTCCAATGTTACGCTGATCGAATTATCCGATATCAATTTACCGATTTTGACGCAATTTTCCGAACGTTGCCCCGGAACGTTTCAACATTCCTTGCAAGTATCTATGCTGGGAACTGCTGCCGCAACGAAAGTCGGCGCCAACCCTCAATTGGTTCGCACGGGTGCGCTGTATCACGATCTGGGCAAAATGGATAATCCTGCTTATTTTATCGAAAACAAAATGGAAGGAAACAATCCGCACGACAACTTATCGTATGAGCAAAGTGCGCAAATCATTATCAGCCATGTGCAGAAAGGAGTGGAAAAGGCGAAAAGCATTAATCTTCCTCCGGTTCTGATCAAATTCATCCAAACGCATCACGGGACGGGAAAAGTCAAATATTTTTACAATTCCTTCAAAAATGCCAATCCAGATAAACCGATAGACGAAAAACTATTCACGTACCCGGGCAGCAATCCGGATACAAAAGAGACGGCTATTTTAATGATGGCCGATTCGGTAGAAGCGGCCTCGCGAAGTTTGAAAGATTACAATGAAGAAAGCATTCGGGGCTTGGTCAACCGAATCATCGACGGACAAATAGCCGAAGGGTTATTGAATAATGCTCCCCTAACATTCAAGAATATATCTGTGATCAAAAATGTTTTTGTGGAAAAATTATTATCGGTATATCATTCCAGGGTGAGCTATCCGGAACTCAAGCAAACAGAACGCGAAGGGAACACAGATACCGCCAGTGATGCGGAACCACACAAATAATAAACAAAAAGTCCGCCTGCCTCTGTTTCATCAGCGTTGTCTGCGTTCCAAAGAATCAAAGAATAAAGAATGCGGATTTAAAAATCAGATCAGAGCGATTCCATGCTTCAGGGCTTCTTCCCGCATTTCTTGCGGCCATATACTGGCTTGAATTTCACCGATATGCGCCTTGCGCAGAAGAAACATACACAAGCGCGACTGACCGATTCCTCCTCCGATGGTCTGAGGCAATTCATTATTTAATAAACATTTGTGAAAATACAATTCCCTGCGGTTTTCGGTTCCCGATTCGATCAATTGTTTTTCCATTACTTCCGCATTGACGCGAATGCCCATCGACGAAAGTTCGAACGATCGTCCTAAAATTTCGTTCCAAACAAGAATATCGCCGTTCAATCCGGGCAATCCGTTGGCAATTGTTGTCCAGTCGTCGTAGTCGGGAGCTCGTCCATCGTGTCTCTCTCCATTGCTCAATCGGCATCCGATGCCCATAATAAATACGGCTCCTTTTTCTTTTGTAATCGCATCTTCTCTTTCCTTTGCTGTTGTTCCGGGGTATTTTTGAAGCAACTCTTCGGCATGAATAAAATAAATATCCCGAGGAAGTTGCGGTCTGAATTCCGAATAAGTTTCATAAACCAAATATTCGGTACGGAGAATTGAAGCATAAATTCGGCGAACAATATCCTTCAGAAAATCCAGATTTCGTTCGTTTTCCTGCATAACCAGTTCCCAATCCCATTGATCGACATAGAGCGAATGAAGATTTCCCAACTCTTCGTCCGCCCGGATGGCATTCATATCCGTATAGATACCATAGCCCGGTTCAATACCGAAATCGGCTAAGATCAACCGTTTCCATTTGGCTAAGGAATGGACAATTTCCGCTTTAGCGTCGCCTAAATCCTTAATAGGAAAAGTCACCGCTCGTTCTGTTCCATTCAAATCGTCGTTGATGCCCGTGCCTTTCAGAACAAATAAGGGAGCGGTTGTTCGTCTCAGTCGCAGTTCGGAAGACAAATTCTGCTGAAAAAAATCCTTGATTTTCTGAATACCCTTTTCTGTCTCAATTTTATTCAAAGGGGATTTATATGCTTTCGGCGTAATCAAATAACTCATATTATTATTTTTTTGTTTGCAAAAATAGAAAAAATCGTTCAAATTGCAAAAAGAGTTGAGGACAAAAAAATGCTCTTGATCCCGCCGATTCCTCCAATTCAATACAAACATGTAAAATTTATATCCTCAAATTATCTATTTTTTTAAATTTTATCATAGAAAAGACTAACTTTACAGCCGAAAAAGAAAATTTAATTTAAACTGAAGCAGTAAAGTTCATAATTTTCCAAATTTGGTCAACAAATTTATTTTAACTATATTAATAACTAAAAAATTACAATTTGTCATGAGAAAATTTTTTTTTATTGCACTGCTTGCAACAGTTGCGGTGGGTGTAAACGCACAAGATTACAACAGTTCGTTGGGATTACGCTTAGGTCGTCCGTTGGGATTGAGTTACAAAAAATTTGTTTCGCCAAGCAATGCTTTTGAAGTAATCGCAGATCTCGACATCTTTCAAAAGCACACGACCAAAATAAGCGGTTCGGGATTTTATTTGTGGCAATGGAATCTTGCCGATGTTCCAAAATTGAGTTGGTTTGTGGGGCCGGGCGCTTCAGCGGGAGTATTCGTCACGAAAGTAAACAGCACGACAACAAGTGATTTCAACGTGTCGCTTGACGGATTGATTGGCTTGGAATATAAAATACCTAAGGCTCCGCTTGCATTATCTGCCGATTTTGGTCCTCGTTTCTATTTTATGCATGATGCAGGATTTTACTGGGGCGGCGCTCTGACAGTGCGTTATACATTCTAAAAAAAAGAAATCTCAAGTCACAAAAAAACAGGGCTGCGTTCAAAAAACTTTTGAGACAGCCCTGTTGGGTTTTATTGGAAGCCGGTGAACGACCGAATTACATCATTCCGCCCATTCCGCCACCCATGGGAGGCATCGGGGGAGCCGGATTTTCTTCCTTCTTGTCGGTGACTATACATTCGGTGGTCAAAAGCATACCAGCAATAGAAGCCGCATTTTCCAGCGCTACGCGGGTTACTTTTGTGGGGTCGATTACGCCGGCAGCATACAAGTTTTCATAAACGTCGGTACGTGCATTGTAACCAAAATCGTTTTTGCCCTCTCTTACTTTCTGTACCACTACTGCGCCTTCTTTACCAGCATTTTCAACGATTTGACGAAGCGGCTCTTCAATAGCGCGTTTAACAATTTCAATGCCTGTCGTTTCGTCAGCATTTTCGCCTTTCAAACCTTCCAAAGCAGCAATGGCGCGAATGTATCCAATACCGCCCCCCGGAACCGTTCCTTCTTCGATGGCGGCGCGGGTAGCGCTCAAAGCGTCGTCTACGCGGTCTTTCTTTTCTTTCATTTCTACTTCCGAAGGAGCGCCTACATAAAGAACGGCTACGCCGCCGGCCAATTTAGCCAAACGTTCCTGCAATTTTTCACGATCATAATCGGAAGTCGTATTGTCGATCTGTGTTTTGATTTGGGCTACTCGCGCGCTGATCAAATTCTTTTGACCAGAACCATTCACGATCACCGTATTTTCTTTGCTTACGGTTACTTTTTCGGCAGTTCCCAACATGTCGATAGTAGTTCCTTCCAATTTCAATCCTTTTTCTTCCGAAACTACTACGCCGCCCGTTAAAACGGCAATATCTTCCAGCATTTCTTTGCGGCGGTCGCCAAATCCCGGAGCTTTTACAGCACAGATTTTTAAGGATCCGCGCAAACGGTTCACTACCAAAGTAGCCAATGCTTCGGATTCGATGTCTTCAGCAATAATCAACAAAGGACGACCCGTTTGAATTGTTTGTTCAAGAATGGGAAGAATATCTTTCAATACAGAAATTTTTTTGTCATAGATCAGGATGTATGGATTTTCTAAGTCGGCTTCCATTTTTTCGGTATTAGTAACGAAATAAGCAGAAATATAGCCTCTGTCGAATTGCATTCCTTCTACTACCTCTACGTATGTTTCAATACCTTTGGCTTCTTCTACGGTGATAACGCCTTCTTTTTTTACTTTTTTCATGGCTTCGGCAATCAAAGCACCAATCGTTTCATCGCCGTTAGCGGAAATTTTAGCCACATTTTCGATTTTACTGAAATCATCGCCGATTTCTTGCGATTGATCTTTCAACGAAGCCACTACTTTTACTACCGCTTTATCAATGCCTCTTTTCAAATCCATCGGGTTAGCGCCAGCGGCTACATTTTTCATTCCTACGCTGATGATGGATTGCGCCAAAACAGTGGCGGTGGTAGTCCCGTCGCCTGCGTCGTCGTTGGTTTTAGAAGCTACTTCTTTTACTAATTGAGCGCCCATGTTTTGAAATGAGTCGGGAAGTTCAATTTCCTTAGCCACTGTGACGCCATCCTTAGTAATTTGGGGCGCACCGAATTTTTTGTCCAGAATTACATTGCGACCTTTGGGCCCTAATGTTATTTTCACCGCATTTGCTAATTCATCTACGCCTTTTTTTAAGAGGTCGCGAGCATCAATATCAAATTTAATCTCTTTTGCCATAATATTTTTTTGTTTTTTACCAGAAGAAAATGAAAGAAATACATTTCATTCGCTTCATTTTTTAGTTTTTAAAAATTAGATAATTGCTAAAACATCCGATTGGCGCATAATTAAATACTTTTCGCCATCCAATTCAATCTCTGTTCCGGCATATTTACCATAAAGAACCTCATCGCCTGCCTTCAGTACCATGGCTTCGTCTTTTGTTCCATGTCCCACTGCCATCACTTCTCCCTTTAAAGGTTTTTCTTTTGCTGAATCCGGGATAATAATCCCTCCGCTTGTCTTTTCTTCGGCAGCTGCCGGTTTTACCAGCACTCTGTCTGCTAATGGTTTAATACTCATGATCGTAAAATATTTATTTGTTGTAATTTATTTAATGAACATTTGTTTAATATTCTGTCACACACAGAGCGAACTTCGTGCCAAAAAATAAATGCTGCCAATTTGACAAACTTCTATGCTTGTGATGACAGGTAATCCAACAGCTTGGAAGCAGCGAGCGTTTGTTGTTCACCCGTCAACATGTTTTTTACGGACACTTTATTTTCCTGAATTTCAGATTCTCCAGCTATAATCACGTAGGGGATGCGGTTGGCGTCGGCATACGACATTTGCTTTTTTATTTTGGCGGATTCAGGATAAATCTCGGCATTTACTCCCGCTTTCCGCAAAGAGAACAAAAGCGGCAGGACGAAATTTTCTTCTTTTTCTCCAAAATTAACAAACAAGGCGTGAGTACGTTGAGCGGTAGGATCGGGATACAACTCCAATTGGTTCAAAACGTCGAAAATACGGTCTGCCCCAAATGAAATTCCTACGCCCGAAACGCCGGGCATCCCAAAAACGCCCGTTAGATTATCATAACGTCCTCCTCCCGTGATGCTGCCAATAGAAACATCCTTCGCTTTCACTTCAAAAATAGCTCCTGTATAATAATTCAGACCGCGCGCAAGGGACAAATCCAATTCTATTTCACTCCGGATTTCCAATAATTCGGTTTTATTGAGAATTATTTCCATTTCTTCCACGCCTTTGATTCCAGTTGCGGAAAACGCCAGCATTTCTTTCAAAGCGGTCAGTTTTTCCCGATTGGATCCGTTGAAAAGGATAATCGGTTGTAATTTAGCAATAGCTTCTTTTCCGATGCCCTTCGATGCAAGTTCTTCATTCGTTTTTTCCAGACCAATTTTGTCTAATTTATCAATAGCCGTTGTAATCTCCGTAATCTTTTCCGCCTCGCCGATAATTTCCGCAATTCCGCTCAATATCTTTCGATTATTCATCAAGATGCGCACCCGAATTCCAAACCGATTGTACGCTTCGTCCATGATTTGTATCAATTCTACTTCATTCAACAGGGAATCCGAACCTACAATATCGGCGTCGCATTGAAAAAATTCACGGTAACGGCCTTTCTGCGGGCGATCGGCGCGCCACACCGGTTGAATTTGAAATCGTTTGAAAGGAAATGTGATTTCGTTGCGATGCATGGTCACGAAACGGGCGAAGGGGACAGTCAAATCATAGCGCAATCCTTTTTCGCACATTTGATTCATTAGTTTGACCAAGCGGCGGTTTTCGAAATCGTCTGAATCTACTTCGCTGAGAAAGTCGCCGGAATTAAGTATTTTGAAAAGCAACTTATCGCCTTCTTCTCCGTATTTACCCATGAGAGTAGCCAGATTTTCCATGGCTGGCGTTTCAATGGGTTTGAATCCATAAAGATAGAAAACTCGACGGATTGTGTCGAAAATGTAGTTGCGTTTCTCCATTTCTTCGGGCGAAAAGTCGCGCGTTCCTTTAGGAATAGACGGTTTTTGCATGACGAATGATTTATTTGTGGCGCAAATGTAAGAAAAAAAAATGATTTTTATGTTCCTATACTAAGCGTCTCAAATAAATACATATCTATGTATTTAAAATACTTATAATCAAATGAATAAATATAAATATTAAAACTTATCAGTAAATATTAATGACGTTTATTATATATTGTAAAATATTGATAGGCAGGAATAACCTTAATTTGAACGAGATATAATGATTCCATTTTTTGAATGCAGGCAGTGAATGTCTCGCACGAAATTTTTAAAATATATTGGACGCATATCCGTAACCGGTACAGTTTTTGACAACTATTGCCAGCAAGAAACAGGAAAATGATTGCTATATCAAAAACTATCGTTATTTTTGTCTTCAAAATAATAGACCGGTTGAAATTGAGATGAAAATCCCATCCCTTTCTCTTATTTTATAACTTTATTTTTAGTATATGAGTTTATTTTTTTTTCTTGTTTTTCTGCTTTACACGCTGATTAACTTTTACATTTTCCGACGGGGACGAACCGCTTTGACTTCCGTGCGTAAAACCTATTTCATTTACTGCCTTCTTTTTTTTATTTTTTATAGCGCGTTTGTTATCGCTATGTTGGGAAGAAATTACTTGCCGTTGGGACTTCAAAAAGTATTGTATTTCATCGGTACGTGCTGGATGGGAGTTTTGTTCTATATTACGCTCTATTTTCTGATCACCGATTGCTTGTATGTTCTGAACCGTTTTTTTCGGTTTTTACCCCGAAAAATCACTCCGCTTCTGTTTCGCCGGATACAGGTTGTTTCGGGATACCTGATTGTAATCATAGCTTTGACAGTAGGTTATATTCGATTCAATCATCCGGTTGTCGTAGAAAAGGACATTACGATTCACAAACCCGGAGGCCACTACAAAGAGCTGAAAGCGGTCGTGGTTTCCGATTTGCACTTGGGCGTGCAGGTAGATAAAAAGAAATTGCAAAAATACGTGCAACTCATTAACAGCCAACAACCGGACATCATTTTAATCGCCGGCGATATCGTAGACAACAATGTATTGCCGTTGAACGAAGAACGAATGTACGAAGAATTCAACCAGTTGAACGCTCCTTTGGGCGTTTATTTTTGCATGGGCAATCACGAATATTTAAGCGGTATCGAAGCCAGCCGAAAATTTCTGGAAAAAACCAATATCACGCTGCTCGTCGATACGGCGATTCAGGTAAATCATAGTTTCTGGATTATTGGCCGCAACGACCAACAGGGCGGATTTCGAAAGCCTCTGCACGAATTAGTCGCGCAAACCGATACTCTCCAAGCCTTGATTCTGTTAGATCACGAACCCTATTTTTTGGACGATGCCGTTAATAGAGGCATCGACTTGCAAATTTCCGGTCATACGCACGACGGCCAGTTGTGGCCATTAAATCTGATGGTGGAAAAAATGTTCGAATTGGCTCACGGTTACAAGCAAAAAGGAAAGACGCATTTTTATGTTTCTTCCGGTCTGGCTTTGTGGGGGCCGCCTTTCCGGATTGGGACGCAATCGGAATTGGTTGTTCTTCATATTCATTTGGAATAATTTCAAAACTCCCTATCTAAGTATAATCAATAACGTTATTCTGTTGTATGAAAAAATTAAGGTATAAATTCGGATAAAAATAGTCACCTTTGTAGTGAATAATATAAAACCTTAAATCCGCAAGCAAAAAATTTGGATTATTGAGATTCCGTCTTAATCGCCTTATCGGGAAAAAACAGGCATAGAATTATGTAAAATTGGCA
>WRFY01000087.1 GCA_009783445.1 Candidatus Azobacteroides sp. | reverse complement strand
GCTGTTCTTTGACCACACTACCGTACAGCCAGAGGGTAAATTGGCAAGTGTAAAAGTAGCAGTAGAGCCGGAACATACGCTGGAAGGGCCGGAGAGGGTAGGTGGGGATGTATTTTTTTTGAAGTAATGAAGCGAAGAATAAGTATATGGAGTATAATCCTTTGCATGTCTTACCAATGGATAAGAACCCCACTTTGAAATAAAAACACCATTTTCTGCAGTCGTTATGGCAGAATGATTATCCATATCATTACCATTATATGGGGGATTATCATACGAAACTTTTAGTCCATTACCCTTTTCGGTTGTTTCAACATAACTTCCATCATTCCAATAAATTGGCGTAGGATTAGTTGTTAATCCCATCCATACTGATGGTACACCACCTTCAGACATATACCAAGCATAAGCATGGCAATTATAGGTGGTCGTTGGATTGCCAATAATTACTGCATTAGGATATGAAGTTGCCATATACTGCATTATGTACGCTATATCATAAGAAGTGAGTTGCTCCGGCCTTATTTCTGTATCGGGAACTAAACTCCCTTTAGGTGTATATACCTGCGAAATTGCAAGTGTATTGATTAAAAAGATACCTATTAGTAAAATATAAAATTTAGATTTCATAAACTTTTAGATTTTAGAATTAGACCATAATAAAGTAAATTCTTCTCTATTTTCATCATATCTCCGCTGTAGCACGTTATATTCTTCTGTTCCAAAAGGAATAGATTCTCCAGAGCACAAGAAAAAACGAAGTATGTAAGCAGCTGCATCATTCGCCATATCTGTAACCAATACATAGGTTATATCATTTAAAATGGTTGAGTAAACAGAAACAGGCCGATAGTTTGGCTCAACAGGTTGTGTTATTGAGCCAATCTCATTCATTAACCAAACAGGTGAAGTATCTCCGCATACAGAGATAACAGTCTCTTTATTATTATTATTATTATTATTATTATTATTATTATTATTCGTTTCACTGGGTTTATTATCCATTGCTTGTTCATTACAATTAAACAAAATTACTGCCATTACTATAAATGCTGTTATGTGTTTCATAATTTTGCATTATTAAAGGTTTGCACTATTTCTGTAACAATACTATCATCTACTATGATATTATTATCTAAGAATTTTGCTGTATTGGGAGTAAGATTAGAAAATTTATTCATTTTCTGCAATGTTTTTCCCAACAGAAAAGTGATTGAAGTTACGGATAATAGGCCGAATTTATCATCGTTTTGCAGCTTATAGTTAAGTATTTCTTTTGCGACTTCGGAAAGTTGCTTTTTTTGATTATAATCTGAATTTGACAATATAGCATCAAAAGATAAAAAAGATTCTATTATAGCAAAATTCAACGTTATTTTACCCTTTTCTGCCATATCTTTGTTTGACGCCAAATCATTATTCAAATTTAATATACTTTTTTCAAGTTTTAATAATAAGTTTTGAAAGTTGTCCTTTCTTAAAAGAAGTTCTGCAAAACCATTGAATTGCAGTGATATGCTCTCTATTCCATTTTTAAGATTGGAATAAGCATATATATCTCCCTTTAATGGATAGTCTAAACAGATTTCCAGCAAATCAGCCGTATTCATATTTTGCAGTATGTTTTCAGGGATTTGACAAGCATTTAACATTTCTTCATGCGTATTAAACGACTTCCACTCTTCTGTTCCCGGTTTTACCGGATAATCCCATATTATTTTCTTTTCCTGAGCAATTGCGGAAAAGGAGATAAAAATCATAAAAATAAAAATTGATTGTTTCATATTATGTGTATCCTTAAAATATTAATAAATTATAGTGATTTTCCAGAAAGGATATGTTTATCTCGCCGCTCCCGCCTTCCTTTCGGGAGCCGAAGCTAAACCCGGTCGCGAGGCGTTTTGAAGAAAGTATTTTTCATGTGGGAAATGTTTATCAATTTCTACAAATTAGATGTCGTATAATAATAACAGCATAAAGATACAATAAAATAGAAACCAATTTTCAAAATAATTTATATTTTTTTACTCTCACGTAATTTTGTCAGTCTGAGGCTGATTTTTAACCCAGCAAAGATTAATCGACAAAGCTCCAGGACAAGATATAATCAAACGCCATACTCTGTCGCCATTAGACAAAACAGTCCATTCACCAGAATTGTCCAAATTATAATCTACTTTAAGTTTGTAACCGAAACGGGGTGGTAATCCTTTGGATTCTTCTTCATTATCCTCTTGTATAATTCGTTTCATATCAAGCGAAGGCATGGATTTCACCGTTTTACTGCTCATTTTTAAATCAGGAATATCTGTTTTCCTGAAACTTATCGGTTCTTCCACTCTGCATATTTGTCCATATATGCCATTACAATACAAGAAAAACAAAATAATCGTTTGAAAAATAAATTTTTTCATGAATTTATTGTAATTTAAAAAGCAAATAATTTTTGTCATCATTATAATACAACCTTAATTCATTCTTTTGTAGAGAAAAAGATTTCACAGCATTCAAATCTTTACAATATAGCTCTCCATCAAAAAGTTCATTAATTAATGTCATTGGCCATATATTAATATAAATACTTGAGGTTTTCTCTTCAAGTTTATATATTCCAGTAAGCTGATTGGTAGACGAAACTCCTGAGAGCGTATTGTCTTTGTTAAATGTTAGGAGATAACACTTTTCACTTACAGGTTCGGCTTCTTTCATTTCATCCGTTACAGCATCTATAAAGCCTGCCAGTTTCCATTTGGTTCCTTTTAAAGAACCCATTTCATTTTCATTGCTTTGGCAAGCCATGCAGGCTAATGCACAAAATAAAATAAATAATTTGATTGTTTTCATAAATAAAATAGTATAAATTAATGACTTTTATTAATTTTCAGAAAGGGCATGTTTATCTCGCCGCTCCCGCTTTCCTTTCGGGAGCCGGAGCTAAACCCGGTCGTGCGATATTTTGAAGAAAGTATTTTTCATGAGGAGATCGTTTATAAATTTCTACAAATAAGATGTCGTTGTAAAATAGTTTTATTCCGGCAAATAATAAAGTACTACGCGCGATTCGGGACGGAAATATTTCCGGGCTGCATTTTGTAGGTCTTCGCGGGTAATTTCTTCGTAATAACTCAACTCTTTATTGATCCGATTGGTATCTTTGAAATAGAGGTAATTGCGCGCCAACGATTCGGACACTCCGCTCAAAGTCTGGAGACGATCGGCTGTCTCATACTCTTTGGCTGCAATAGCCATCTGGAATTCCTCTTCGGAAACTAATTCGTTGGCCATTCTATCAATTTCAACATTCAGCGCTTTTTCTATTTCCTGTAGGTCTTTGCCCATATTGGCCACTCCCAGTAGGTAGATCAAACCCGGATCTTCCGTTTCCTGAAAAAACACAGCCGACTGCAAGGTCAATCCTTTGTCGTCCAGATTTGTTTTCAAACGCGAACTTTTTCCTCCTGAGAGAATCTGGGCAATGATGTTGACCGCATACGCATCTTTGGTTCCCATGGCCGGACCATGGTATGCCATAAACAAAGCGGGAAGCTGGATTTTGTCGTAAACCGTATCGCGAACTTCCACCGTTTGAGGAGGCTCTACGATATCCGGACGGTTGAAAGGCCGCTCGCCTCTCGGAATTGTTCCGAAATATTTGTCGATCCACATTTTCGTTTGAGTTTCATCGAAGTCGCCAGCCACCACCAAGACCACATTGTTCGGCACATAATAAGTTTTGTAAAAATTATTGATGTCGTCGAAAGTAGCTTCTTGTACCTGTTGAGCATCGCCAATCGGCTGCCACCGGTAAGGATGCACCCGGAAGGCGCGTTTGCTCAATTCGATGGGAAACGAAGCATACGGTTGATTGTCGATTCGTTGTTTTTTTTCTTCGATCACCACCCCTTTTTGGGTTTTTACGCCGATCGAATCTATTTTCGCATGATACAACCGTTCGGATTCTATCCATAAAACCAATTCCAGTTCGTTCGACAATACGTTTTCGTAATAATACGTCTGATCTTGAGTCGTATAGGCATTGTCGTAACCGCCGGCAGCCTGAATTAACGAATCGAATTCTCCCCTCCCAATGTTTTCAGATCCTTCAAACAGCAGGTGTTCAAACAAGTGAGCAAAACCGGTTCGGTTGGGATCTTCATTTTTCGATCCTACATGATACGCCATCGATACCAGCACATTGGGCGTCGCGTCTTTGGGATAAAGAATAACATGCAAGCCATTCGCTAAATCATACTCTGTAAACTTGATTTGTTCGTTCTGTCCTTTTGCAATGCAGACAACGCTTACAAAGAGCATTAAAAAAAATAATCGATTTTTCATATATTTCGTGTTAAAATAAATTTCAAATGGAACGCAGATGATGCGGTACTGTCATAAGCCTAAAATGCCGATAAATACAAGCCGATATCGCTGGCTGTCAAATTGAAATGTTTCGCCACAAAGTTGCTGACTAATTTTCCTCCATACAGGTAAAGGCCTGAGCGGAAGGCATCGGTCGTCGCAATGGCAGCCGCGCCGTTCGACTCGCTTAGTTGCAGGATCAAAGGAACAAAAATATTGCTCAAAACCATGGCCGTAGTACGGGCTACTTGCGAACTCAAGTTCGGAATGCAATAGTGCAGCACCCCCTGTTTTTCGAAGATAGCCGGATGATCGGATGGAAGAAAGCAAGTCGTTTCGAAGCATCCGCCCTGGTCGACCCGCAAATCAATGAGTACAGAACCTTGTTTCATGCTTTTAATGATGTCTTCCGAAACAACTTCGTGTACCGGATCGTTGATGTAATGCATTGCTCCAATCACAACATCGGCCGATTTGAAAGCGTTCTTCAAGACATTGGGTTGAAAAACAGAAGTAAAAACAGCCTGCCCTAAATGGCTTTGCAATTGACGGAGTTTGGCAATGTTGCTGTCAAACACTTTGACTAAGGCGCCCAAAGCCAAAGCCGCCCGCGCCGCCGCCGTACCGGCCATTCCCGCGCCGATAATCACGATTTCCGTTGGAGATACTCCCGGAATGCCTCCAAGCAATATTCCTTTTCCGCTTTTCTCGTTGTTCAACAATTCGGAAGCGACGAAAATGGAAGCGGTTCCTTCGATTTCAGAAATCGCATTGCGTACTGGAAAGTCCAAACCGTCGGGCGTCAGCAAGTCGTAAGCAATGGCGTTGATCTGTTTGTTGCCCATTTCTTTGATCATGTCGAGATTCATATTCAGCATTTGCAATAGGCTGAAAACCGTCGATTTCTTTTTCATCCACTGAATCTCATTGACCGTAGGAGGCGCGATCTTGAAAATCAAGTCGCAGGCCAAGACCTGTTTCCGGTCGGCGGTAATCTTTGCGCCGGTTTGAGCGTAAGCAATGTCGGAATAATGGATGCCGCAGCCTGCGTTTTTTTCAAAAACGACTTCATGTCCGGCGTTCACAATCATTTCAACAGCTTCAGGCGTAAAAACCAAGCGTTTTTCAATTTTCAAATTTTCTTTGGGAATTCCAATGCTCACGGGTTTTCGCGAGCTGGAGAGTTCTTTCAACATCTCCAAAGGAACAGGTTGCGACTCTGTCGCTGTTTGTTTTGTCTTCATAGTATTTGCACAAGTTGAGAAACTAAATAATTTACGGCCTGATCAACGCCGTACGATGCGTTTATTTCTTCCGTATCAAAAATATAACGGGCCTGATTGTACCAATATTCTCTTTTTACTAAATTATGGGCAACAAAGCGTTTGATTTCTTCCAGTTCTTTACCTTGAATGAGCGGTCGGTCGTCCTTCCGTACGTTCAAACGATCGGCTAATTCCTCTACGGAAGCTTTCAGATAGATTGTTTGTCCCAATTGATTCATGATTTCCATATTGTCGAAAAAGCAGGGGGTTCCTCCTCCCGTCGAAATGATTACGTTTTCGAACTCGGATACTTCCAGTAAAGCGTTCCGTTCGAGGACGCGAAAACCGTCTTCTCCTTTTTCCCCAAACAGTTCGCTGATTTTTTTTCGATGCCGATTTTCAATAAAATGATCCAGATCAATAAATTGCAATTCCATCTGTTTGGATAAACATTTTCCGATAGTGGATTTGCCCGCGCCCATATAACCGATTAAAAATATTTTTTGCATATTTTTCAGCGGTTTGTTTTTGTTTTCCGGAATTTTGCCGGCGAACAACCCGCCGCTTTCCGAAAGAACCGGCTAAAATACGATGGATCGTCAAACCCCAGTTGATAGGCAATCTCGCAAATAGATAAATCGGTGTTTTTCAATCGCGACTTGATTTCTATTAAGCGAGCCTCATTGAGCAAAGCCATCGCTGTTTTTCCCGTAACCGATTTGACCGATTTGTTGAGATGATTGGGCGTTATTTGCAACATTCCAGCGTAAAATTTAGGGCTTTGTTCTTTCTCAATGTAGGATGCCAGTAGATCATTGTATTGCTTGGCAATGGAAAACGCTTTGACAGGATAAAAATCCAAGCTGTTTTCTCTCATCATTTTTTTGATTTCATAGATGCAGACCGCCACATACGCGTGCATCAACGAATAATCTTTTGCCTCTTCTTCAAACAGACGGGTAAGGGAATCGAAATGAAACGCCAAGCGTTGAAAAACCCGGTTGCTCAGCCGGAGAGGGTATTGGTGCAGAAAACTGCCGATCAATTCGGCTTCGTTTTCCAAATCTTCCCGAACATAAATTCCGTCTAAAAAAGCGGTGGTAAACCGGCAATACCAGCCCTGCAAGTCGCCGCCCGTTTCGCGGATCACTATCGGCTGCTGGGAAATAGCCAAATGAAAGTCCTTTGGATTGATGCGTACCTCTTTGGCTCTGTGTTCGCGAACCAAATATCCCGATGTTACCAATATCATTTCAATGCTTTTTTCCTTCATCAGCGCCAAAGACGCAAGAAATGTCTGGTCTATTTTTTCCAAGGCAATTATCCGGAAAGCGTTCGAATCAATCGCAAACATCTACAAAAAAATCATAAAGAGGTTTTAAACAGGCAAATTCATTTTCCATATATGGAACCAGTTCTTCCGAATAAAGCAGGATGTTGTTTACCGGAATGTGTTTAACGAGCCAAATTCCTTTCCGTTGAATCCAAGGTTGAAAATAGTCGTCTAAATTATTCTTAAGCGGACGCTTGTAATTTTCTCCTTCAATCGAAAAGCCGTACCGACCGTTTAAGTCTTCCGTAATCTCTCTGAAATAATCCGGATCGTATTCCACCCGTTCTCGGAATCGGTCCATGATTTTCTTTTGCGCTTCAAACATCCCCATTCCGTAATTAGAGCCTTCTTTTCCGATCTCCATATAAAAACCGGGAAACGAAGTCCACTCGGCCGTTTGTTTAGGGAATGGCCGTTGAAAAGCGATCCATAAATGTTTTTTATACGGAGTTTTATCGGGAGAGAAACGAATATCGCGATAGATTCGGGATATCAATCGATTGGGACGCAAATCCATCTGCGCGTCTACAGACGCAAAGAAGGGGGTCAAGACGGCCGCCAAGGCTTTGAGCGGCTGCAGAACTTCTGTTTCGTAAACCGCTTTGTGTTCTTCAAACCAAGGTTTACAATTGTTTTCTTCCAGTTCTGAAAAAAACTGAAAGGCTTCCGCGTTAAAACCGCTGAATTGAGTTGGTATTTCCATATATTGTACTTTGTACAAAGGTAGGAAAAATATAGTAAATATTGAAAATAATTTCAAAAGCGATCGGAAATTAGCGATGGGAAAGCCCGTCCTTGCGAAGGCGGGGAGTTTGTCGCGACGCGCTTGATGCGCCGTGATACCAATTATCCTTTCACCCTTGTTCCGTTTTTTGCCGGCGTTGTTTAGCCGCCAAATACTCGTCCAAACCGGCTTTGCGTAATTTACAGGAGGGACAATTTCCGCATCCGTCGGCCAATATGCCGTTGTAGCAAGTCAAGGTTTCGTTTCGGACAATATCAAAGACGCCCAATTCATCGGCCAAAGCCCATGTTTCCGCCTTCGTCAGCCACATCAGAGGGGTATGGATGACAAACTGTTCGTCCATCGCCAGATTCAAAGTTACATTAGCCGAATGGATAAAGGTATCTCGGCAATCGGGATACCCGCTGTAATCGGCCTGCGATACGCCCATCACGAGGTGGCGGATTCCATACGAACGAGCAATCACTGCGGCGAAGGTGAGGAAAAGCAAATTTCGACCGGGAACAAAAGTATTGGGATACGAATCGGCTGGTTTGTCTTCATCCATAATCATCTTGGGGCAGGTCAGCGCATTTTCTGCCAAATGGCTGATAACTCCGGCATTTAATAATTGAAAAGGAACGCCGGCCCCCGTTGCGATTTTCCGCGCGACTTCTACTTCCAAAGAATGTCGTTGGCCGTAAGTAATGCACAGCGTGCGCACTTCTTTGAATTGCCGCAAAGCCCAAAAAAGGCAGGTAGTTGAATCTTGTCCTCCGGAATGAAGGACCAGCGCAGAGGAATTGTTTTGCATACTTTTATTTGTCTCTTTAGTATTCATCATTTAGCAAGCCAAGGTTCCGGATTTATTTTTTCCATATCTTTTCTCAATTCGAAATACAAAACAGTCGAATCGTCGGAAAAGATTTTTCCGATATCTTGTCCCGTTTTGACCTTATCGCCCTTTTTTACGTATACTTGTTCCAAATAAGAATAGAAAGTATAATAGTTTCCGTGTTTGATGAAGACCGAAGTCTGTAATCCCGGAACCAAGACAATGGCCGTCACCTCGCCCTCGAAAACGGCTTTGGCGACATTGCCGCGCGTCGTCTCGATTTCTATTCCGTTGCTGTTGGAAACCACTCTGTTTTTTAAGCCGAAATATTGCTGCTGACCGAAGTGACTGATAATTTTATAAGAGCCTCGTACCGGAAAAGGCAACTTACCCTTGTTTTGAGCGAATGAAGAAGACAAGGATTGTTCTTCTTTGGTCATTAAATAACCGCCGGTTGTTTCGGCTTTTCGAACTACTTCCGGTTGGGCTATTGCGGCTTTCCGCGAAGCGGCCACATTTTCGGAAATAATCCGATCTATTTCTCGGTTGAGAGCCGCCATTTGCTTTTTCTTGACGGCTATTTCGTCCTGCATTTTTTGGGCGTCTTTTTGCAAATCGGCTATTTCCGTTTTTTTGCTGTTTTCTTCTTTTTCCAATTGCAATTCTTCCGTTTTCCGAGAAGCGGCCAATCGTTCCTTTTCCCTTTTTTGAGCATTTAAGGCCTCTTTTTCGGCCACAATGGCGCTTTGCTGTACTGCGATTTCATCGGCTTGTTGTTTGCTCCAATCGACGTATTTTTTCAGATACAGGGTGCGGCGAAAAGATTGAACAAGATTGTTGGCCGATAGAATGAAAAGAAGCTGATCCTGATTGTTTTTGTGTTCGTATATTTTCCGAACCGCCACGATATAATTTCTTTTCTTTTGCTGCAATTTTTTTTCCAGCGCTTGTATTTGCTGTTCTTTGACTTGAATATTATCATTCAAAAGCGTCATTTCTTTTTCCAATACGCCGATCAATTGCTTCCGCGCTCCAATCTGTTGAGTGATTATACTCAAACGTCCCTGAATGCTTTTCGTCGTTTTCTTGTTTTCATTCAGCAATTTGCTTGTATTGTCGATCTCCGTGAGAAGCGCGTTTTTTTGTATCTCTATCTCCTGCGTTCGATCAGACTGAGCCGCAAGCGTGCATGGAAACCATAAAAAAAAGATGAACCATTGAATTTTTATATTCACATTTTTCATAACAGATTATCAATGAATTTTATAACTTGTTGTATAGAAATTTGTCTATACTTGTTCGGGATGCTGTAATCGATCGAAAAATCGGGATTGACATCTACCGACCGGAACGAGAAGCTCAATTTGTAAGTATCTTGTGTATTGAAAGTAAACGCAATAAGCATGGGAAAGGTGTTTTTCCCCGAAATGGAATTCCATGAAGTATATTCGCATAACAAACTGGGCGACTTTCGTTCGCTGCTGATCCGGGCTGTCTGAATATGGTCGCTATAATCGCTCACAAAATCGTATTGAATATTCTGCCGGCCTGTATGGGAAATGTTTACATGGTATCCATCTTCCTGCACATTGAAAAGAAGATAATCCAGCGGGATCAGTTCTTTTTTTCCGGCGATAAACAAGCGATTGGTTAATAAAGCTTCCAGACTGTAATAATCAAAATCAATAGAAGCTTTCGATAAAATGTCCTGGAGCGGTTCGTAGAGATATTGTTTGTTCAAACGATCAATGATTAGGATGCGGTCGGGAGTGATGAGTATCTTGGCCGCTTCCGTTCCAATCAGCGGTATCCGCAGGGAAAGCTGGATGGCTTCGTTCCGAATGATTCGCAGTTGGGCGTCCACCGAAATATTTTTCGCCCCCTTAAACTGCATGATCGTCAGTTTAAGACTGGAAGAAAGCGTATTGTATTGCAAACCCGATTGAATAATCAGGTTCAATCGATCTTCCTGGCTCATTTCCTGCAAAGGGACTATCTTGGTTTCATGCGTACTTTTGCAAGAAACAATCCAAAATAACATGCTGATCAGAAATAAATTTCGATAGTTGAATTTATTCGAAATAAGCTTGGTTGTCAATTTTTTTCTTAAGTTCATCTGTATTTTCTCCTTCTTTTTCTTTTATTTCGAGCGCTTTTTCCCATTGCAATACGGCTTTCTCCGTATCTCCCGTTTTATACAAAATATCTCCGTAATGCTCCAAAATATCGCTGCTTAGCGAGTTGTCTTTCGAAACGGCGCTTTCGATGTAAAATCGGGCTAACGAATAATTTCCTCTTTGGAAAAGAACCCATGCGTATGTATCGATATAAGTAGGATTATCGGGTTGCAAACGCATCACAGCCGCAGCCATCCGCTCCGCTTTATCCAAATCTTTTTTCATCAAAGCCAGGTGATAAGCGTAATTATTCAGAACCGGCACATTCTTTTCGTTGTATTGGAGCGCCAGATCGTAAGCTTCAAATGCTTCGTCCTGCTGATTCAGTTGATAGTAAATATCGCCGATTTGTCCGAAAAAAGCGGACAAAAGGGTTTGATTTTCCGTAGGCGCCACTTTTACTCCCTCTAAAGAAATAGCCAATGCCTGTTCGTATTCTTTTTTAATGGAATAAGAGATTCCTTCATAGAAATAAAATTCAGGAATATAGGGAAAATAATTGCGGGCATTGCTGCAAACAAGAATGATTTCATCGGGGTCATTTTCTTTCAATACAATACCCAGCAGTTGCATCCAAGCAGTGAGGTCGTCCGGTATGGCTTCGGTGACTATCTGAAATTGAAATTTGGCTTCTTCCAGTTTGTTTTGCGACACCAAAAACTGGCCGTACATCCGATTCAATTCTTTATCGTGCGGATGTTGCGCCATCAAGGTTTCGAACAAGGAATTGGCTTTTTCAACTCCTTTTTGGGTGGTTTCCAAATTTTGGACATACTGCCCCAAAATACCCAATTTGGTTTCGATATCCAAGCGCGTATTTTTAAGGGCTTTTTCGATTTCCCCCATAGCCGCCGCATCGTCGCCTTTATAATCGTAGTAATTCGACATGGCAATGAAACAGAACGGATCATCAGGGTCGATACTGATGGCTTTTTCGTAATACAACAACGCTTTATCTGCTTTTTTCTCTTCCAGATAAAAATCGCCTATCAAGATTTGATATTTGGCCATGGCCGGAAATTTATCGGCCAACTGCATCAATTCTTTCAAAGCTTCTTCTCGTTTGTTGATCGATTTATACAACTGGTATTTTTGCAGCGAGATCGATTCATTGACTCCCATATTGTTTTCCAGTCCATTCAAGGCTCCGATCGCTTTATCTATTTCATTTTGCTGCATGTAGAGATTGCTCAGGTAGTAATGCAATTCCGGTTTATCGGGATGCGCCTTGACTAAATCTTCGTAAAGACCGATCGTTTCCTTTTTACCCAACTCTCTCCCCAAGTCGGCCAAAGCGCTCTTGTATTCGAAATTGTCTGGGGCGTACAAAACGGCCTTTTGCAAGGCATCCCACGCCAGTTCCTTTCTATCCAGATACAAATAGAATTGCGCCATTTCGTTCAAAGCGGCAGAAGAAGTCGAATCGATTTTGAGAGCATACTGCAAAGCATGGAGGGCGTTGGTCGGTTCTTCCTTTTCCTTCAGGCGGAGCGCCTCCAAGAAGAAATAATCGAACTTGCGTTGATCTTCCTGCGGCCGGTTTTCCGACACAGGCGTGTTTTCTGCATACAATACGATGCAGAAAAGAAAGGGTAAGATACTAAGAAACTTTTTCTTCATTCTTTTTCCAATTTATTCTGTTCCGGTATGGCCGAAGCCTCCTGCGCCTCGCGTGGTTTTACCTAACTCTTCCGTTTCTTCCCATTCGATTTGTTCATGTTTGGATACTACCATTTGGCAAATCCGTTCGCCGTCGGCAATCGCAAACGATTGATTGGACAGATTGATTATGACTACTTTTATTTCTCCTCTGTAATCGGCATCGATGGTTCCCGGCGCATTCACTAACGAAATGCCGTGCTTGATGGCCAAACCGCTTCTCGGACGAATTTGCGCTTCATAACCTGCCGGCAATTCAATGAAAAGTCCCGTAGGAATCAACGCCCTTTCCAAGGGTTTCAGCACAATAGGAGCCTCGATATTTGCTCGTATGTCCAGACCTGCCGCATGGGGCGTTTCGTATTCCGGCAAAATATGTTTGGATCGATTGATCACTTTTACCTTCATGATTCTAATCCTATTGATTTAATTGCTACAAAGTTAATAAATAAGCGCAAATATTGGCAACAAACGGCGTTTATTTTTGGCGCGCCTTTGTTTAACTCATGCGATTTTTGTAATCTTCATACCCGAAACGCCGATAGTATTCCGGCGTTTGATTCTCCTTCCACAAAACGATATCCGGATGGGGAATCCCATTAAACATCGTGGTTTTGACGAAAGTGTAATGAATCATGTCTTCAAAAATAATGGAATCGCCCGCCGCCAATTCTTTGTCAAACGACCAATCGCCCATGTAATCGCCGCTCAAACACGAATTTCCTCCCAGACGATAAGTCGGTTTGCCCGGCGTCGCTTCTTGATAGGCGCCGCGAACAATCGGTTTATAAGGCATTTCCAAACAATCGGGCATGTGGCACGTAAACGAAACGTCCAGAATGGCTGTCGCAACGCCCTTATTTTTGACTATATCGACTACCGAAGAAACCAACACGCCGGTTTGCCAGACAAAAGCGGCGCCGGGTTCGAGGATGATTTCCAGATTGGGATATTTCTTTTTAAAATCCTGCAACAAACGAATAAGATGTTCTATATCGTAATCTTTGCGCGTCATCAGATGGCCTCCTCCCATATTCAGCCAGCGAAGTTTGGGAAGCCAATCGCCGAATTTGATTTCTACCTGTTTCAAGGTATTTTCCAAGGCATACGAACTGGATTCGCAAAGCGTATGAAAATGAAAACCCTCTACTCCATCGGGCAAATGGGTTCCTAATTCTTCCCGTACGATCCCCAATCGCGAACCGGGGAGAGCCGGATTATATAAGCCTGTTTCTACTTCTGAATATTCGGGATTGATCCGCAATCCGCAGGAAATGGGGTCTGGATTATTCTGCGTATCCGGATAAAAGCGCCGAAATTGCGCAAGCGAATTGAACGTTATATGCGAACTGCACGATTGGATGATCGGAAAATCTTTTTCAGTATAAGCCGGCGAATAAGCATGCGCTTTGCTGCCCATCTCTTCCAACGCCAATTGCGCTTCCCAAGGCGAACTGGCTGTGGAATAGCGGATATATTCTTTGATGATGGGAAATGATTTCCATAAAGCAAAGGCTTTAAAAGCCAAAATGATTTGAACGCCCGCCCGCTCTTCGACCGAGCGGATCAAGGAAAGATTCCGGCGAAGAAGAGACTCGTCTATGACATAAGCCGGAGAAGGAATCTGAGTGAAATCGATCATAAGGAATGAAAAATTAAAATATTATTCAATTATTTCAAATTTTGCGAATTTCAGCAGCAACTGTTTTTTCCCGAATTTTTCGAAATCGACCGTTGCCTTGGCGTTTTCTCCGTCCCCTGCCAACTCGGTTACCATTCCCTTGCCAAACCGTTCGTGCATAATCGTATTGCCGACACTCAAATTACTCCGCTTTACCGGAGGAGGAGAAAAAGCCGGTTGATCGTCTTCCGTTATCCGAGACATTTTCCTCGAACGAATGTTGAGTTTGGTTTCTGTGTCGCCGGGCATTTTCAGGAATTCCCTGTCGATATCTTTGATGAATCGGCTGGGAGAACACAACTCCGGCTGGCCGTTTCGGAAGCGGCTTTTGGCGTAAGTCAAAATTGCATTTTCTTCCGCGCGGGTGATAGCCACGTAAAACAAACGGCGTTCTTCTTCCAGATCGTCCTGATTGTGTTTGCTCATTTCCATCGGAAATAAATTGTCTTCCAGACCGACCACAAAAACATTTTTAAATTCCAGTCCTTTGGCCGAATGAACCGTCATCAAAACGACTCGGCTTGCCTCTTCATCGGAATCGGTATCTTGGTCGGTTAGCAAGGAAATTTCTGCCAAAAAATCGCTTATTTTAACATCCGGATTCGCTTCTTCCAAGCGTACCGAAACAAATTCGTACAAACTGTTGATCAGTTCCTCTACATTTTGAATGCGGCTCAATCCTTCCGGCGTTTTATCGGTATAGAGCTCGTTGATCAGGCCCGTTTCTTTAACAATAGCCGATCCGAGTTCATACGCATTCATATTGCTGTTCTCTTCGATGAAACGGCAGATAATCGTTTGGAATCCTTCTAATTTATTAGCCGTTCCTGAATTAATATTCAATTGATAATCAATCGGATGTGTAAGAATCTCCCACAAACTGACCTCATGCGTGTTGGCAGCCGAAATAATTTTGTTCAAAGTCGTATCGCCAATGCCCCGCGCAGGATAATTGATGATCCGCTTCAGCGCCTCTTCATCGTCGGGATTGGAAATCAAACGCATATAGGCAATAACGTCTTTTACTTCTTTCCGCTGGTAAAACGACAGGCCGCCATATATTTTGTAGGGTATGTTTATTCTCCGCAAAGCCTCTTCGAAAATACGGCTCTGGGCGTTTGTCCGGTAGAGGATGGCAAAATCCTTGTACTCGTATCGATAAAGCATCCGCATTTCTGCAATCCGGCTGGCCACATTGTATCCCTCCTCATAATCGGAATAAGCCGTTATCACCTGTATTTTTTCGCCTACGGTTTTTTTGGAAAAAATAGTTTTGGGGATTTGTTGTTTATTCTTTTTAATCAAAGAATTAGCCGCATTGACAATGGTTTGCGTCGAACGATAATTTTGTTCCAGTTTGAATAATTTGCTTTCCGGATACGTTTGCCGGAAATTCAGGATATTGCTGATATTCGCCCCTCGAAATGAATAAATACTTTGGGCGTCGTCGCCCACTACGCATACCCGTCGGTGCGAGGCAGCCAATAGCCGGACAATTTCATGCTGAACGGAATTGGTATCCTGGTATTCGTCCACTAAAATAAAGCGAAAATGGTTTCGGTAACGTTCGACGACATCCGGATGATCGTTGAAAAGCAAATAAGTATAGAGCAGCAAATCGTCGAAATCCATGACGCCCGCCGTTTTACAACGATTCCAATAACTGGCGTAAATTTCATACATCCGGCCTCTTCGGGCCGCTGCATCATCCGACAGGATTTCCCGGTCTTTTCCGTATTGGTCGGGAGTAATCAAGGCATTTTTGGCGTTGGATATGCGCGCTTGAACCGAAGCCGGCTTATATATTTTATCGTCTAATCCTTTTTCTTTGATAATCGCTTTGATCAGATTTCGCGAATCCTGTGCGTCGTAAATGGTAAAATCGGAACGAAATCCGATTTGCTCTGCTTCGCGTCTGAGAATGCGCGAAAAAATCGAATGGAAAGTTCCCATCCACAACCGCCGAGCTATCGTTTCTCCTACAATCTGGGCAATCCGCGATTTCATTTCCCGTGCAGCTTTGTTGGTAAATGTAAGAGCTAAAATATTGGAGGGAGGAATTCCGTTTTGTAACAGATAAGCAGTTTTATAGGTCAAAACGCGCGTTTTCCCCGACCCTGCACCCGCGATCACCAAACTTGGACCTTCGTTGTAAAGAACTGCCTCGCGTTGACTTTCGTTCAGTTGTTCAAGAAATGACTCCATTAATTCACTTCGGCGATTACTTCAATTTCCACTAAGGCATTTTTAGGAAGCGTTTTCACGGCAAAGGCCGAGCGCGCCGGATACGGTTCGTTGAAATACCGAGCATACGCCTCGTTCAGGGCTGCAAAATCTTGCATATCGGATAAAAATACCGTTGTTTTCACTACGCTGTCCCATGTCAGATTTATTTCGGCCAATACAGCCTGAATATTCTGAAAGACTTGTTCCGTCTGACCGCTCATCCCTCCGGAAACCAATTCGCCGGTTTGGGGATCAATTCCCAGCTGACCGGATAAAAAAACAAAATTCCCCGCTTTTATCGCTTGGGAATAAGGGCCGATGGCAGCCGGAGCTTTTTTTGCCGTAATAGATTGTTTCATATATCCTCTATTTTTTGATCAACATTAACATTCTTCAGCCAAAATGGCTTTCGCTTTTTCTCGAATTTCATTCCATGTTTCTTCCGGCAATTTCGTACCGATCACCTGAATAATGTGATAGGAAAGTAAAGTTCCCAATTGAGCGCATTTTTCTGCATTTGCTTGGTTGATCATGCCGTAAAAGAATCCGGCAGCATAATAATCGCCGGCAGCCGTAGTATCCAATGGATGGATTTCTTTGTAAACAGGCGCATGGATAAACAAATCTTTTTGTTTGACCCAAGAACCTTTGGCTCCTCCTTTCATCACGACCATCGGCGTTTTTTTGGCTATTTCAAGCAATGCCTGATCGGACGATTTTCCGGTCAAAGCTTTTGCTTCTTCCTCATTAGCAAACAAAATATCGACGTAACGATCGACCAAACTCTGGATAAATTCTTTGTCGGAAGCCACGACATTGTAACTGGCTAAATCGAAAATCGTAGTCATACCCAGCGATTTCGCCATTTCCAAAGCGGTTTCAATCAATTCATGATTTTGAACCAAATAACCTTCTATATAAAAATGCGTGTATTGTTCGAGTATGGAGGGATGCAAGTCGGTTTTCCGCATATCGGCGGCAGCGCCCAAATATGTGCAGAACGTACGCTCGCCGTCCGGAGCGATCAATGCTATCGCTGTTCCCGAAAGCGCCTCTTCTTGAATCAAATGCAATTCTATTTCCCTCTGAGTCATTTCTTTCAGGTAAAAATCGCCATATAGGTCGTTGCCGGCTTTTCCCATAAAACCAACCGGTTCTCCCAATTGTTTCAAAGCCAAAGTCGTATTGCTTACAGAACCGCCCGTTGTTTGTGTAATCGTAAAATTTTTTATTTTTTCAAAAATCATTTCCCGCTTTTCAGCATCAATCAGATTCATGCTTCCTTTTGCTATGTCCAGTTCGCTCAACAATTTTTCATCTGGCAGTTTGACCAAAACATCCACCAGCGCATTTCCGATTCCCAGTATTTTCATTGATATTGTTCCAATTTTTCCGTAAAGATATGTCATATTTGGAAATCTACCATCCTTTTTCCACTGCTTTTGCCGATTCTTTTGTTAAATTGTTAATTTATCATTGCGGGGGAGGGGAGCGAAGGCCTATAATCCCTCCTCCGCAAAAGCTGCGGCTTCTCCAATTTTTTACATGCGATTTCCTCTCATGAGGCAGCGCTTCAATATTCCTAAGAAGAAAATGAATAACCCCCAATTGCTTCGTTTTCATTGGGGGCTATTTGTTATCAGAAAGGCAGATCGTCGCTTTCGTCACTGGGCAGGGAAGGGGTCGATTGAGTGGCCGTTGGCGTAAAGGTCGTTGCCTGCGGCTTGCTGGAAGGGGTCGCCGACGGTTCGGGGAAAGGAGGACGATTGGACTGTACATTGTCCTGTTTTCGGTCTAACAATTCCATCGCGTCGCCCCATACTTCCGTTACATAGCGTTTGATCCCTTGCTGGTCGTCATACGAACGGGTGCGAATTTTCCCTTCGACGTAAATTTTCGAACCTTTGTGAACGTATTTTTCGGCTATTTCGGCCAATCCTCTCCACAAGACAATATTGTGCCATTCCGTGCGATCTGGAATCTGCGTTCCATTCGCAGCCGTATAGCCTTTCTCGGTTGTTGCCAAAGAAAAATTGGCCACCGCGCCGCCATTGTCATAATACCTCACTTCGGGCTCTTTGCCCACATGTCCAATTAAAATAATCTTGTTTATCGACATAATAATTCATTTTTTTAAAGTTAAGATTTTGCTTCAAAAGTACGAATAAACCGGCGGATTTCAAACAACAATGCCCTGTTTTTTTTTACTTCTTTTTACTGTCGGCAGCCGTTCCGGAAACGTATAGTTCCATCAAACGGTGAAGCGGATAGCGATCGATTTCTTCTGCCCTGATTTTCGTGAATTTGCGCAGGGCTTCCGATTCTTTCTCAACGGACACTTCATAAAATGAAGCGTATAGTTCGCGATGCGACAAAAGATGTTTCCGGTTTTGAATCCGTTCCTTGAATTCGTAATTTTCTCCTTCCTCAAACCACTCTTTAAATAATGCCGTCTGGCTCAATTGTTCAAAATCCAGCGCCGCTTCCGATTCGATGAGCGGAAATTCGAACAAATTTTGCCAGATTCCTTTTTCTTTTCTCTTACGGATATAGATGAAATCGTCCCTGCGGATATGGAAATAATACAAATAAAGGGTTTTTGTTTTTGTTTTATTCTGTTTTACGGGATATTGGGCAACTGAACGATTGGCGCAGGCCAAACAATACGTTTCCAACGGACAAATTCCGCAATCGGGTGAAGCCGGAATGCATTGCAACGCGCCGAATTCCATGATGGCTTGATTAAACAAACCCGCCCGCGACGGATCCATCAATTCTTTAGCCAGCGTCATGAAATATTTTTTCCCTTTTCCGGTATCAACCGGTTCATCAATAGCAAAGAAACGGGACAAAAACCGAAACACATTTCCGTCTACTACCGGATAAGGCATGTTCCATGCAAAAGAAATAATCGCCGCAGCCGTATATTCGCCGATTCCCTTCAAGCGCAAGATTGCTTCATAGTCCTGTGGAAATACGCCGTGGTTTGTGTGCATAATTATTTTTGCCGTTTGATGGAGATTTCTCGCCCGTGAATAATACCCCAATCCCTGCCAATAGCGGAGTACTTCCTGTTCGTCGGCTTCCGCCAACGATTTTACATCGGGAAAACGGTCTATGAAACGGAGATAGTATTCCAATCCCTGCGCCACGCGGGTTTGCTGGAGAATAATTTCCGATATCCATATTTTATAGGGGTTGCTGATGCCTCGCCAAGGCAAATCTCTCTTGTTACTCTCATACCATTCGATTAGTATAGAACTGATAAAGTCTGAATTTTTCATATTAAGTACAAAATTAAGCAGATTTTTGACTAAATCTACACTTTTTTAAAAAATCACACGTAAAACTTTTTTAATCAAGAATATTTGCATTATATTTGCAGTCCCAAATAAAATATTTTAATTATTATAGTTATGACAAAAGCAGATATCGTAAATGCAATCGCAAAGAGCACAGGTATTGATAGAGTAAGCGTCTTAGCTTCCGTGGAAGGTTTTATGGATGAGGTAATGAAATCTATGAATAATGGTGAAAATGTTTATCTACGAGGCTTTGGCTCTTTTGTGGTAAAAAAGAGAGCGGCCAAAGCAGCGCGTCATATTAAAAATGAAACAACTATTATTATTCCAGAACGTTTCGTTCCAACATTTAAACCTTCCCAATATTTCTGCGAAAAGTTAAGAAACAGTTTGGAAGGTAATATCTAAACTGAGAGTAGAAATATTTATTAACAAAAAACAAACAAAAAAGCAATGCCGAGCGGAAAAAAAAGGAAAAGACATAAAATGTCTACACACAAGCGCAAAAAAAGACTTAGAAAAAACAGACATAAAAAGAAAAAATAATAATTCTTTTTTGTTGATTGAAATTGAAGGTTAATTGTGCAATACCCCCGCGCTTTTAACCTTTGATGTTTATTATTGTATTTCGGGATTCCGTGCAAAGGTAAACGGGATGTGCGAAAAACAATAAGAAAGGAAAAGAGTAAAAAACAAACTTGCAAGACGTGCCTTTGCACTCTGCATCAAAAATCAACATTGTGATCAGCGAATTAGTTATTGACGTACAACCGAGAGAGATATCTATTGCCATTCTCGAAGATAAAAAATTAGTTGAGTTTCAGAAAGAGGCGCGCAATATATCATTTTCGGTGGGGGATGTCTATCTCGGTAAAATTAGGAAATTAATGCCGGGGCTAAATGCCGCATTCGTAGATGTTGGATACAAAAAAGACGCATTTCTTCATTATCAGGATTTGGGGGCGAATTTCAATTGTTTAGACAAATTCCTGAAAAATACAATTTCTGACAAAAAAAAGGTGCCTTCTATCGGAAAATTTGCTCACCAGCCGGACATCCAAAAAGAAGGCAGCATCACTGATGTTTTGAAACCCGGCGAAGAAATTTTGGTTCAAATAGCGAAAGAACCGATTTCGACCAAAGGACCGCGCTTGACTTCGGAAATATCTTTTGCCGGACGTTATCTGGTGACTATTCCTTTCGGAGACAAAGTAAACGTCTCTCATAAAATTAGGTCGAGTGAAGAAAGGGCTCGACTGAAACAACTGATTCTAAGCATTAAACCCAAAAATTTCGGCGTTATTGTCCGCACTTCATCCGAAGGAAAGCGGGTCGTCGAATTGGATACGGAATTGAAAACATTGGTAAAACGTTGGGACGACAATATGGCTAAACTGCTCAAATGTAAAGCGCCTTGCCTGATTTATGAAGAGACGGGAAGAAGCGTAGCGCTATTGAGGGATATTTTCAATCCTTCGTTTGAGCATATTTATGTCAATGATGCGAACGTATACAACGAAGTACGCGATTATGTAAGACTGATTGATCCTGAAAAAGAAAAAATTGTAGAACATTACCAAGGGGAGCTGCCTATTTTCGATAATTTTTCGGTTACTCGCCAACTTAAATCCGGTTTCGGAAAAACCGTATCTTTCAAAAATGGAGCGTATCTCATTATTGAACATACGGAAGCGATGCATGTGATCGACGTGAACAGCGGGAATCGTTCCAAATCAAGTTCCGGTCAGGAAAATACAGCCATTGATGTTAATTTAGCGGCAGCCAACGAAATAGCCCGCCAATTCCGGCTTCGCGATATGGGCGGTATCATCGTGATCGACTTTATAGATATGCATGAATCGGAAAACCGTCAGAAATTGTTCGAACACATGCGCACAATTATGGCCAACGATAGGGCCAAACACAACATTCTTCCGGTAAGTAAATTCGGATTAATGCAAATAACTCGGCAAAGGGTGCGGCCAGTACTGGATTTTACTACAGCCGAAATCTGTCCTGTCTGCTTCGGGAAAGGCGAAATCAAACCCTCTATCCTGTTTACAGAGGTGCTGGAAAAGAAAATCAGAGAAGTTGTGGAAAAATTGAAAGTGAAGAAATTCAAATTATACGTACATCCTTACATTGCGGCATATATCAACAAAGGCATTTTCTCCTTGAAAATGAAATGGAAGCTTAAATATTCCATGCAAATGCAAATTATACCCGACCAAAGTCTGGGATTCCTTGAGCATAAATTTTTTGATAAGGATAAAAATGAGTTGGATATGAAAGACGCCAGTCTATTATCGTAAAAAACAAAAAAACGAAAAGTTACTATGGACTTTTCGTTTTTTTTTGATAAATTGTCGTTACCTTTATACAACTTTTAAACTCATGCGAAGCAATCAACCCTATAACAAATAATGGCTTTAAAATTTTTAAGTTTGGCAAGCGGAAGCAGCGGCAATTGTTATTTTTTAGGCGCTAACGATTACGGTATTCTACTCGACGCTGGAATCCATTTTCGAACCCTGAAAAAGGGATTGAAAGATCATCGAATTGCCTTGGAACAAATACTGGGGGTATTCATTACCCACGATCATATCGACCACATCAAATCGGTCGGCAGTCTGGGCGAAAAACAGAACATTCCGATTTATGCCACGCAATTGGTTCATGCCGGAATCAACAGCAACCGATTCATCGAAAAGAAACTCCATACTTCGTGCCGGATTATTGAGAAAGAACAAGCCGTCGCTATCCGCGACTTCACCATAACCGCTTTTGCAGTTCCTCACGACGCCAGCGACTGCGTAGGTTATTCCATTCAATACCAGCAGCAAACCTGCGTATTGGCAACCGATGTAGGACATATCGACGCTACGGTGGCTAAATATCTTCGCATGGCCAATCATTTGATTCTTGAAACCAATTACGATAAAGAAATGTTGTTGTCGGGACATTATCCTCCTTTTCTGAAAACAAGGATTATGAACGGAACAGGACATTTGTGCAATACGGAAGCTGCCGAATTCCTGGCGGCTAATTACGATGGACGTCTCAAAAATATATGGCTTTGCCATTTAAGCAAAGATAACAATCGCCCCGAATTGGCCTGTCAATCGGTGGAACAAGCCTTTATCCAACGGGGAATACGCATGGACGACATTCGATTGGCCGCGCTACAAAGAACAACTCCTTCCGAATTGTTTGTTTTGGATTGAAAATAAATCTGTCATGCGCGCTTGACGCACCCCCACCCCACCCTTGTTTTCGGAAAAATTGAGGCATAAATTCAGTCTTGTACCTGTAGGTCGTTGCAAAATAGCGAGCGAGGGTTATATCTTTACGGGACAGAAATTAGAGGCATCCGACAAAGCCTGCTTTTAAACATAAAATATTTTAAAAACGGATGCAGCGTTTCAATCTGTTTTTGCATCTTATCAATATACGACATTTTATTTTGTAGAAATCATGAAAAACACTTTCTTCAAAACGCCTCGCGACCGGGTTTAGCTTCGGCTCCCGAAAGGAAGGCGGGAGCGGCGAGATAAAGATGCCCTTTCTGGAAATATACAAATTAGTAAAAAATATTGAAAAATGAAGAGAATCTTTTTAATTTTAAATATCTTACTTGTAACGTTTATAGGTTGTAATAGTAATGAAAATAATGAAGAAACTTGCAATTGCAACAACGAAAAACACACTTTTCAACAAACAAATCTGCAAGGCATTATTAATTTTAACAATGAAATTCAAAAATGGTATATATCAGTCCACACAGATGGTTCCATTGATAATGTTAAACTGTTTTTTCCGTGCAATATGAACGAAGAATACAAAAAAAGAGGGGAAAATGTCGTATTTTCGGGAAAGGCATTTGATTTTAATAGAAATATCACTACTCCTGCGGGGTATGAATGCTTCTGTATTGAATTAACTACAATTAATAATTAATAAAATTCACAAATATGAAAAATATTTTTTTTTAATCATATTTGGACTTTTCTCAAATGCAGCTTATTCTCAAACCCCAAGATTATATGATAATGGCGCTTTAACAGGAAATGATAAATATGTTTTGCAAGGTTCAAAATGGAATAAAACTACATTGCAATATTACATTTACAATACATCTGCTCATTTGACTGCTTCTGAGAGAGAAAGCGCTATCAAAGCAGCTTTTAAAATATGGAGTGATAATTCGTTACTTACTTTTGTTCAGGTTAGCAATCCAAACCAAGCCGACTTAAAGATCAAATGGGCAAAATTGGATCATGGCGATGGAAATCCTTTTGACGGAAACATAGGAGTTCTTGCACATGCATTTTTCCCTCCTCCTGCAGGCGGGAGTTATGCTGGTGAACTTCATTTTGATGATGATGAAAATTGAACATTCGATGGGTCTGGTATTGATCTAATTACTGTTGCAGACCATGAAATAGGGCATCTTTTAGGAATAGCACATTCTACGGTATCTTCTGCTTTAATATATCCTTATTATTCTGGGATAAAGAGATATTTAGACATTGATGATGTTCTCGCTGTATGGAAGTTATATGGCTGTTCGCTTTCCTTCTCCGGCCCCTCCAACCTCTGTCTCAATTCATCGGCTACTTATACCATCAACAATTTTCCGACAAATGCAACAGTAACATGGAATCAGAGTTCCAATTTACAACAAGTAAGCGGTTCCG
Source organism: Candidatus Azobacteroides sp. (assembly GCA_009783445.1). Classification (GTDB taxonomy): domain Bacteria; phylum Bacteroidota; class Bacteroidia; order Bacteroidales; family Azobacteroidaceae; genus Azobacteroides. The sequence continues at coordinate 76 of WRFY01000087.1, read as the reverse complement.
GAGCTTCCAAAGTTTTCAAAGGAATTGCTAACGGAGCCGGATGGATCGAAGCAACAGTGAACGGAATCGCCTCCTC
>WRFY01000086.1 GCA_009783445.1 Candidatus Azobacteroides sp. | reverse complement strand
AATAAATACACATTTATAAATTTAAAATACTTATAATCAAATGAATAAATATAAATATTAAAACTTATCAGTAAATATTAATGACGTTTATTATATAATCTTAATTTGCTCTTAAATTCAGGGTTATTCGCCGATAATTTTCACCAGAACTCTTTTCCGCCGTTTTCCATCGAATTCGCCGTAAAAAATTTGTTCCCATGGACCAAAATCCAAATGACCTTCGGTGACCGCCACAACCACTTCGCGTCCCATGATGGAACGTTTCAAATGAGCGTCAGCATTATCTTCACAGGTATTGTGCCAGTATTGATTGTACGGTTTTTCAGGCGCTAAACGATCGAGCCACACATCCATATCGTGATGCAATCCGCTTTCGTCGTCGTTGATAAACACGCTGGCGGTAATGTGCATGGCGTTGACCAAGGCCAAGCCTTCCTGAATGCCGCTTTCTGCCAAGCAAGCTTTGACTTCCGGCGTTATATTGATAAAAGCGCGCCTTGAAGTTGTGTTAAACCATAATTCTTTGCGATAGGATTTCATTTTCTGCCTCTCTCTGCGTTATCTGCGTTTTTATCTACAGTTTCATAGACCTTTTTCTGTTCCCTTTTCCAGTTCATCAAATTCGGTTTTCACTTTCATCAGTTCGTCGCGAATGTATTTCAGTCGTTCGACAATCTCTTCCGTCCGTACGACCCCTTCGCGGTTTTCCTTGAGTTTTTGCTTCGCACCGGGCAAAGTCATTCCTCTTTCTTTCACCAAATGATGTATAAGGCGAATCTCTTCAATATCTTCCTTGCGGTATTGACGAGTTCCGCGATCGGTTTTAACAGGCTTTATAGTAGAAAATTCTTTTTCCCAAAAACGCAGCAAAGATTGGTTTACCTCAAACATTTCTGCCACTTCTTTGATGGAATAAAAAATTTTATCCTGTTTAAAATCCATGTTTATTTATCTGTTTTCCGAATCAAACAGTAATTGCGCATATTCTTCCGGAGAGATACCCATAAAGAAATATTTAGCAGGATTGTCGAATTGACCTTTCACCAGGACTTCGTAATGCACATGCGGCCCGGTTGCCGTTCCGGTCGATCCCACCGTCGCTATTTCCTGTCCCCGCACGACTTTCTGTCCCACGCGGACTTTCAACTCTCTACAATGTCCGTAACGCGTTTTGAAACCGAAACCATGGTCGATAACCACCATATTTCCATAACCCCCGTCCCATTGAGCCGATTCTACCACGCCATTTCCCGTGGCATAAATAGGAGTTCCCGGTTCTGCGTTCAAATCGACGCCCGTATGCGCCCGTAAGTCGCCGAAAATAGGATGAATACGCATTCCAAAACCTGAACTGATCCCCTTCATCTGTTTGATAGACAAAGGCATAATGCACGGAACATTTTTGATTCGTTCTTCTTTGGTCTTAATCAATCCGCTCAGCTCGTCGTAAGAATTGGATTGGACATACATTTCTTTTGTCATCATATCCAACTTGGCCGTAGTAGAAATCACTAAATCCGAATTAGGCATGGTCAGCAAATGTTCGTATCGATTGCTTCCGCCCACTCCCGGTCGCCGAATGGACATTGGAATCGGTTCTGCATTAAAAAGCGCCCTGTAAAGGTTGTCGTCTTTTTTCTGCAATTCTTCCAATACTTTTTCATTGGCGTCGATGCGTTTGGACAAAATCTGATACTGTGTTAATAAAAGCTTTTTTTCTTTTTTTAATTGCTGCTCATGCGGCGAATCAAAAGCATACATGGTTATTGCAAAAAGGGAACCTCCTATCACGATTCCAATCAACAGGTGACGAAAAACTACCCAAATGCGCTGTTTCACAGATAGATAAACTCTCTCATAACTTAATGTTTGAGGATTGTACTTATAAAATATTGTACTCATGGAAGGAATTTTTTGTAATCAGTTTGGGCAAAAATACGGTATTTGTTGTACTTTTGCAAATTGTTTTGGAAAAAATGAGAAACAATAAGGAAATATTTAACATATTAACACAATGACAGCAAAAGAAATTCGCCGATCATTCAAATTATTCTTTGAAAAAAAAGGCCATAAAATAGTGCCTTCTGCTCCGATGGTGATCAAAGACGATCCTACTTTGATGTTTACCAATGCCGGAATGAATCAGTTTAAGGACATTATATTGGGAAACGTTCCCATTCAGTATGCGCGGGTGGCCGATTCGCAAAAATGTCTACGGGTTAGCGGAAAACATAACGATTTGGAAGAAGTAGGGCACGATACTTACCATCACACCATGTTCGAAATGTTGGGTAACTGGTCGTTCGGAAATTATTTCAAAAAAGAAGCGATTGAATATGCTTGGGAATATCTGACGGAAGTACTGAAATTGGATAAAGACCGTTTCTATGTAACTATTTGCGAAGGAAGTCCTTCCGAAAATTTGGAACGCGACGATGAAGCTGCTGATCATTGGAAAAAATACCTTCCGGAGAATCGAATTATTAATGGAAGTAAAAAAGATAATTTTTGGGAAATGGGCGACACAGGCCCTTGCGGCCCTTGTTCGGAAATTCACATCGATCTTCGATCGGACGAAGACAGAGCGCTTGTAGATGGAGGAGAATTAGTAAATCAGAATCATCCGCAAGTCATTGAAATCTGGAATCTGGTGTTCATGCAGTTCAACCGGAAAGCCGATGGTTCGTTGGAAATTCTTCCGAACAAAGTAATTGATACAGGTATGGGATTCGAACGGTTGTGTATGGCCGTTCAAGGAAAAACGTCCAATTACGATACCGATGTTTTTCAACCGCTGATCAAAGAAATTGGCGCCATTACAGGATTGAGATACGGTCAAGATGCGAAAGTAGACATTGCTATGCGGGTGATTGCCGACCATATTCGCACCATTGCATTTTCGATTACCGACGGCCAATTGCCTTCGAATGCAAAAGCCGGTTATGTGATTCGTCGAATTTTACGTCGCGCCGTCCGGTATGGATATACGTTTTTAGGACAAAAAAGAGCTTTTATCTACCGGCTGCTTCCGGCGCTGATCGATTCGATGGGAGAAGATTATCCCGAATTGATAGCTCAGAAATCGTTGGTGGAAAAGGTGATGAAAGAAGAAGAAGAGGCTTTTCTACGAACGCTTGAAACTGGCATTAAATTGTTGGATAAGAAGATACAAGAACTGAAAATGGCTGGTCAAACACGGTTAGACGGTACAGACGCTTTTGTTCTGTACGATACTTTTGGATTTCCTTTAGACCTGACGGAATTGATTCTCCGCGAGGAGGGGATGGAAGTGGACAAAACCGGTTTTAATGCAGAAATGCAGAAACAGAAAGAACGAGCTCGGAATGCCGCAGCGGTGGAAACCGACGATTGGGTCAGTCTGAAAGATGAGGAATCGCGGTTTGTGGGATACGATGAAGTCGTATCGCAGGCGCACATCCTTCGTTACCGAAAAGTCAAACAAAAAAATGCCGAATATTTTCAAATTGTTTTAGACCAAACGCCTTTTTATGCCGAAATGGGGGGACAAGTAGGCGATAATGGTCTGTTAATTGATTCGGAAGGAAATAAAATTCCGATTTTCGATACAAAACGGGAAAATAATTTGGTGGTTCACTTAACCAAACGCTTACCGGAAAATCTATACGGAACATTCACAGCCGAAGTGGATGTGAAGAGGAGAAGAGCCATTGAAGCCAATCATACAGCCACCCATTTGTTGCACGAAGCCTTGCGATCCGTATTGGGAACTCATGTGGAACAAAAGGGTTCTTTTGTTTCTCCGGAGATTTTACGATTCGACTTTTCGCATTTTCAGAAAGTAACAGACGAAGAGATTCGAGAAGTGGAGAAAATCGTTACGGCCAAGATACGCGAAAATATTGCGCTGGATGAACGGCGTCATCTACCCATTGCAGAAGCCAGACAAATGGGAGCGATGGCTTTATTCGGAGAAAAATACGGCGAAGACGTCCGTGTTGTGCGGTTTGGCTCATCGGTGGAATTGTGTGGAGGCACGCACATCGCTTCGACCGGTTGCATCGGAACGTTCCGCATCGTCAGCGAATCTTCGATTGCCGCGGGAATTCGCCGTGTAGAAGCCATTACAGCCGAAACGGCCGAAAATTTCTTTTATGCTCAACAGGATTTGCTGAGAGAAATGCGCTCTTTGCTGAATAATATGCCGGATTTGAAGCAGGCTGTACGGAAATATGTGGAAGAAAACGCCGATCTGAAAAAGCAAGTGGAAGAATACCTGAAAGAAAAAACAGCATTGGTGAAACGGCAAGTCATCGACAATCAAAAAGAAATCAATGGAGTACGTTTGTTTACATTGAGAGGCGCTTTCCCTGCTGGAATGGTCAAAGATATAGCCTTTCAGCTCAAAGGCGAATTTCCTCAAAAAATGTATTTTGCGGCAGCTACGCTTGTCGATGGCAAACCCCAATTGACTGTCATGATCAGCGACGATTTAATCCTTGCCGGATGTAATGCCGGACAAATCGTACGCACAGCCGCCCGTTACATACAAGGAGGAGGAGGCGGGCAGGCGCATTTTGCTACGGCTGGAGGAAAAGAGGCCAATGGATTGTCCGCTGCCTGGGATGAAATGCTGAAACAGCTTGATTCACCCTACCTGGGTTGAAAACCCACGAACAATGAAATGCCGTTGCTGCGTGGCATCCGGCTAACGCTCTGTCGCGTACCGTGATTAACCGTAAGCTTCAGCTAACGGGAAAGGGAGAAGAAGGCGAGTAGATTGTTTTGTTTGCGCAAATTACTCGTAATGAATGATTTGTATTTAACTTGATAATATTGGGTTTTATCCTATAGAGGGAGAGGGGAGAGGCATTAATCATTGCGCTCCCCTTTTGTATTTTTGGGCTACAATGGCCTCCGGTTCGGCTTCCCCTTTGCGGATAGCATCTGTCGCTCGCATAATGACGGGATCGTTACTCAAATAGACAGGGTATAGAGCATCTTCCCCAAAAAATTTACTAATTATATGAGCATAAGTAGTAGTCTGGATTTGATTGGCCGAGCGGGAAATCAAGACGGTTCTTCTTTTTACTCCATTTTCTTCGGCAAAACGGATAATTTCGTTGAGAATGGGTTGTGTTTTCAAATATTCCAAGAGGGTTGGATAATTTTTGAATTCCTTCAAAACATCTCGGTTTTTATCAAAATATTCGAAAGCAAATTTTCTAAAGATATCCTTGCTTTCCAGATTGAGGTAATAGGAAGAAAGATAGCTCGTATCGATCGGAACAAAGATATCGGGAATAATGCCTCCATTGCCGTAAACTATTCTTCCGTGTACGGTTTTATAAATCATAGTCGTGTCCTTTTTGATGCTGTCGGCATAAAAACTTTCTCCGTTGTTGATCTGGTCGAGCCAGTCTTGATTGTATTCATCCGATTTGCCCATTGCATATTTGCGTTGAATGTTTCTTCCCGAAGGGGTATAATAACGGGCTACCGTGAGCCGGACAGCGGAACCATCAGACAATTCGATCTGGTTTTGTACCAACCCTTTTCCATACGACCGGCGGCCAATGATCAATCCTCGGTCGTTATCCTGGAGCGCTCCAGCTACAATTTCGCTGGCTGACGCCGACATCTGGTCGATCAGTATAACAAGGGGATTTTCGGGGAGATTTCCGGTTCCGTCGGAAATCGATTCCATTCGGGGAAACGATTTTCCTTCTGCATAGACAATCTTTCGGTTGGCCGGCAGAAATTCGTTCACTACCTGAACAGCAGCTTCAAACGAACCTCCGTTGTTCATTCTTAAATCAATGATAAAAGCATTGCAGCCTTTGGCCATCAATTTGGTGACCGCCTGCAGAAATTCGTGATAAGTTGTATGGCTGAACTTCTCTATTTTGATGAAGCCGATTCCTTTTTCTACTTCGTAAGCGGCTTTTACAGTAGATATAGGAATATTTCCTCTTTTGATGTTGTATTCCAGAATTGAATCCGCAAAATTTCTCCGGATGCCCAATTTGACAGGCGATCCGATTGGACCGCGCAAGGTTTTCATGATTTTTTCTTCCGTCACAGAAGAACCGATAAAAAGCGAATCGTTTACATAAACAATTCGGTCTCCCGCTAATAAGCCAGCCTGCGAAGAGGGTCCCCCGTGGTATACATTGACTACCACAATGGTATCTTGATAGAAAAAATACTCTACGCCGATTCCTCCGTAATATCCTTCCATCTCATCGTAAAACGATTGCACTTCGCCGCTGGAAATATAGCACGAGTGAGGATCCAGCTCATTGATAATATTTGTTATGGCGCTTTCCGTAATGTCTTTCAAGTTGATAGAATCCACATAATCTTCGTTGATAATGTCGAGAATGACGCTTATTTTGTTATTAGGAGTGAGAAATAGCCTTCTTCCGAAAGATTTTCCGGAAATAAAATCGCCTATAACAATTCCAATAATTAAGGAAACGGCAATGGAACTTATGATCCACCAGGTTGCTTTTTTTGATTTCATTCTGCTAACTAAAAAAAATTCTTTTTAAATTAACTCTTCTTTACCTATATACACTATTTCTATATGAGCTTTTTCAAGCAGTTCGATGCCTTCTGCTAAACGGTAATTTTCTGAATAAACTACTCTTTTTATTCCTGCCTGGATGATTAACTTGGCGCATTCGATACATGGAGAAGCTGTTACATAAAGGGTTGCATCTTTACTGTTGTTATTGGAACAGGCTATTTTCGTGATAGCATTTGCTTCTGCATGCAAAACGTAAGGTTTAGTTCTGCCCTCCTCGTCTTCGCAAATATTCTCAAAACCGGAAGGAGTGCCATTATATCCATCAGAAATGATCATTTTGTCTTTAATGATTAGAACTCCTACTTGTCTTCTCTTACAATAGGAATTTTCCGCCCATATCTCCGCCATGCGGAGGTAACGCTTGTCCAAGTCTCTTTGTTTGGCAAGTATGCTTTTCATTACTTTTCTTTTTCGAGCGCAAAAATACAAATAAAATTGAAAAACCAGACAAAAAAAGCAATTTAGTTTGTCTATAACCAAACTTTACATTATCTTTGCACGCCGAAAAAGAATTGCTTTTCTTCAAAAGCTCAAAATAAGCAATTGTAAGAAATGTTTTTTTGTGTAAATAGAGAGGTAAAACGGTTAAAAAAATCCGCAAGGAAATAATAAGAGAAGGGATAGAATTATTAATTAGAATAAATAAATTAAGTTAAAAAATTAACGATCAAAAAAAATTATGATTATTGTTCCATTAAAGGAAGGCGAAAACATAGAGAGAGCCTTAAAAAAATTCAAAAGAAAGTTTGAAAAAACGGGTGTAACAAAAGAGCTGCGGAAACGGCAAGCGTTTACGAAACCTTCTGTCGAAAAAAGGAAACAAAAAATACACGCGATTTACGTACAAAAACTACATCAGTCTGAAGAATAATAATACGCTGAACAAATATAGAGAGAAAAGAAAGAAATGAATTATTTTAATTCATTTCTTTCTTTTCTGAATTTATTTTCAAATTTTTTTATTATCTTCGTTGCATTAAAGCAAGGAAGTTATGGTATTCAAATTGTTCTTACAATATTTACGGTATGAAAGAAATTATTCGTTCCATACAGTAGAAGCATACAAGAATGATTTGGAACAATTTAAAGAATTTGTTTGTGGAAAAAAAGTTTTTGATCCATTGGAGATTGATACAAAGATCGTTCGCCGGTGGATTATTTCATTAATGGAAGAAGGTTATTCTCCCATATCGGTCAATCGGAAATTGAGTGCGGTGAAGTCTTTTTTCAAATATTTATGCAAGAAGAAAGAGCTAAGCGTTAATCCTGTAAAAAAAGTAACAGGCCCGAAAGTAAAAAAAATGCTCCCTTATTTTGTCAAGGATAAAGATATGGATCAGTTACTGGTCGAATTGGAAACGGAAGATACATTTGAGGGTAAACGGGACAAAGCGATCTTGGACGTTTTTTACAGTACGGGGATGCGCTGTAGCGAATTGTTGGGTTTGAAAGAAGGCGATATTGATTTCGAATCGTTACTGATCAAAGTAACCGGAAAACGCAATAAACAACGCTTGATTCCTTTTTCTATCCAATTGCAAATCACTTTACAAATCTATCGGACTATCCGAGACGAAAAAATACTCGATGCGGGCAAAGAAGCATTCTTTGTCCGGAAAGATGGTCGTCCATTGTCGAAGAGTATGGTATATGCGATTGTAAAAAAAAGATTATCAGAAGTTCCGAATTTATCCAAAAAAAGTCCTCATGTCCTGAGGCACACATTTGCTACAAGTATGTTGAACAATGGTGCGGATTTGAATGCCGTGAAAGAATTATTGGGACACGCAAGTCTTTCCTCTACCGAAGTTTATACTCATACAAGCTTTGAAGAATTAAAAAAAGCATATCACCAGGCTCATCCGAGAGCTTAAAAAAAACAAAAGGAGGTTTTTTATGGAAATTACAATTCATTCAATTCATTTTGACGCTAGTCAACAATTGGAAGCTTTCATCCAAAAAAAAGTAAGTCGTTTATCAAAATTCAGCGAGGGTGTATCTTCAGCCGATGTGACATTAAAAGTGATTAAACCCGAAACTAATGCAAATAAAGATGCGGCGATAAAACTATTATCTCGCGGTCATGATTTCTTTGCACAGGAAGTGGCTGATACTTTTGAAGAGGCAATTGATAAGTGCGTGGATAAATTAGAACGCCAAGTGTTAAAATGTAAAGAAAAGCAATACGCTAAAAAGTAAAAAATAGAGGGCGTTGGGCAACGCCCTCTATTTTTTTGTATTTTTTCAATATTATTAATGAATAATGCTTATATTTGTAAATAAAAATGCAACAAAATATTCGAAATAGGCGTTATGTTGCAGAAATGATCCTATATAATGTTAAAATCTAAAATTCTAATGATGAAAAACAACAATTATTGTGTAATTATGAGTGGGGGAATAGGCAGTCGATTCTGGCCTTTCAGTAAAGAAAGCAAACCCAAACAATTTTTGGATTTCTTTGGTACAGGCCGTTCGTTGTTGCAGCAAACATTTGATCGATTCAATCCATTGATTCCCAAAGAAAACATCTATATTGCTACTAATGGACTATATGCTGATTTAGTAAAAGAACAACTTCCGGAACTGAATGATTCTCAGATATTGCTGGAACCAACCCGCAGAAATACGGCTCCTTGCATTGCTTATGCCGCTTACCATATCCGATCCATTTGTCCGGAGGCTAATATGGTAGTAACGCCTGCCGACCATTTGATTTTGCAGGAACATCACTTTTTGAAAAACATTCATGTGGGCTTGAATTTTGTTCAACAGTCTCCTTCTTTGCTGACGCTGGGAGTAAAACCCAACCGTCCCGAAACGGGTTACGGCTATATCCAAACCGGAGATGGAGAAAAAGGATATATTCAGAAAGTGAAAGCTTTCACCGAAAAGCCCAATCTCGAATTAGCTAAAATATTTTTCGAATGCGGAGATTTCTTTTGGAATTCCGGTATTTTTCTCTGGAATGTGAATACCATTATCGAAGCATTCAAATGCTATTTGCCGGATATTTATACGCGCTTCAACCGTGGCCTTGACAAATACAATACTCCGGAAGAAAAAGCCTTCATCGAAGAAGAATATCCTTTGTGTCAGAATATTTCCATCGATTATGGCATCATGGAAAAAGCAGATAATGTTTTTATGTTGATAGCCGATTTCGGATGGTCGGATTTAGGCACATGGGGATCGTTGCATGATTTGGCCGAAAAAGATGAATTCCGCAATTCCAGCCTGAAATGCAAGACTTTGTTCATCGAAAGCAAAGACAACCTTGTAACGCTCGACAACGGAAAATTAGCCGTAATTCAAGGAATGGAAGATTATATCATTGTAGAATCGAATAATGTATTATTGATTTGTAAAAAATCGGAAGAACAACGAATCAAACAATTCGTAGCTAATGTGAATATTAAATACGGAACAGAATATCTGTAAATCACAAAGCAATTAATATATTTTTCTGTAAAAACAATACTCTCTGTCATCCATTTAAGAGTAAAAGTCTTTTATGGATGACAGGGAGTAAGTATTGAAGTTTTACATTTTCACTTCAATGACCAAATATTTAGTCAAACTCCAGAAATTTTTAGGATCGAGAATATGTAATTCGACCTGACCATTGGCGTCTTTGGCAAATTCGTAAGAACCGGAGGGATGTTTCGAAATCAAGGCGCCTTTTTTAGCATACAGCGGAACGCTCTTCAATTCGGACATAGTCGTCGTAATGAAATAGTTGGAATTGAAATTCGTACCTAATTGTTTTCCCTGCAATATTCCTTGAGCTTTCAGTTCGTTGGAAGTTCCGAAACAATAATGTACAGTGTTTATTTCAGTTTCCTGTTGTTCGATGGTTTCCTGTTGCACGGTTGTCTTTTCTTTCAGCGATTGAACATCGCGGGAAAGGGAGGTCACATTGCCGCTTAACTCTGCTATTTGCTGATCTTTCTTAGCCAATTCGTCAGTCATAGCGACTAAGGAGGCCGTTTTTTCCTGCAATTCCAAGCGGAGAATATCTATCGTTTTCGACAAGCGGGAAGAATTCAACGAAGAAGTTTTCAATTTTGCTTCCAGATCCGTGATTTTTTGACGGTTTTTTTCCAGCGTTTCTGTAATAAACTGCATATCACTGTGAATGCGGTCGCGAGTAGAGGGAGTCAATTCTCCCGGCACATTGGATTGAACGGACAAGTAATTTTCGGCCGTTTTGATGCTTTTGAAATTATCTTCCACTTCGTTGAGTAACTGCAAAATCTGATCTAACTCGTTATCTTTCTGAGTACTTGCCAGCAGCAGAGAATCGTTTTGACTCTGAAGGTGTTTGTATTCGGAAGAATTTTTCACACAAGATGAAAAAATAAAAATAAATGCAAAACAAAATAATCCTGCTTTTTTCATTGTTTTTATGTTTAAAATTAATAATTATTCCAGTTCAAGCGATTTTTTACGAGTTTCTTTTCCTTCTACTACCAGAACGAATTCTCCTCGCGGTTCGTTTTCCGTAAAATAAGCTGCCAGCTCTTTTAAGACGCCGCGTACCGTTTCTTCGTGCAATTTGGAGATTTCCCGCGAAGCGGAAGCTTTTCGCTCTTCTCCCAGATATTCAATCAATTGGATCAGAGTTTTAACCACACGAAAAGGCGATTCGTACAAAACAATGGTGCGCGTTTCCTGCGCTAATTCTTCGAGCCGCGTTTTCCGGCCTTTTTTCTGGGGTAAAAACCCTTCGAAACAAAACCGGTCGATGGGCAAGCCTGAATCTACAAGGGCAGGAACAAAAGCCGTGGCTCCTGGCAAACATTCGACTTCGATTCCTTGTCTGACGCATTCCCGCACCAGCAAGAAACCCGGATCGGAAACGCCCGGAGTCCCCGCATCCGAAACCAGCGCAATGTTCTCTCCGTTTTTTATCCGCGACGCAATTCCTTCCGCCGTTTGATGCTCGTTGAATTGATGGTGCGATTGCATTTTATTTCGTATGTCGAAATGTTTCAACAACCCCCCTGTCGTTCGCGTATCTTCGGCAAGAATCAAATCCACTTCCTTCAACACCCGGACAGCGCGGAAAGTCATATCTTCCAGATTGCCCACAGGAGTTGGAACCAAATAGAGTTTGTTTGTCGTCGCCATAAATCCTCAGGTAAATTTCTTTTCCAATATTTCTTTGAATGCTTGTGCCGATTCGTCCGCCCAATTCCAGTTGAAACGTTGATCAAGGTAAGAGAAAACGTCCGGCAAGGAATGCAATTGGTCGATTTCTTCCAAGGTTTCTTTCATTACGTTGGTATCGCCTTCGAATAAATCGCGCTGAAAACGGAAACGATCGTTGAAAGTCAAAGCATTCCGAACATCCGCGTAAATTTTTTTATTTATTTTGTCGCCTAAAAGACCGGAAAATCCAGCAGCAAGATAATTCTCTTTACTTTGCGACTTTTGATAAGTTTCTTCCATCCGCTTCAAAGCCCCTTTTAAGGCATTTAACCGTTCTTGATTCCGGCTGAAAAACGAAGCAGAAATAGTATCCGATTGAAGGGCCTCCCGGAAAGAAACTTCTATAACCCGGATAATTTCCAAGTTTTGTTCTAATTCTTTTTGAAAAAACATCATTCGCTTTTTTGTAAGGCAAAATTTAAGAAAACAAAAGTAGAAAATTTATTTTATTTTTTTTTATTCGGCAATAATTCTTTTACCGGATTGACCAAATAAATTCTTTCCGAAGCCCGCGTAAAAGCAGTGTAGAGCCAACGGTAAAAATCGATTCCTAAATATTCTTCGGGAATATAGGCCAAATCCAGAAACACATTTTTCCACTGTCCGCCCTGCGCTTTGTGGCAAGTGACCGCATAAGCATATTTTGCCTGTACCACATTATAGTAGGGATCTTCTTTGATCTTGTTCATTTTTGCCTTTTTGGTAGGAATGTCGGCATAATCGTTCCAAATGTTGTAAAACAATTGATCGTTCAATTCTTTAGGTAAAGCTGGAGCGTCGGCGGAAAGCGTTTCCAAAAGAATTTTCAGATCCATTTCTACTTCGTAATCAGGAAAATAAGCAGAAATATCGCAAAAATGAAATCCATACAATTCTTGTGTTTTGCGAATGCGTTTTACTTCCATGGAATCGCCGTTGGCGATGAAGTCCATTTCTGGCGTATTCTTAGCCCAGTGATAATTGTTTTTGGCTACCATCAGCCAATCGCCCTGCGAAAGCTCTTCTTCCCGCCAAAGGATGCGATTGCGGATTCCCTGATTGAAAATATTCGCCCGTTTATTCGAACGGGAAATAATAATGGTTTCTTCCAAGCCGTCTCGATGATAGGCTTCTTCAATGGCTTCGATCAATTGATCGCCTTGTATGATTTGTATATCCGGATAGGCCGATACGCGGATTTTAGGAAAAACCTTTACTTTTCCCTTTTCAATGGATTTTCTGAGCAAAGTGGCATTGGTTAAAATACCGGACGATTCTGCCTGACGGACGACTTGCGTCAACGTAGCGTCTCTTACATCCAGTCCATATCCTTTCAGCGTTTCTTTATTCAGCGCAGGACTTTCGGTTTGCGAAACAGGAGGCAGCTGCGCCGAATCGCCGATCAAAATCAATCGGCATCCTTCGCTACTGTACACATAATGAATCAAATCGTCCAGCAGTCGGCCGCTTCCGAAACGAGATGAATCCATGCCGTCGTTGGAAATCATCGAGGCTTCATCTACTATGAACAGGGTGTGTTTATGCAAATTGGTCGACAGGACAAATCCTGAAGGTTCGTTGGAAAAAGCTTTTTGGCGATAAATTTTTTTATGAATAGTCAACGCATTTTGTCCGGCATAAGCGGCGAAAACTTTTGCGGCGCGGCCTGTCGGCGCCAACAGAACCGATTTTTGCTGAAGTTCATTCATCGTTTTTACAATGGCTCCTACCAAAGAAGATTTACCAGTTCCGGCATATCCTGTCAATAAAAATAAAGATTGATTGTTGCGTTCAAATAAAAAATTATTCAATTTTACCAACGCCAAATCTTGTTCTTCGGTAGGTATAAATGGAAAGTATTTCTTGATTTGCTCCAAAAAGAATTGATTTATCATTGCGATTCCCGATATTAAGGGCGTAAAGTTAAGGATTTATTTTCTACATTTGCAGTAGAAATATACATTATGAAACGCGTTGTTCAGATTCTTTTGTTGATTGTGGTTATCTTACTCGCTTACATGTGCATTGCAAGCATCTTAGAGGGAATGAAAAGTGTGAATGAAAAACAAGATATTGAAATATTGAAGCATGAAAATACAACTCCCGGATAAATTTGATTTAAATCATCCCGAACGGTATTTCTTGATTATAGAAGTTCATCCTATACAGTTTTGTTTTTTACTGTATGATCCGCAGGATGATTTTTCTTTTTTTTATCGAATTCCGGAAAACGAACAACCCAACGCTTTTGCCCGCTTTCAGAACGTTTTCTTCGATAACGAGTTTTTTACTTTACCTTTCAAAAAGGTATATATAATCAATTATACGCCAATATTTACTTACGTTCCGACTCCCTTGTTTGAAGAAAAGGATAAAAAGGAATACATGAAGTTTCATTTTATCGGACAACCCGGCAAAATTCTTTGCCAGAATTTGCAAAAACCGCCTGTTTCTATTCTACACGGGATGCCGGAAGAAATATATGATTTTTTTCATCGCTCGTTTGAGCATATCCACATCGTCCATCATACGGCTCCCTTGATTCGCTATTTCCGCAACAAGATACAGTTGGAAAATTGGAACAGAATGATTGTCAACAAACAAGGAAAATATTTAGATATTCTTTGCTTTTCGCATGCCGATTTTCTTTTGGGCAATCATTTTATTTGCCTGCAACCTGCCGATGCGCTTTGTTATACTTTGTTTGTTTGGAGGCAGATGCAATTCAACCAGTTAAAAGATTTTATCTATGTTATGGGAGATAAAACAGATTTGATCAGGCAATTGCAAATCTATATTCAAAATATTATACCTGTAGACCTCACTCCCGATATTCCTTTTGAAATGACAGCTTTGACCTTATGCGAATAAGGAAAGATTGGCATAAAAAGAATGAAAAGGAAGTAAAAATCCCGCAAAGGACGCAAAAAAATAAAATATGAAAAAAAAACTCTAATGGTTCTTGAACCTTGCGCCTTTGCGGGAAGATATAATAAAGCTAATAATCTCAGTCAATAAAATCGATTACATCTTCGCCTATAATTTGGCGCAGGGTGTTTTTCAATTTGATATATTGGATAAACAAGTCGTGTTCGGCAATGTGTTCATTATCATGCATCGGACTTTTGAAATAAAAAGACAGCCATGATTGAATACCGCTCAAACCTGCTCGTTTGGCCAAATCGTTAAACAATACCAAATCTAAACACAGGGGAGCTGCCAAAATGGAATCGCGGCAAAGAAAATCGACCTTCAACTGCATCGGGTAACCCAACCATCCGAAAATGTCGATGTTGTCCCAACCTTCCTTATTATCCTTACGCGGAGGATAGTAGTTGATGCGGACTTTGTGGTAAACGTTGCCATATAATTGCGGATACAAACTGGGCTGCAAGATATTGTCGATAACTGAAAGTTTAGATTCTTCTTTTGTTTTGAAAGAACCGGGATCATCCAGTACTTCTCCATCGCGGTTCCCTAAGATATTGGTGGAGAACCAGCCATTCAAACCCAACATTCGAGTTTTCAGCATAGGAGAAAGTACCGTTTTCAACATAGTTTGGCCTGTTTTGAAGTCTTTTCCACAAATAGGCGTTTGGGTCTGCGCCGAAAAATCCCACATAGCGGGCATATCTACTGTCAAATTGGGAGCGCCGTTGATGTAAGGCACGCCTTCTTCCAGACAAGCGTAAGCATAAACCATCGAAGGAGCAATTTCAGGGTTATTTTCCTTCATGGCTTGTTGCAAAGCCGGCAAAGTTTGATGTACTTCGCTGATTTTTGTGAATACTTCCGTACTCCCGCACCAGATACAAACAATTCGGTCTAACTTATTCTCTGTTTTGAAATTTTGAATGTCTTTGCGAACTGCTTCTTTCAAATCCCATTTGGTAGGCGCTTCTTTCACCCATGTACCGTGCAAGCGTTTCACGAAATTCTGGTCGAAAACGGCTTTCATGGGCTGGATGGCTTGCAATTCGTCTTTGACCTTGCCTAAATCTTCAATCGAAAGAACTTCTGCATGACGGGCAGCCTCATACGCATTGTCTTCAAAAATGTCCCATCCTCCAAATACGATATCGTTTAGATTTGCTAAAGGTACTACGTCTTTGATTTTTGGGAAACGATTTTCTTCCCTCTTACCCAAACGAATGGTAGCCAATTGGGTAATTGAACCTACCGGAATGCCTAAACCTTTGCGCGCAATCATGGTACCCGCAATAAACGTAGTAGCGACAGCGCCGCCGACTCCAATAACTAAAACGCCAAGTTTTCCTTCAGGCTCTTTTATTCGTACTTTTTCCATAAATCTTATTATTTTTATTTTTAGACTTCATCTTTTGTTAAATCCAATTTTTCGTTGTCCGAACCCCGTTCGAAATATTGTTTTTTCAAGGGATTCTTATTTATTTCCTTATCGATTTCTCGGTTGCGGTAAATGTCGGCAGCCAGATAAAAAGATTCTCGGAACGAATCGGGTAAAGTTTTGTTTTTTCCTGCATTATGATAGGAAACGCCTATATAGGGAGAAACGACAATATAAGGCGACCCTGCATAATAAATGGCTCCTTCTCCCGCCGTAATGGATTGAAAAGCGGTTGCTCCCTGATCGTAATACATAGCCAGGATGGCATCGAATCGCCGGTATTCGTCTGAACCAAAAAAATCGTCAGCCGAATAGGGACCAAAACAAACGACACCCTCCTCTGAAGCCTTGTGTATGGCTGGAATGATTATTTCCAATTCTTCTTTTCCCAATTTTTCCTTTATTCCGGATTGAGGATTCAACGATAATACGGCTATTCGCGATGAATTAATCATAAAATCTTGAATCATACTCGCTTGTAGTGTTATTATTTTTTCTGCCAACTGGTCTGTCGTTAAGGCAAAAGGAACTTCTGCCAGCGGAATTTTATCGGTTGCTAATGCAATTCGCAGCCCCTCTTTAATCAATATTTTTAAACTTTTCCTCTCGTTGTCCGCTCCTTCATCGATTTTGGCGGCAATATCGGCTGTAGAAGGAGCAGCCAAAAGGATGTTGATCTGGCCGGTCTGCAAGTCTTCCCATCCTTTTGCCAGCGCCGTTTCCGCCGCTTTCAGACTGTCGGCTGTCGATTTTCCGAGTTCAACCATGACTTCTTCATGTACGACATTATACATGTTGATTCGGTTGGGCGCAGCTTCTTCGAGACGATGAATGTTGTTGATATTCAGCGAAGGCAGTTCCAGCGTTTTCCGATGGTAAGCTAATGCTTTGGACGATCCATATATTACCGGAATGCAGGACTCATACATGCGCGCATCTTCAAAGGCTTTAAGAATGAGCTCATAAGCAATGCTGTTGGTATCACCTTGACTGATTCCGATTTTTAATATTTCATTCATAAAAGTTTTATTAAACTAAGCTGCAAATGTACGATTTTTGTTGTGAAATTAAAAAGCTCCGAAAGGATTTTTCGGAGCTTTTCCCCCTCTTTTATTCCATTCGTAAGGGAAAATTTTGTTTTAGGGCTGTTTTTACCCCAAATAGCTTTTTAACAAATCGTTTTTGTTGCTTTGTTTCAATCTTCGGATGGCTTTTTCTTTGATTTGCCTCACCCGCTCTCGCGTTAAGCCGAATTCATCCCCAATTTCTTCCAAAGTCATTTCATGACGGCCAATACCAAAAAACATTTTGATAATGTCTCGTTCCCGTTCGCTCAAAGTAGACAAAGCTCGATGAATCTCTTTCGAAAGCGATTCATTCATCAGCGAACGGTCGGCAATCGGAGCATCTTCATTAACAAGAACATCCAGTAAACTATTGTCTTCGCCTTCTATAAAGGGAGCGTCTACAGAAATATGACGCCCGGAAACTTTCAAAGTGTCCGAAATTTTGTCTACCGGAATGTCTAATTCATTGGCTAACTCTTCTGGGGAAGGCCTGCGTTCATGTTCCTGTTCAAACTTTGAAAAAGCCTTTGTGATCTTGTTCAAAGAACCCACCTGATTTAAAGGTAAACGAACAATTCTCGACTGTTCGGCTAAAGCTTGCAAGATAGACTGCCGAATCCACCATACAGCATAAGAAATAAACTTAAAACCGCGCGTTTCATCGAATTTTTCAGCCGCTTTAATCAGCCCTAAATTACCTTCATTGATTAAATCGGGAAGACTTAATCCTTGATTTTGGTACTGTTTAGCTACCGATACAACAAAACGAAGATTAGCGCGAGTCAATTTTTCCAAAGCAGCACGGTCACCACGCTTAATAGCTTGTGCTAATTCTACTTCTTCTTCTACCGTGATGAGATCTTCGCGACCAATTTCTTGGAGGTACTTGTCCAAAGATGCGCTTTCACGATTAGTGATTGACTTTGTAATTTTTAACTGTCTCATTTACTAAGTTTATTATGAGAAAAAATGACTACAAAAGTAGTTATTATTTTTCATATACCACACATAAATTGAATTACTTTTATAGAGTGTGGGGAAATTAGCTTTTTTCAATAAAGCTAAAATCAGCGCCTTTTATCCATTTAAATCAATGGCAATGAATCTTAACTTACCATCAGGATACAGACCTTTTAAAAAGAGACCTCTATCCTCTGGATCTTGTTTCAATAAAGATTCAACGATTTTCATAAACATTTCTGGAGAATTAATTCTCGTGTCGTTTGCTGTAAGAATAATAAAACCGTCCTTAATGCCCGCTTCTTTTAGTTTTCCATTAGTAACCCCTGTAACTTCAATTCCATAATTCACTCCTACTGTTTTTTGTATTTCAGGAGTAATATTTTTAAACGTAGCGCCTAAGATTTCGGAAGCGCTTTGACTTTTTACAACAGCAGTCGTTCCCTGATCATTTTTTAACTCTACATTATATTTTTTGAGGTCGCTTCCTCTCTGAACTTGAACTTCTACTGTATTTCCGGGATTATAAAGACTGATTTGCGCTCTCAGTTCCTGATAATTTTTGATTTTGTTTCCATTGATGGCAACAATCACATCGCCTTCTTTCAATCCAGCTTTGAAAGCAGAACTGTTGGAAGAAAAACCGCTGATGTAAACGCCTTCATGCACGCTCAATTTTTTATAGGCATCCGGTTGCATTTCTTTCAGATCATCCAATTCCGTTACCGTGACGCCAAGCAAAGCCCTTTGCACGACTCCGTATTCTTTAATGTCGGAAATTACTTTTTTCACTAAGTTAATAGGAACCGCAAACGAATATCCGACAAAATTTCCTGTTTCAGAATAAATGGCAGTATTAATGCCGACCAATTCGCCTCGCGTATTGACTAATGCGCCACCGCTGTTTCCCGGATTAACCGCTGCATCCGTTTGAATGAATGATTCTACCTTGTTTTGTTGCGTACGGTTGCCATATCTGTCGCCTCCTGACAATATGCTGCCGCGCCCTTTTGCGCTCACAATACCAGCCGTTACCGTAGACGTTAAGTTAAAAGGATTTCCCACAGCCAACACCCATTCGCCTATTTTCAGGCGATCGGAATCGCCGAATGGAATCACCGGGAAATTTTTTCCTTCTATTTTTAGCAGAGCAACGTCGGTAGCATCGTCTGCTCCAATCAATTTAGCCTTATAAACTTGGTCGTCGTTAGTAGTCACTTCCAATTCATCGGCTCCATCCACTACATGGTTGTTCGTCACAATGTATCCATCTGTCGAAATAATCACTCCCGACCCAAAGCCAACTCGTGGTTGTCTTTGAAATTGAGGCGATTGACCAAAAAAGAATTCGAACGGATCGAAAAATCCTCTACTATTGTCGTTATTATTTCTCTCGCTCGGTTTAGCTACGGATTTGATGTGTACTACTGCATTCACGCTTTGCTCGGCTGCTAAAGTAAAATCCGTATTTTCGGCAGCCACGTTGTAACCTACTGGGTAAAAACCAGTTTGTCTAAATTCACTGGATTTGGACGAATTGTCATTTTTAATTAAATAGGAATAAGCGCCAACAGCAACGCCCGCGCTTAAGATGCTCACACAAAGAAAGCCCATTAGCAATTTCCACTTCACTTTCATATTTTTCCTTTTTAGCAAAAACAAAATAAATTATAATCACATTTATAATTGTCTATACAAATAACATACTAAATTTTTTTTTTTAATTGAGATTTCAGCAAATTTAACCGTAAGCGTTTCACATTAATTCAAATTAACAATGAAGTATGACAAAATTTCATTTTGCATAATCAAAAAAAAATTTTACCTTTGCACCCACAAAAGTTTCGGGGTGTAGCTCAGCCCGGTTAGAGTACGCGTCTGGGGGGCGTGTGGTCGGACGTTCGAATCGTCTCACCCCGACGGCTGAAAGAGAAGAGGTTAGGCAGAGAGTCTGGCCTCTTTGGGTTTTAAATACTGACGGTTTACTGACGGATTTGCGGCAAATGAATAGTGATTTTAACAAATAATATGAATAAGGAGTACTGTGACTTTTATATTTGATTGGATGGATTGGTATTTCGTTTCGTTGAGAAAAAAGATATTTCGTTTCATAACTCGAAAATTTAACGTAAAAATAACATTATATTTTTTGCAGTTGAAAAATATGTTGTATTTTTGTTGCGCATAGTCAACATTAAAAAATGGTATCAAATAGAAAAATTTCAGATTTATTGTCTTGTTTCAGCATTGAAGATGTTGAAAAAGAATTTTTTATATATTTTATGAATAAATTTCATTTGGACTATTCTTCTTCTCGTATCTTACTCGTATCTTATCGGATTATCTGTCTGATTACAGTTCCGACAACGAATTAAGCTCCCAAATAAATTCTCTTGGAATTGATTCTATTAAGACATTAGAGAATTGTATGGAATTATTGATTCCCGACAATGATAGAAAGGTGAACGGCGCGTTTTTTACCCCTACCTACATTGTCGATTATATTATTGATGAAATCAAACCGAAAGAGAATGATCGAAATATTGATCCAAGTTCAGGCTGTGGGGCTTTTTTAGTTGGTTTGGTGGAGTATTATCATAAACAATACAATAAGTCTATCAGAAAGACAGTAAGAGAGAATCTTTTCGGAGCGGATATACTGCTTTATAATATCGAACGAGCAAAACGATTGCTTTCCATATACGCTTTGCAATATAGTGAAATTCTGGAAGAAACAGATTTTAACCTATATCACAGGGATAGTCTCCGTTATCATTGGACGGAAAAATATGATAATGTGGTCGGAAATCCTCCTTACGTAAAGTTTCAAGATTTATCCAACGAAAATAGAGAATATCTTATTAATCATTGGGACACCTGTGAGAAAGGCACATTTAATTTGTATTTTGCTTTTTTTGAATTGGGCTATAATATACTGAAAGAAAATGGACAGTTAGGCTATATAACTCTCAATAATTATTTTACTTCATTGGCAGGAGAATCGTTACGAAATTTTCTTATCCACAAAAAATGTTTAAGCAAAATTATTGATTTCAATTCAAAGAAAATTTTTGATGTACAAACCTATACGGCAATTTCTTTTTTCAAGAAATGTAAAAACGATTTTATTCTTTACGATAGAATACCTGATAATCAAACTCCCGAACGATTTCTTCCTGACGTCAGATATTCTGAAAATGCTATATTAGAATTAAATATCAAAAAGTGGAGATTGTTAAGAACTGATGAAAAGAAAAACATCAATGCCATTGAAACTATTGGAACTCCAATAAAACAAATGTTTGACATCTGTGTCGGAATAGCTACGCTTAAAGACGAAGTATTTTTCATTGATGGGAGCAATATGGATGGTAATTATATCATCAAAAGGGGACATAATGGGAAACGTTATAAAATTGAGAAAGAGATTACCCGAAATGTTTATAAAATATCCGATTTTAAGAATCAAAGTGATATTTTAAGAAATGCCAGAAGAATAATCTTTCCATATAAAGTAAACGGCTCGACGACTGTTATAAATGAAGATAATTTTAAAATAAAATACCCTTATTGCTATGAGTACCTGCTTTCAGTGAAAGAAGAATTGCTTGCCCGCGATAAGGGAAAAATCAAATCTGATCCGTTTTATGCTTGGGGACGTACACAAGGTTTAACTCGTTTTGGTAAAAAAATTTTAAATCCCACCTTCAGCCAATATCCTCGCTTTTTAGTGGTAGAAGATGAGGAAGCATTATTTACCAACGGCTATGGATATTTTTCAAAAAACCGGTAAATAATTATAATCTTTTCGGCGATACGGAACACTCACTTTCAAAGATAGAGAATATTGATATAGTGCAGAAAGTGCTAAATTCCGAGATTATGCATTATTATATCAGTAAAACAAGCGTATCTATTGAAGGTGGTTATCCCTGCTATCAGAAGAATTTCATTGAAAAATTTACCATTCCCGAACTCTCCAATCGCGAAGTTTCCGAATTACGTTCTCTCTCCCACCCAAATGATATAAATCTGTTTTTGATAGATAAATATCAGGTAAATCTCCCTATTCCAAACCTATTGGTATAAATTTGAAGTAAATCCGAGATAAAATTGGGAAAACTCAAATTTTCTATGGATGCAATAGAATCTTCACTCAATAATCCATCTGCGCGAAGTTCATCATTGGTATTATAAATTTTCGGAATATCACGGCTGAAATCGACAATTAGCAAACATACTCTTTCGTATTTGTAATGATTGGATGATGTATCGCTTCGACCATTAATTGCGCTAAATGATAATAGATATTTTTGAATATGTGTCTTTATACTTAAATTTTGTTTATATTCAATCTGCTTTCTATTAGCATAATTACTGTCATATTCATTAACTGTTATCATATAAAATTCGCCTAATACCATTTCTGTGCAACGTAAATGCAGATTAAGCGCTTCCGCAAAAGTTCTTTCGTAAAGTGTATCGAAATTCTTGGCAGAGCTACTTAGTTGACTTCTTACATTGATTGAAAGCGTTTTTTCAGTAAACTCGTGTCCAAAATGTCTTTCTTTCCGTACAAAATTCCTTCCAAATGAAGTGTTTCAGATGTTTTTTGCACATTGTTAGGTATGACGCAAATGTCTTGGTCTTTATGTTTGAAAAATCCCGCTAATTTTAACTCGCCTGCACTTTCGCCCAATGGTGGATTAATGTATTGTTCGTTCAGTCCATTTCGAACCAATTCTGATTTAACAACTTCGTGTAATAACTTGATGGGTTGCTGACTGCGAATTAGGTTATTCTTTGCGGTAGTTCCTCCTGAAACAATAGCAGTCTCAATAGAAGATTTAATCCTATTTACTGCTTCCTGAAGTGAAATCAAATTCTGTGGCATTAAATAATTCTTTTAGGGGTACATTTAGCGCATTAGCGATTTTCTCAATATTCACAATGGAAATATTCCGGCAACCGCTTTCAACACTCGCAATATAACTCCTATCCAAATCAGCAGAATATGCTAAGTCTTTTTGCGACATGGATGCTTGTTCTCGAAGAAATTTCATGCGTTGTCCTATCTTTGTTTTTATTTCCATGCCGCAAAGGTCGGGAATTGTTGACTATAAATCAAAGACTATAAGTAACACGACATGAAAAAATAAAAGGATGCCAAGCTATAAACATCCTTTAATTTATGTCTCCGTGAGACGAATGAGTAGCTATGTGTGTGTGAAATATATAGCTTGTGCTACTCATTATATGTTTCATGAATAGACTTCTTGTGAAATCTTTGCATTTAATTCGTTATTTAAATTAAGACCTGTCCATTTGCTAAACCAATATTTTTGTGTTTGAACAAAAGACAGGATAGAATTACAATCATTAACTGCGTTAAAACCGATTTTAGCTAAAATCTTCATTTTATCAGTAACATCAATGTACGGACAGGCTAACATATCTAACGCTAATATTACTAACTCAGTATGTTGATTTATTTTATCTTTAGCAATTCCATCGTATTTTTCAAGTATTGAATTAATTAATAACTGCTTACTTCTTTCATATTGGGAAGAGTTTCCATAATAATATAATAAAATAATAATAGCGAATACATTAAATTTTGGTTTGGAATCCACAATTCCTGCATAATTATATTTTATGTCCAAATAAGAATCAATCATATCTTTGGTTATTCTATAATAAACGTCTAAAATATTTGCCGATAGCATAAAAAAATATAACCATTGCATCAAAAAGGCATGAAACGATTAGTCATAAAAAATAGAGACGGGATCAAGGAGAAGATTCAATGTTATTTTTCGGGCAACGAAGAATCCAAAT
>WRFY01000085.1 GCA_009783445.1 Candidatus Azobacteroides sp. | reverse complement strand
AAATATATATATTCTCCGGTTTTGCCTCATACTTTCTTTATACCGTGATGCTCTATTTTATGATGACGCCGGAATTGAACATTTCTCAACTATACCTGCCTCAACTGTTAAATGGATATGGAATGTGTGTTTTGTTCATATCAATATGGATATATGCACTTGATAGAGTTCCAGTAAACAATATGATACAATCCGTAGCCCCTGTTATGATTTTCAGAAGTTTTGTTATGATGGCGTTTTTTACTTCACTGTTTGGATGGCTGCAATATAAATTTCAATGGCAAAGTATCGGCGATTTAGCTTCTTCCGTCGATTCTTTAACTATAAGTATTAATGTAGGCACGAGTTCCTTGCGAGATATTCAGTTAGGCGCCATATTGGCTTCTTGTAAAAAATTGCTTGGCTACATTATCATAGCTGGAATAGCTATTCTGACATTTGTATTTTTCCACCAATTTGGCATGTTAAAATTCAGAATTGCTGAATATAAAATATATAAATCAGGAAAACAACCGGTAGTGCCGGAACAGATTGCGGATATTGCCGGAACGATTTAAAAAGAAATTAAAACAATTAAAATTTTAGCGTTATGAAAAAAGATTATTATTATTATACCTTTGCATTATAATTAAATTTCATTATTAACTCATGTTATGTAATGCTACAAAAACAGATAACTTTGTTTCATGAAAAAAGAAATGGATTTATATAGCGGCTATCTGTTGAGTAGTTTTGGATCAGTGACAGCTACAGACTTGTCGAATTTGTTGGAAGGGAACCTCTCGCATGACAAAATAACACGCATGCTGTCAGGTCGGGAATACAGTTCTAAAGACGTGGGAGAAGAGGTGAAGCCGTTGGCGCGCTCCCATGAAAGTGAAGATGCGTGTTTGATTTTTGATGATACCATTATAAGTAAACCTTATACAGACGAAAATGATCTAATCAGCCGGCGCTGGGATCACAGTAAAAACCGCAATGAAAAAGGCATCAATTTATTAACAGCGTTTTATCATACACAATTAGTTACAGATGCGGAAGCGTTGCGGATTCCGATAGCTTTTAAATGTGTGAAAAAGACCGTTCATTTCTTTGATGAGAAGAGCGGTAAGGAAAAACGTAAAAGTTCGATAACCAAAAATGCGAGGATGCGTTCCATGATCGAAACTGCGGTAGAAAATTAACGCCTTATGTTTCGTTATGTGTTGTCAGACAGTTGGTTTGCATCATCGGACAATATGTTTTTCATACACAAAAAGAAGAAGTATTTTGTGATGGATATAAAAAGCACTGGCTGTGCATGTTCTCTATAGAGGACAGAAACAAAGGTCAGTGGACGAGTGCGGATCAATTGCCGTTGCAAGCAGAACAATCGGTAAAAGTTTGGATAAAAGACCTTGAAATAGAGGTTCTTTTATGCAAATTCGTCTTTACAAACAAGGACGATTCTACGGGAGAAATGTATCTGGTAAGTAACGATTTGAGCCTGTCTGCTGAAAAATTTCAAACACTTTACAAATTGAAAACCAAGATATATTTAGTTGCAGTAAAAATGGCTTGGAAACAACTTACCGATTTTAAATAATTACCAAACTGCGTAACATGAGTTAGTAAATATAACGCTCGCATTTAATTTTACTTTTTACCATAATCTGCTATGCTGTTGCCCACTTGCCTTGCATCTCCCAAAGATACAACCATTTTCGTAATTCGTAAAAACACGAACGATATCTATTAAAAGGAACGCGGATAACACTGAAGAAGCGGATTTTTGCGAATAAGAAATTATCAATAAAAAA
The DNA here is from genome assembly GCA_009783445.1 of Candidatus Azobacteroides sp. GTDB lineage: Bacteria > Bacteroidota > Bacteroidia > Bacteroidales > Azobacteroidaceae > Azobacteroides. The sequence goes on along the minus strand of WRFY01000085.1, from coordinate 20,995 downwards.
CCGCGTCATCAGCGTTATCCGCGTCATCGGCATTCAAAAAAAGTTTTTTTAGTTATTTTCCAAAAATAACTTTATATCATCATCTACCGTGTTTATTCCTGCAATTCCAAAGCTTTCTACCAACACTTTCGCAACATTAGGAGATAAAAAGCCCGGTAAGGTAGGCCCCAAATGTATATTTTTTACTCCCAACGATAGAAGAGCCAACAAGACAATTACGGCCTTTTGTTCATACCATCCGATATTGTAGGCTATCGGCAACTCATTTATATCGTTCAATTGGAAGATCTCTTTTAATTTTAATGCAATAAGTACCAACGAGTAGCTATCGTTGCACTGTCCGGCATCCAACACTCTGGGAATTCCGCCAATGTCGCCCAAAGGCAATTTATTGTAACGATATTTGGCACAGCCCGCGGTCAGAATAATAGTATCTTTTGGCAATTGTTCCGCAAATTGAGTATAATAAGTTCTGCTTTTCATACGGCCATCGCAACCGGCCATCACGAAAAACTTGCGGATTGCTCCCGATTTTACAGCATCAACCACTTTATCTGCAAGGGCAAATACTTGAGTATGAGCAAATCCTCCGACGATATCGCCATTTTCGATTTCGGTTGGCGCTTTGCATTTTTTGGCATGCTCTATTATTTTGGAAAAATCTTTAGCCTTTCCGTTTACGCGGTTTTCAAAATGGAAACATCCTGTGAATCCAGCCGAACCGGTAGTATAAATCCGGTCTGCATAATTTGCTTTGAGCGAAGGAGGAACAATGCAATTGGTGGTAAAAAGAATCGGTCCGTTGAAAGACTCGAATTCCTCCGTTTGTTTCCACCATGCATTCCCATAGTTTCCGGCGAAATGCTTGTATTTTTTAAATGCCGGATAGTAATGTGCTGGAAGCATTTCGCTGTGCGTATAAACATCGACGCCTGTTCCTTCTGTTTGCTCCAGTAAATCCTGTATATCCCGAAGGTCATGTCCCGAAATCAAGATACCGGGGTTATTCCGAACTCCAATATTTACTTTGGTTATTTCAGGATGACCGTAAGTGGAGGTATTGGCTTTATCCAGCAAAGCCATCACCTTGACTCCCATCTCGCCGCAATTCAACACCCAACCGATGAGTTCTTCTGCCGAAAGGTCGTCTTTTTTCGTAGCGACTAACCCTTCTTGCATAAAAGCATAAATTTCCGAATCTTCAAATCCCAAATTCGCGGCATGTTCTGCATAAGCAGCCATTCCTTTTATTCCATAAGTTAACATTTCGCGCAACGACCGGATATCTTCATTTACGGTGGAAAGCACTCCTACTCGTTTTGCCTTTTCTTCTATTTTGTCAAGCGTTTCGGCTTTCCAAGTCAAACAATCGCAACCCATCGGCGGATCCATTTCTCCCTTTTCGATTAACCGATTTTTGACTTTATCCCGCATAAGGCAGGCTTCTTTAATCTTCGATACGAAACGTTGTTTATCGAAATTGGCATTGGTAATGGTCATAAAAAGACCATCCGTGATAAATTTATTTGCTTCGGGCATTTCTTCACCCTTTTCGCGCAAGCGAATTGTGAATTGTGATATTCCTTTCATCAGATAAATCAGCAAATCCTGTAGATTCGCTAAATCCTCCGTTTTTCCACAAACGCCTTTAATGGTACAGCCTGTTCCTTTGGCTGTTTCTTGACATTGAAAACAAAACATTTTTTATTTTTTTAAAATTAAACAATTAAATCTATTTTTCATGTTGAAGACATCCGTTTATTCCTCTTCCGCTTTCTTTAAGCGAAAATCTATCGAGGCTGTCCAAAAAATCTTTTTGAACAGCCTCGATGAAATTAATATTCTAACACGCGAGGCAAAGTTTTGGCTTCTTCGACCCATTTTTCTACTTCTTTGAGCGAAGGGGTACGGCGGGTCAACTTTTTATCGGCATTCACTTCTTCCATCTTTTTCGTCAGATTTTCAGCGTTACGCATTGCCAATTCGGGAACAGTGTCCACTCCTGCCACTTCGAGTAATTCCGAAAACTCTTGACCGATGCCGTTGATACGGAAAAGGTCTGCCATATTAGCGAATTTAAGCACCAATTTTTCAGATATGCCTGTGGATTCAGCCAAGTCTTTGCGCTGTTTTCTTGTTTTGGTACCTGCCAACAATTTGTCGGTACTGTTAATGCCAACTTCGCGGAATTTTGCACCTAATTTTTCGCCAATTCCTTCAATTTCTTCAACTTTGTAATTTGCCATAAAAGTTATATTTAAAGTAATTCCTACTCGTAAGGCTTTTCGGAACTCGCCTTGATTTTTAATCACTCAAATGTATAAGATTTTTAAATTAAAACAAAAGAAAATTCGTTTTTTTGATAAAATTTGGAAAACAATCAGGACAACCGCCAGAAGATTTTTTATTTTTGTGAATCCCGTATAATAAGCGTTGCAAGCGGCGGCAGCGTAACGGCGGCATAATCATATGCAGTTTTACCGTTTTTATCTTTTATATTAATATCGCCGCCGGCTTGTTTGAAAATAGTATAAAAATCCTCTATGCGTTTGGGTGTGCTTTCTTTATAATCGTCTTCATACATGCTCGTTCGCGCCAGATAATGCAGAGCGGTACGCCCGTCATTGTCGCGCAAGTTAACGTCCGCGCCAAGTTTAACAAGTTCTTTTGAAATTTCATTATTTCTATCGCTCGCCATATAGGCGAAATACATGAAAACCGTCATGCCGTTTCCTTTAAATCCGCTGGAAGAAAGAAGGATGCACGGCGTATGTTGTTTGGGCGTTAATATCAGCGCCTTCATCTATCAGGGTTTTTAACTTTGCCGTAAAATCGTCATAACGCCAGCGTTCATATAGGGCGAACCACCACTCGGCTGTAATATCGCGCTTTGCTCCAGCTTTCTTTAAAATTTCCGCCGCTTCTTTATAATCTGATATATTCGCAATTGTCAACGCGCTGATATGGCTGTCGTCAACGTCGTTCACACGCGCTCCGCTATCTATTAACAATTTTATTAAAGGCAGGTCTGCTTTCTTATATACCGTGAAGGCCAGAACGCCAGTTCCGTCTTCGTCTTTGGCGTTTACATCAACGCCGGAGGCGATTAACTGTTTGAAAAAATCGTATTTCCCGGGAAGATTATGATTTCTGTAAAGAATGTATACTAAGGCATTTTTTCCGCCAATCGGAGTATTAACGTCCGCCCCCAGCGCAATAATCCGCGCCAGTTCGTCCTTGTCATAACGATATCTGCTTTCATATTCCTCAATGATTTTTACAAACGCATTATTAATAGCCTCTTTCGAAATTTTGCCGCCAAAACCCGCTTCTGTTACCGTTTTAAAACCTTCTTCTTCGTCAAGATAATCAAACAGCGTTTTGTCCTCATTATTTTTGATATCCGTTTTTGCACCAGCTTTGAGAAGTATTTTCATCGCGTCGTAATTCCTATTGATAGCGCTGAGCAGCAGCGGCGTATTGCCATCGTCATCTTTTATATTCATGTCCGCGCCGGATTTGATTAAAAGTTCCGCTATCGCGCTATGGTTCTGCGCAGGCGGCGCAGCAGGATCCCCATGCGCGCCGTTTTCCCTGTCGCGGCGGGAACCCATCGGTATCGGTCCAATCATCACATAATAATATTGTCCGCCGGCGGCATAATGCAGGGCCGTTTTACCCGTTTTATCTTTGGCGTTTATATCCGCGCCAGCCTGAATTAAAATTTCCGCCGTCTGCGTAGGAATCCTGTTGGCCTCGTCGTAAGAAGGTTTGTCAAAGCCGGCATAAGCGTTTAAAATGAGCGGCGTCATGCCTCCGCGTGCGTCATCTTTTTCTTCTGCGCGGGGTTTTAATTTATAATTAACGTCCGCCCCTTTTGACAAAAAATATTTTGTGGCCCAGTCCTTTCCGTACTGTGCTGCTTGCAGCAAACCTTCGCCCGCTTCTGCCGGAGAAACCGGAATATTTATTTTATTTTCGTCTAATGCACGCAGCAGGTTAAAACGAGTCAGCGCGTACGCGGGAAGCTTTTTGTTATCCGTTTTAATGCCTTTGGAAATTAAAAATTTTGCCGTCTCGTAATCGTCAGTAAAAAACAGTGCGTTGTAACCCTGCTCATTAACCGCGTTAATATCCGCTCCTGCGTCAAGCAGCAATTGTGCTGTCTTCAAATCGCCATACGCGATGGAATTTAAAAAGGCGGGAGAATAAGAATCCTTGTTCACTCCGTTTTTTATCAGGAATGAAACAATATCGTAAGAATTATCCAGTCCGTCAGAAAAATACACGATAAGCGGCGTTCCGCGGAAAGACGGATTTTTGTCATTGAGCAAGCTTTTTGCAAGACCGAAATTGTTGTTGTCCAATGCAGCCGGGAGCGGCGGCCAGCCGTAACTGTCTGTGCTTTCATCAAATTTTACGCCGTTTTCAAGGAAAAAGTTGATTACGTCGTCGCTGCAGTTTTCCATGGCCCACGGAAAAATTTCGCCGTTGTTTATATCTTTCAGTTTCGCGCCTTTTGACAGCAGATATTTTATCATCGAAACGTCTTGACCTTCATGGCTGTTAAACTTTCGCTCTGCCGCGCGTTGTATTAGGGTGGAATTGAAATAATCGGAATAGCCTTTCGGATTTGCCTTTTTTTCTTCAACAATATATTTGACAATATCCAAATTTCCTCCGGTAACGGCATAGCTTAAAGTTTTCTGCCAGTCAATTTTTTTCTTTTGGTCAGCGATAAATTTAAAAATTTCAAAGTCGCCGGCGTAAGCAGCCGAACGAAGAGGAGAGGAACCGCTGTCCGGATTTTCATAATCAATGTCCGCCCCTTTAGATACAAGGTATTTCACCGTTTCAAGACTGCCGGATTCGACCGCACAGTTTAACGGCGTCAGGCCGCCATTGGCGCGGTAAAAAGCGTTGACGTCCGCTCCGGCCTCCACCAGCGTTTGGGTCATTTCCATGTTGCCTTTCCATGCGGCGTAGTGCAGAGCGGTCTCGCCGGACGGACTTGCAGCCTTAAAGTTTGCGCCTTTTGACAAAAGAAATTTGACAAGCTCATTATTCCCGCTGGACGCCGCGCCCATCAGAAGCGTATTCCCATTCTCGTCTGAAAAATTCATATCCGCTCCAGCCGCTGCGGCCTGTTTTACTGCGTTCAAATCGCCTTCCCATGCCGCGTTCATAAGATTAATGCGAGAGAAGCTGTTATCATCGTCATAAACAGTATCGTTGATTTGGATAGTATCCATGTCTTTTACTAAACTTTTTTCATGCTTTGATTCTATTTCCCGCGCTGCCACACTGACTGTCCATACGTAGAAACTTAAAATGATCGCTATTTTTCTCATTGTGATTTTATTAACGTCCGCGTTATCGAATTTCCACAAAGTCGTAAATACAGATTTTGTCTTCCTCTGTTTGGCTTCTGCATTTTCTATTGTTTCGTTTTGCATAATATTTCGGATAAGGCAGTTTATAACTTTTCACTTTGTCCCGCAACGATCGTGCGCCATAGTCTCTGTAATGCTGATAACAATCGTGAGTCGGAACATCGAAGGTTGAATCAATATAGGTATATGGCGCTTTGATATGCGATTGCGTGAAAATCAGGTTTGGATAATCGTTTTTGACTTTATCCACAAAAGCTTTCATTTCCTCAACGGACGGATTTTTGTGAAATGGTCCGCTTTCGTACATCAATCGGATATAAAACGGATTTTTCTTGCTGGAATAACTGTTTAATCGTTCTAATTCGCGCAAGACGTCTACATCATAATCAATGATTCCGTGACCGGAAATTACTTTCCCTTTTTTAAACCGGATTCTGAAATCGAAATATACCACTCCATAGGCTATTTGTTCTGCGATACTGAGCGTCTGGCAGCGTACCATCCAATTAAACGGAAGCCAATACCACTTGGGATGCACATAGCTCAAACAGTGGTGGGCGCCTATTCTTTCGACAAGGATTTGTTCCGAGATCGAATCCTTAGCCGTTGAATCTGCCGCTTCATATTCTGACTCCTCCTGCCCCCATAAGACGAAAGAAAATAAAATGAACAGGCCAGTAAAGCAATATTTCATCTTTTTTGTCACAAAACTAAGAAAATACTTGCGACTATGCAAAATATATATATTTATTTATAGTAATTTTGTATCTCATTTTTTACAAGATTAAAATGGAACGCAGGATCAATTTTCAAGGAATGGGCGTTGCACTGGTTACGCCATTCAAAAGAGATGGAAGCGTCGACTATCCAGCCTTGTCGCGCTTGATCGATTATCTGTTGCAAAACGAGACGGACTATTTGGTGGTCTTGGGAACAACGGCGGAAACGCCTACCCTTTCTTCTGACGAGCAAAGGAAAATTATTCAATTAGCTGTTGATCAAGCAAAAGGACAAATTCCAATCGTTTTGGGAGTGAGTGGAAACAATACCCAAGCCGTTGTAGAAAAATTGAAGAAGGACGATTATACGGGGATTGACGCCCTTCTTTCGGTAGTTCCTTATTATAATAAACCATCGCAAGAAGGGATTTATCAACATTACAAGCGAATGGCGGAAGCAACGGACTTGCCTCTTATTCTCTACAATGTGCCGGGACGAACGGGAGTCAATATGACGGCCGAAACGACTTTGCGTTTGGCCCATGCATTCGATTCGATTGTTGCCGTGAAAGAAGCTTCGGGCAACATTGGACAAATAACGGCTATTCTCCGCCAGAAGCCTGTTGGTTTTCAGTTGATTTCAGGCGACGACGGGATTACTTTTCCTTCACTTGCCTTGGGCGCCGCGGGCGTCATTTCGGTGATCGGGAATGCTTTTCCCCTCGCATTCAGTCGCTTGGTGCATCTGGCCTTGGCTGGCAATTATGCAGAGGCATTACTTCTCCATTACCGTTTTGCGGAATTGTTCGAATTGCTTTTTACCGACGGAAGCCCCGCCGGAGTTAAATGTATGTTGCAAATACTTGGATACATCGAAAACGAGCTTCGCCTGCCATTGGTTCCTGTACAAAGCGCTACTGCACAAAAAATTCACGAAGCTTTGCAAAGCTTCCAGTCTTCGTCTTACTGATGTTCGGGACGCAACAGGTCGTTTACCGTTTTTACTGGATTGAATGTTTCGATGGGAACTTCCACAAATAGGGTATTCCAATTAGACATCGCGCCATTCCATAATCCGGGTAATTCTAAGGCCTTTAGGGTTTTTCCATTTTTGGATTTCAAGGAAATAAAACCCGTATTTTTATCGACATAGTGGGTCAAATTAAATTTTCGTCCTTTGTAATCTTTTAGGGCGCAAACCAAATCTACGGGATTGAAATGGGTTCCTTCTTCAAAAAAAGCTTTCATTTTAGGATTTTTCAAATCGATTTGGGAACTTTCTAAAATCTGCAAAGAAACGGTACCATCCGAATTGACTGTGAGGAAGGGGCCTCCACCGGGTTCGCCTTGGTTGCGCACCATGCCGCACACTCGCAAAGGCCGGTTTAGGCGGGATCGGATGTACAATACCAATTCGCCGTCTTCCAAGACTTTTGTTCCGAGATTCTTGATACATAATTCATTTTGAAGAAAATAAAGCATTTCCATCAATTCCTCGTGGGTATATGTGCCGGAGTCGATTTTTTCCAAATAGGTAAATATTTGCTGTTGATATTTCACCAAAATGCCTGCTATCAATTGTTTGTATCGAATGGTAATCGGTTTGAACGAATCAGGAACGACATTGTCTATATTCTTGATAAAAACGATGTCGGCAGAAAGGTCGTTCAGATTTTCTATCAGAGCGCCATGTCCCCCGGGACGAAAAACCAATTGGCCGTTTTCACGAAATAACTGGTTTTCCATATCCACAGCTACAGTATCGGTCGACGGTTTTTGTTCGCTAAAATCGACCTCGTAATCCACTTCAAATTGGCGGGCATAAGCCGGAATTTTTTCTTTGGTTAAGCTTTCAAATAAACTTCTGTGTTCGGGAGAAACGGTGAAATGCAGGATCACTTTTCGCGATTGATTGCAGGCATACCGCGCTCCTTCCACCCAATGTTCCTCCATGGCCGTCCGCGCGCCTTCGGGATAAGCGTGAAACAAAATCAATCCCTTCGGTAATTGTCCGTAGTTTAATCCTTTGGGAAGCAGAAGATTCTCGACCACCGATTTGTATTTTCCTTCTGCCATCAATTGGTCGATCGAATTCTTTTCATTCAAAAGGCAACATTGATCCAATGCAGGGAAAAATGCAAATTGACGAATGCCTTCAAAAAAGGTTTGTTCAAACGGAGTAGACGGAACTGTCCGACTGGAGGATAAAAATTCAAACAAATCCTTAAACATCCGGCTGGCGGCGCCTGAAGCAGGAACAAACTTAACAATTTGCTTATTTTGTTCCAAATAAGCAAACCATTTCTCTAAATAAATGGCTTGTTCATCTTCCGCGATGCATTTAATTCCTTTTTCGATGGATGCAGAAGCGATCACCGGTAGATAAGGAAAACCTTTTTCAAATTGTTCTAACTGATCATAAATCTGACGTGCAGATATTGCCTTTGCTTGTATTAGATGAAGGTCATCTTGCGTTAACATAATCATTTCTTCTATTTTTTATTTTTCAATTCAAACGAAACTTGTATTTTCATGAAATTTAGGCGACGATCCACATCGCCTGCAATGGCATGATTCTTTTGCAAAAATATAAAAATAATCAATATAGAACCTTCTATTTCACCTTTTATTCTTATATTTGTCACTCAAAAAAAGTAATTCATATAAATCGAAATATAAAATGAAATTTGTAGTATCGTGTAATTTATTATTGAGTCACTTGCAAACGGTGGGACGAGTGATTGCTTCCAAAAATTCTATTCCTGTTTTGGACTGTTTTCTGTTCGATCTTCAAGGAAATCGCTTGGTAATTACGGCGGCCGATATCGAAACGAGGATGATTACAACCATAGAAGTCAATGAAGTAGAAGGAGAAGGCGTATTTGCCATTCCATCCAAGAATTTGCTGGACGCTTTGAAAGAACTCCCCGAACAACCGATTCGATTTGAAATCAACGACGAGAATTTGGAATTGTTTATTTATTATGAAAATGGAAAATATAATTTTATCGCGCAAAAAGGCGATGAATATCCTTTGTCGAAACCATTGAATGAAGACGCTTCCCATTTAACGTTAAAGGCATCCGATTTGTTAGCAGGTATTTCCCGCACGCTTTTTGCCACGGGCGAGGATGAACTTCGTCCAGTGATCAATGGCGTGTTTTTCGATATCAGCGAAGAAAATCTCATCTTTGTGGCTTCCGACGGATTTAAATTGGTTCGATTCAAAAATTTCGGAGTAAACGGGAATCCCGAATCTTCACTCATTTTGCCTAAGAAACCAGCTAACTTGTTGAAAACGATCCTTCCTCGTGAAGAAGGCGAAGTGAAAATTGGTTTCGATGCGAGCAATGCTTATTTTGAAATGCCTCATTTTACGGTAGTTTGCCGTTTGATTGAAGGTCGTTATCCAAAATACAACAGCGTGATTCCTCAGGACAATCCTTACCGACTGACAATCGACCGAGTTCTTTTCTTGAACGCATTGAAACGGGTGAGCGTTTTTTCGAATCCGGGTTCTAATTTGATTAAATTGTTTATTTCTCCAGACAATATTTTCATTTCGGCTCAAGACATTGATTTTTCAACTTCAGCAGAAGAAACCATTGCTTGCGTGTACGACGGCACAGCCATGAGCATCGGTTTTAAAGGTTCCAGCCTGATTGAAATCTTGAACAATATTCCTTCGACAGAAGTGACGCTCGTATTAGCCGATCCTTCCCGCGCCGCTTTGGTTCTTCCGGTGGAAAACGAAGAAAATGAGGATTTGCTGATGTTGTTGATACCGATGATGTTATGATAAACGATTAATAGACGGAGGGGTCTTCCAACTCCGTTCTCAATTGTATGAAATTGCATTTAAAAAACCCGATTGTCTTTTTCGATCTTGAAACTACCGGTACAAATATTGTGAGCGACCGTATAGTTGAAATTTCGTATTTGAAGGTGTATCCCAACGGAAACGAAGAATCGAAAACCCGACGAATCAATCCAGAAATGCCAATTCCTCCGCAAGCTACCGAAATTCATGGAATTACGGATGAAGATGTAAAAGATGAGCCGACTTTCAAGTTTATTGCCAAGTCCTTAGCCGCTCAGATTGAAGGTTGCGATTTGGCGGGATACAATTCCAATCGGTTTGATATTCCGGTATTGGCTGAGGAGTTTCTGCGGGCGGGAGTGGACATCGACCTGATGAAACGAAAATTCGTAGACGTTCAGATTATTTTTCATAAAAAGGAACAACGCACCTTATCCGCCGCTTTTAAATTCTATTGCGATAGGGATTTGGATCATGCCCACAGTGCGGAAGCCGACACAAAAGCTACGTATGAAATTTTGAAAGCACAGCTGGACCGTTATCCCGATCTGAAAAACGATATTTCTTTTCTTTCCGAATATTCTTCTTTTGGAAATCATGCGGATTTTGCCGGACGACTGATTTATAACGAAAAAAACCAGGAAGTCATCAATTTCGGCAAATACAAAGGCCGCTTGGTAGAAGATGTTTTTCGGGAAGATCCCGGTTATTATGGTTGGATCATCCAAGGCGATTTTCCGCTGTACACCAAAAAAATCTTTACAACTATCAAGTTGCGTTCGGCGTTTCATAAATAGAACATTCATTCCACGCTTAAACAATGTGATAAAAACCCGATAAAAACAAGGAGCATGAGAAAGATAGGAATTGTTATCCGAAGAGAATACCTTACAAGGGTGAAAAAAAAATCGTTCATTATTCTCACCTTTTTAATGCCTGTCTTGTTTATCGCTTTGCTGGGAGGCGCCTTTTTGCTTTCGCAGATCGATAGCAGTCAAACGAAGTATATAGCAGTGGTGGATGAAACGGGAGAATATTTTCCAGTTTTGAAAAATACCGATTTGTATAATTTCATTCCGTCAAACGAAGATTTTGAAAGTTTACGCAAAAAACCGGAGGGAAATATCTATGCCACTTTGGTTATTTCGGGCGATTTGTTAGAAAATCCTTCGGCGCTTGCTCTGTATTCCAACAAACAGGTGGTGGGAAGTGCAATTACTACGATTACCAGCCAGTTAAACGAGTATTTAAGCGAAAAGAAAATGCTTTCTTATCACATTCCCGAATTAAAGCAGATGATCGAAGACAGTAAAATATCGGTTCACATGCAAACCATCCGTTTGGACGATAACGGAAAAGAAACAGAAACGTCGGCTGTTTTTGCCATGACGATCGGAATGGTTTTTACATTCTTGATATACCTGTTTATTTTCTCATACGGCGCTATGGTCATGCATGGCGTGATGGAAGAAAAAACGAACCGAATTGTCGAAATAATGGTTTCGTCCGTCAAACCTTTCGATTTGATGATGGGTAAACTGATAGGCGTCGGATTGGTTGGTTTGACTCAATTCGGCTTATGGGGCATTTTAATTGCTGGAGTAGCGCTGAGCAGTTCTGCATTCTTTGCAGGCGGAAACGAAACATTGGCCGCTATTTTGGCTATGTTGTCCAACGGCCGCATGCTGGGACTGTACATCTATTTTGTGCTGTTTTTTATAGGAGGATATTTGATTTATGCCTCTCTTTTTGCGGCTATTGGCGCAATGGTGAATAGTCATGAAGATACGCAGCAATACATTATGCCGATCAGCATTCTGATTTTATTCGCTTTTTATGCAGGATTTTACAGCGCTCAAAATCCGGATGGTCCTTTAGCCTTCTGGACTTCTCTGATTCCGTTTACATCGCCCATTGTCATGATGACCCGTTTACCGTATGAAGTCAGCGCTTGGGAGTTGTGTTTATCTTTTGCCCTATTGATCGTCACGGTCATCCTGATTATTCAGTTAACCGCTAAAATTTACCGGATCGGCATTCTGATGTATGGTAAAAAACCAAGTTATGCAGAAATAATAAAATGGTTAAAATATTAAGGAAATTTTCAATTATTCATCATAGAAATCATCTATTATTAATCTTAAAAGTAATTTAAAATGAAAAAAACTTTATTCATCTTCTTAGCTGTGGCTGCAACGTGGTTGTTCACAGCATGTAACGGGGCCAAAAAAACGGAAGAAACTCCTGTGGCAACAGAACCGGCAAACACGGAAGTTCAACCGGCGAGCGAAACTCCCGCTGTAGTGGATTTGTCTCCTGCCGAAGTATTGAAAGCTTTCCAGGCATTCGCAAAAGAGTATGGTGAAGCTTACAATAATGTAGGGAAAGATCCGCAAAAGTATACCCAAATGGTTTCTCAGTTGCAAGAAAAATTGGATAATATCGAACGGGTAAAATCCAGCCTTACTCCTCAGCAACTTAAGGATTACGAAAAGGCGATGAGAATTATCAAGGATGTGAGCCGCGGCGGTTCGTCTCCTTCCAAATCCAAATAATTCTCTTGAGATGATTCATTTGCTGCCGTTTACCCGAAATATCTACTGTTTCGGATAAACGGCAGCAAACGTTTATTATCCATAACAGTGCCATTCGATATTCCGCGCTTCGACCACTTGGTCTTTAACGGCTTTGTTGTAGATCGAGCGGAGATTGCGTATGAGAAAAGAAATAGAATTGACTTGTAGATTTTTTGCTTTTAAGAACTCTACATAGCGGCGCAATAAAGCCGAATTGATTTGTTCAAGGCGGATATCTTTTCCTTTAGTAAAATTAATTAAGCTATTCACGGCTGTGCGGTAGGCGCGGGCGGTTCGGCTATGTCCTTTTTCTACCATCTGAAGGCTCAATTTTTCTACATATACGGATAAGTGATCTTCCTGTAAATCGAGATGGAATCGGCCTACCACGTCTTCAACCGAAAAAGAACATCGTTCTTTTAGTCTTTTAACAATTAGAAAGAAACGTTGTTGATCTTTTAACATTCTATCGTTAATATCCGTCAGGTATTTCCAGCGAGGCGAATTTTCTTCAGGCAAGACAAGGCGTTGCTGTTCAGCATTCCATTCATAAGGAAAAATGCGATAAGTAGTTGTGAAATCTTTCACTTCTCGTTCATGGATAAATCGAATAAAAAGGCTGCCTTCATTCATGCCCGGACGCGCCGAAGGGCGAAAGTGAAATCTCATTGTTGTCATTATTTCGTACTTACTTCTCAGGTGTATTAATATAATAAGAGTTAAATTCAGGCGACAGCAAAATAATGTACAAATGTATATTTTATTTTTTTATTATTACTTATTTCTATTAAACTTTTTGTCATTTTCGAATAATATTAACACAATTTTAAGTACTAAAGGAGCGTTTGTTTAGTATGTATCACAAACTGACTATTTTTTGTCGAAATTTCATATTCCCATTGCATTTCTAAGTTAGAATAAATATGTCTGTCTCATTATTTTGTCCGGAAGGCGCTTCTAAGGAAGAAAAATATCAAGCGCTAATACCTCAAATTCAATCGCTCATAGCTGGCGAACCGGATTTGATTGCGAATTTGGCCAATATTGCCGCCGCTTTTAAACAAGCGTTTGATTTTTTTTGGATTGGATTTTACCTTATTCAAGCGAACGAACTGGTTTTGGGTCCTTTTCAAGGACCTCCGGCGTGCACAAGGATCCGTTATGCACAAGGCGTTTGCGGAACAGCCTGGAAAGAACGGAAAATCATACGAGTACCGGATGTAGACCAATTTCCCGGGCATATTGCCTGCAACAGCGCATCCAGATCGGAATTGGTCATTCCATTATATGATCAGGACGGGGCCATCAGAGGCGTACTGGACATTGATTCCGATGAATTGGACGTTTTCGATGCAATAGATGTTCATTACCTGAAATTCTTCTTCGATCATGTTGATTTATTTTAAGAAATAAAAAAATGATACATTCCGGATACTCATAGATACATTTGCTCAAATTAAACAACTTAATAATAAAAAAAAGTAACCTGATATTTTTTTTAATGATAAATTGTTTTTAGCTTTGCCCAATGTTTTATTCTATTATGTTTTTGTCAAAAAGTGATGCAAAAATAAATGCGGCATACTTTTTGCACTTTATTTATTATTAAATCAAATCACACTTTTGAGAAAACGCATAATCGATTGAATCTGAGTTAATTAATTAAATGCTGTTATTGTGAAATATCCATGCTAAAAACACGAGGGAAAGAAATTACTTCTCAGGCGTAGATATTCCGTTTACCTAAAAAAACATATCATGAATGAATCACAAAAGGTTTCGTTAAAAGAAAAAATCGGTTACAGCTGCGGCGACGGCGCTGCGAATCTCATCTTTCAGATGATGATGATGTTTCAATTGCTTTTCTACACAGATGCATTTAAAATAAGTCCTGCGGTGGCGGGCGGAATTTTACTATTTGCGAGCGTCTTTGATGCGTTTGTTGATCCAGTGGTCGGAATCCTTTCCGATCGAACACAAACCAAATGGGGTAAATATCGCCCATGGTTATTATGGACAGCGATTCCTTTTGCTGTTTTTTTCATTCTGACTTTTACTACTCCCGATTTACCGGAAAGAGGAAAAATTATCTATGCAGTAATTACCTGCACGCTGTTGATGTCGATCTATTCGTTCAATAATACGCCTTATTCTTCTTTAGGCGGCGTGATGACCAGCAACATCAAAGAACGTACCAGCATCTCTTCGATCCGATTTATAACAGCAACCATTGCTACTTTTGTCGTACAAGGCTTAACGCTGCCGCTGGTAAGCAAATTTGGCGGCTCCACATCTTCTACTAAAGGATGGACGCTGACGGTTACCATTTTTGCCTTAGTGGGCGTGGCGCTGATGATCATAACTTTCTTTTCGGCTAAAGAACGGATTGCTCCTCCGGTCAATCAAAAAACTTCTGTCAAACAAGATTTCAAAGATATTATTTCCAACCTTCCTTGGAAATCCATGTTCGTATTGACCTTATTCCTTTTTATCACTTTGGCTTTGTGGGGAAGTTCCATGTCTTATTATTTTAAATATGTTGTCGATAAAAACGCTTTATTTTCTTTTCTGGGACATTTTGGTTTAGTAGGGGAAGAAGGCGCCGAATTGAGTTTCGGAGGTAAAATTTTGGCTGCTTTCAATCTGATTGTTTATGACCCGGCAAAGGTTTTTGCCACCGGATTTAGTCTTTTCAATATGATAGGTCAAATTGTTACCCTGATCGGAGTGATCTTATTATCCCAATTTTTATCAAACATTTTTGGAAAACGGAATGTGTTTATAATCTGTTTGGCCTTGACGGCTGTATTTACAGGATTATTTTATGTGGTGTCTCCAAGCAATATCGGCGGAATCTTTGCTTTGAACATCCTGAAAAGTTTGGCGTACGCTCCTACCATCCCATTGTTATGGGCAATGATGGGCGATGTGGCAGACCATTCGGAATGGGTACATCATCGACGCGCAACGGGATTTATTTTTGCGGGCATCGTATTCGCTCTGAAAGCGGGATTAGGAATAGGAGGTTATATTTGCGGTAAAATCATCGGCGTTTTTGGATACCAGGATGACGTCGCTCAAACTCCCAAGGCTATTGAGGGAATTACTTTGACTTCCAGTCTTATTCCAGCGATAACATTCTTAGTGGGGGTGATTGCGTTGCTTTTTTATCCTATTAGCATGAAGAAAAATGAGCAAATGCAGAGTGAATTAGCTGAACGCAGACAAAAAAAGTAATCTCTTGAAAAAGAAAACAGCTTTTGTTTGAAAAGTATCCAAAATTCATAATATTATAGAAAAATTAAGGCATGAAATATTTATTTTTATCCTTTATCACTATTTTTTCATTGAGCGGTTGGAAGGTACAATCGCAGCAATCAACTACTCTAAAAGAGGCTTATGCCGGAAAATTCCTGATTGGAGCGGCGATTAATACCAATATTGCAGGAGGGAGAGATACGGCTTCTCTCCGGCTTTTGAAAGCGGAATTTAACTCGATTGTGGCGGAAAATTGCATGAAAAGCGAAAATATTCAACCGAAAGAGGGCGTTTTCTTTTTTGATGATGCAGATCAATTTGTAAAATGCGGAGAAGACAATCAAATGGCCATCATTGGTCATACTT
This sequence comes from Candidatus Azobacteroides sp., assembly GCA_009783445.1. GTDB lineage: Bacteria > Bacteroidota > Bacteroidia > Bacteroidales > Azobacteroidaceae > Azobacteroides. The sequence goes on along the minus strand of WRFY01000085.1, from coordinate 4,863 downwards.
TGATTTGGCATTCCCAAACTCCTTCCTGGTTTTTTGTAGATGCAGAGGGAAAAGATGTTTCCAGCGACGAATTAATTCGGCGCATGAAGAATCATATCACCACCGTAGTTGAGCGTTATAAAGGGCGGATCAAATCGTGGGATGTCGTGAATGAAGCCTTTTTAGATGATGGTTCGTTGCGGCAAACCAAGTTTTATAACATCATTGGTGAAGATTATATCAAATTGGCTTTTGAATTTGCCAGAGCCGCCGATCCTGACTGCGAATTGTATTACAACGACTATGCCATGGCCAAGGAAGGCAAACGCAATGGAGTGATACAGATGGTTCAAAAGTTGAAAGCAGCCGGCGTAAAAGTGGACGGCATTGGCATGCAAGGACATAGCGGATTGGATTATCCCGATCTGAACGAATTTGAAAAGAGCATCGTTGCCTATTCCAAAACAGGGTGCAAGGTAAGCATTACCGAAATGGATGTGACCGTTCTGCCGATTCCCATGCAGAATACAGGCGCCGATGTGAATCTCAGTGTCGAATACCAACAATCCTTAAATCCGTATGCAGACGGATTACCGGCAGAAATTGAAGATCGGTTCAACGCTCGGTACTGCGATTTTTTTGAATTGTTTCTCAAGCATCAAGACAAAATAGAGCGCGTAACATTGTGGGGAATTACAGATGATTCGTCGTGGCGAAATAACTGGCCTATAGCCGGTCGTACGGATTATCCTTTGTTGTTCGACCGCCAATATCAACCCAAACCCGTAGTAAAAGATTTGATTTTGTTGGCTGCAAATTGCCCTGGGAATGAAAATGAAAGTGAAAAAATGGAAAGCGAATAGAATAAACTAAATAATTTACAGATTTTTGTTATAAGATGATGGAAGAAAAAAAGACAGATTCATGGAAGCAGAATGTTTCAAATACTGCGAGATATTTATTGCCTGAAGATTCAGGCATTTATATGGCTGACCCTTCGGCGAAGGTTTTTAACGACAAACTCTATATCTATCCGTCCCATGATCGGGAATCAGGTATTGCTGAAAACGATAATGGCGATCATTTCGATATGAAAGATTATCATGTGTTTTCGATGGAAGATGTAGAAGGTACGATCGAGGATCATGGCGTAATTTTGGATGTGGATCACACCCCGTGGGCCGGACGTCAGCTATGGGATTCGGATGTAGCAGAAAAAGACGGTAAATATTATTTGTATTTTTCTTTGAAAGACAAAAACGATATTTTCCATATCGGCGTTGCTATTGCCGATAAACCGGAAGGACCTTTTGTAGCCCAGCCAGCTCCTATAAAAGGAAGTTATTCGATCGACCCTTGCGTTTTGAAGGATGGAGACGCTTATTACATTTATTTTGGCGGTCTGTGGGGCGGTCAATTACAGCGTTACCGCAACAACAAAGCGCAGGAAAACGGTGTAGAGCCGGAGAACGACCAGCCGGCTTTATGCGCTAAAGTGGCTCGATTGAGTGACAATATGCTGGAATTTGCCGAAGAACCTCGCGATGTAGTTATCTTGGATGAAAAGGCTTGTCCGTTGAAAGCGGGCGATCACAACCGTCGATTTTTTGAAGCTTCATGGATGCATAAATACAACGACAAATATTATTTTTCGTATTCTACGGGAGATACGCACTGTCTGTGTTATGCTATCGGCGATAACCCTTATGGGCCTTTTACCTATAAAGGTCTAATTATGACTCCAGTAGTGGGCTGGACAACTCACCATTCTATCGTTGAATTCAAAGGAAAATGGTATTTGTTTCATCACGATAGCGTTCCCTCTGGAGGAAAAACGTGGTTGCGCAGTATGAAAGTAACGGAATTAACCTATCTCCCAGACGGCTCTATTGTTCCAATAAAGGGGGGGCTTAACGATACTGTTTCATAAATTGTTCATAAAAACGAATCAACACACAGGATAACACACAATAAGACTTACTCTCTTTTAAAGCAAAATAAGCTTTAAAAGAGGGATTATGTGGATTATACCAAAATTGAATTATTTAAATCAAAACTAGAGAATAAATCGAAAATGAGAAAAATTATTTTTTTGGCAATTGTACTTTGCTATGGAACCAGCAATCTATGGGGGGAAAATGGAAGTCGTCTATGGTTGCGATACGAACCTTTACCTGACAGTTTAGCTAAAAGTTATGCCGACAAAATCCAGAAAATTTATTTTCCGGATTCAGAAACAGGACGAATTATAGATTCGGAGTTTAGAGAAGCCTTTCGAGCAATGACCAATAAAGAATTGTATCTTGCTAAAAAGGGGGGGGAAGCGAAGAGCGTTTGTTTTGTGGTAGACACAAAAATGAAAGAAAATTATCAAATCCAAAACAAGACGCTCGCGAAAGATAGCTACATTTCTGTTACTGCTGTAGATGAAACAGGATTGCTTTATGGTATGTTTCATTTGTTGCGTTTGATGCAGATGCATGAAAATATCTCGCATTTGGATATTCATGAAAAACCTTCTTATGAAAGACGAATTTTAAATCATTGGGACAATCGAGATGGAACGATCGAGCGGGGCTATGCCGGTAGTTCCTTATGGGAATGGGGCGACCTGCCCAACGTTTTATCTTTGCGTTATAAGGATTATGCCCGCGCCAATGCTTCCATTGGGATTAACGGAACTGTATTGAACAATGTCAATGCAGAGGCGATTTTTATTTCCAGCGAATATTTGCCTAAAGTAGCTGCTTTGGCGAATGTTTTTCGTCCTTATGGCATCAAAGTATATCTTTCGATTAACTGTTCTTCTCCTGCGCTCTTGGGTGGTTTAGATACGTCCGACCCCGAAGATGCAAGGGTTCGCAAGTGGTGGGATGACAAGATCAAAGAAATTTACGATCTAATTCCTGATTTTGGAGGATTTTTAGTCAAAGCCAACTCTGAAGGAACACCCGGTCCTCAGGATTATGGGCGGACGCCTGTTAGCGGAGCCAATATGTTGGGCGAAGCCTTAAAACCTTATGGAGGAATCGTGATGTGGCGCGCTTTTGTCTATGACCCCGCTTCGTCCGATCGAGTGAAAGAGGCTTACGAAGGATTCAAGCCTTTGGATGGCCTGTTTCTCGACAATGTAATCATTCAGGTGAAAAACGGACCAATCGATTTTCAACCGCGCGAGCCGTTTACTCCTTTATTCGGCGCCATGCAGAAAACGGCGGTAATGCCCGAATTTCAGATTACGCAGGAATATTTGGGACAAGAAAAACAATTAGCCTATTTGGCGCCTCTCTATCAGGAGTGCTTGCAAGCCGATACCTATGCCAAAGGGCAGGGAAGTACGGTGGCGAAATGTACCGATGGAACTCTTTTTCCGCATTCAATTACGGCAATTGCCGGCGTAGCCAATACAGGTAACGACACGAATTGGACGGGACATCATTTTGCTCAAGCCAATTGGTATTGTTTTGGACGTTTGGCATGGAACAATCGCCTAACACCTGAACAAATTGCAGATGAATGGCTTAAGATGACATTCTCAAATGATCCGGCTTTTGTGGAACCTGTCAAGGAAATGATGATGGAATCGCGGGAAGCCATAGTTAATTACATGATGCCTTTAGGTTTAGCACATTTATTTGCGTGGGAACATCATTATGGTCCGGCGCCTTGGTTGAATATTCCGGACACTCGACCCGATTGGATGCCTTCTTACTATCATAAAGCCGATTCGCAAGGAATCGGATTCGACCGCACTAAAGAAGGGAGCAATGCCGTTAGCCAGTATTCGTCTCCTGTAAGCGATATATACAACGATATAAATGCCTGTCCCGAAAATCTGCTTTTATGGTTTCATCACGTGCCATGGAATCATCGGATGTCCAATGGGAAAACCCTGTGGGACGAATTGTGCTATAAATACCAGTCAGGAGTCGATGCAGCACGTAATTTTCAGAAGATATGGGATCAGGAAGGGTCGTTCATTGACAAAGAACGTTTCAAAGAAGTTCAATCTAATTTGAAAACCCAGACGCGTGATGCTATCCTGTGGAGAGACGCCTGTGTACTTTATTTTCAAACATTTTCCTCATTACCAATACCGAGTGAATTAGAGCGGTCCTTGTTTGATCTGGATATTATGCAGAAAAATGGAGCAAACGAAGCCCTTTATTATGGAATGCAACAACAGCCGAAATGAATTATAAATGTTTCTATGGGAGGAAGGAAGCATATATCTAAGTATTAGGTCAGGGGTGGCGGGTATAGCGCAAATGTCCGTAAATCCCTTGCAATCAACATTCGGTTTGGCAAGGGAGAAAGGGTAAGTAAGTTACAGCCGTGAGGTTAAGAATAAGTATAGGTATGCAAGCAAATTAAAATTAATTCAATAGAGTGGGACGTAAAAAATGTGAAACATGCATCCAAATTTTTTTGTTCTTTTTATTAACCTTATTTTTGAAAGTTCCCCTAATAGCCTTGACAACTCTCCTTGCATTCTCCCTTATTCATTTATTTTCAATCAATTAATAAGGGAATAAGGAGAAGGAAATAGGTATGTTATCCTTCCTTATTAAGGGAACTTTCAAAAATAAGGTTAAGAGACGGGAAATTGATCAATTGAACGTATTTTCTAAAAATAAACTTACATTTTTTACAGTCTATCTTAAGGGAATATTTCCTATTGTGCATTTTCGCACACGACTATAAATGCAGAAGCGTTCTATACCATTTAATGTCTGCAACATTTGGGGTGAAAGCCCATTCTTTCGCAAGCAATTTTTCTTTATTCCTTATAAATATTAGAGTTAATGTAAAATAAATTTTTTATATTACGTGCGCGTGCGTACCTTTGTAGCATGAAATATAGCGAATATCAAAACAACGAAA
>WRFY01000084.1 GCA_009783445.1 Candidatus Azobacteroides sp. | reverse complement strand
TTATTTACTGATAAGTTTTAATATTTATATTTATTCAATTGATTATCATTATTTTAAATTTATAAGTATACATTTATTTGAGACGCTTAGTATAGATGCTAATTATTTTTTTATAAACATTTAATAAATCAAACAGAGTTATGGCAAAAATAACTGTAATCGGCGCAGGAAATGTAGGCGCCACCTGTGCAAATGTTCTGGCATTCAACAAAATTGCTGATACCGTAGTGATGTTAGACGTAAAAGCTGGAGTAGCGGAAGGAAAAGCAATCGATATTCTGCAATCCGCTCAAACGTTGGGATTTGAAACTCGCGTAATCGGCGTAACAAACGATTATGCCGCTACTGCCCATTCGGATGTGATTGTTGTTACTTCCGGCATTCCCCGCAAACCGGGAATGAGCCGCGAAGAATTGATCGGCACCAATGCAGATATCGTAAAAAATGTAATTTCCCAATGTTTGACCCATTCTCCCAATGCGGTCTTTTTGATTATTGCCAACCCAATGGATACTATGACTTACCTGACATTGAAGGCTACCGGCCTTCCCAAAAACAGGGTAATCGGCATGGGAGGAGCGTTAGACAGTTCGCGTTTCAAATATTATCTGAGTGAAGCATTAGGCGTTAATTACTCTGAAGTCGAAGGAATGGTCATCGGCGGACATGGCGATACAACCATGATTCCTCTCAAACGGTTGGCCACCTACAACGGAGTTCCTGTTTCCGAATTGCTAACTCCCGAAGCTTTGGATAAAGTGGCTGCCGACACCATGGTGGGCGGAGCAACTCTGACGAGCTTATTGGGAACTTCGGCCTGGTATGCTCCGGGAGCGACCGGCGCTTATGTGGTTTCATCCATCATCAACAATTACAAACGCTTGATCCCTTCTTGCGTTTATCTGGAAGGCGAATATGGAGAAGAAGATATTTGTATCGGCGTTCCTGCCATCATTGGCCGCAACGGCGTAGAGTCGATTGTTGACGTTAAATTGAACGCAGAAGAAAAAGCTTTGTTCAAAAAAAGCGCAGATGCTGTGCGTAAAACAAATGACGTGCTAAAAGATATTAAAGCGCTTTAAAAATCAAAAAATCATTCTCAAAGGAACGCAGATAACACGGAAATCCGTATTATCTGCGTTTAATTTATAACCAAAGGACATGAAACAGTTAGGTAAAATTAGCCTTATCGTTCTACTGGCTTTATTGAGTGTCATCTTTTTAGCCATAATCGGAGCATACGCTACGGGAAACGGATACGTAGTGAAAGCTTTTCAAAAAACTCTATTGAAAGGGTATTCCACAACCCATATCGACGACTCTTCCGATTTCAAAAACGAGGTAATCCATGCAGGAACGTCTCAACCCTGGGATATCCATCCGCAATACGGTCGGATTCAATTGACAGACACGCTGCGAAAAGAATTGGAAGATTTTGGTTCTATTGGATTTGCCGTCGTCTATGAAGGAAAATTACTGTACGAAGAATATTGGAATCATTATTCAAACGAAAGCCGAACGAATTCTTTCTCCATGGCTAAGTCGATTACTACTATGCTTTTAGGAAAAGCCATAGAACAAGGGTATGTTCGAAGTCTAGATCAAGCCGTAACCGATTTTATTCCCGAATTTTCGAACGATTCCCTTGCAAAATTAGCGACCATCGGCGATTTATCGGCCATGACTTCGGGTTTCGATTGGAAAGAAGAATATTATTCTCCTTTCAATATGACCACTGAGGCTTATTTTGGCGACCACATCGAACAACAAATGCTGAAACGACATTTCGCTCATCGTCCGGGAGGTCATTTCAAGTACTCTTCAGCCGATTCTCAACTTTTGGCGATCGTTTTGCGACGGGCAACCGGAAAAAGTCTATCTCAGTACCTGTCGGAAACATTTTGGCAACCGATGGGAATGGAATCGGATGCTTTGTGGTCGACCAGCGGCGGAATGGAAAAGTCTTTTTGCTGCGTCTATTCCAATGTCCGAGATTATGCCAAATTAGGACAATTATTGCTTCAGAAAGGCCATTGGAAGGACAAACAACTGTTGGATTCTGCCTTCGTGGAACGGATGATCACGCCGAATTATAAGGCTTTTCTTCCAGAGGAACCCAAAAAATATGGCTATTCCATCTGGATCGACGAAGATCATCAGCCTGCTTTCTATGGAATGATGGGACATCTGGGTCAACGGATCATCGTTGTCCCAAGCGAAAATTTAGTCATTGTGCGATTGGGGAAAAAGAAGGATACTTTGCACAAAAGCCGCGGATATTTGGATGCCGATACGTATTATTTTGTAGACGAAGTCATGAAAATGATCCAAAATTTACAGAAAAAATAAGCGAACAATGGCTATGCAGGAATCCAATCAAATGCCCCATTCATCGACTCCCATTCGCCGCACGCTTAAAATAACCGTTTCTGTAACCAACGATTTGGTAACAGATCAGCGCGTGCATAAAGTTTGCCTAAGCCTTGCGCAACAAGGATACCAGGTAAAATTAGTAGGACGAAAATTCCGCTCCAGTCCAGCATTGAAACGGGATTACCGTACCGATCGCTTGCGCTTGTTTTTCAATCATTCCTTTTTCTTTTATGCGGAATACAATTTCCGCCTCTTTTTTTACTTGTTGTTCGATCGCGCCGATTTGTTTCTGTCGAACGATACCGATTCGCTTCCGGCCAATTATCTGGCTTCTCTGATTCGCCGCAAGCCCTTGCTATTCGACGCGCACGAAATGTTTCCCGAACTACCCGAAGTGACTGACCGAAAATTTGTCAAGGCCGTTTGGACCTGGCTGGAAGACCGGATATTTCCCCATTTAAAAAATGCCTATACAGTTTGCCAATCGATTGCCGATATTTACAATGAAAAGTATCGCATCCAGATGCAAGTGGTACGCAATATTCCATTTGCAGGATCAGCGCCCAAGCAACCCCTTCTGATCGACGCCAAGGGTAAAAAAGTATTGCTGTATCAGGGCGCCGTCAATGTGGGACGGGGCATCGAATGGGTCATAGAGGCAATGCCGTATCTGGATGATTTTGTCTTTTACGTAGTGGGCGGAGGCGATATACTCAACGAATTAAAAGGACGTGTCGATCGCCTGAACTTGAACGACCGAATCGTTTTCACCGGAAGAATACCCATGGAAAAGCTGCCCGCTTATACCCAATGCGCCGATATAGGAATCAATTTGCTTGAAAACAGAGGATTGAATTATTATTATTCTCTTCCCAACCGAATATTCGATTACATTCGCGAAGAAATTCCGGTATTGGCCAGCGATTTTCCCGAAATTCGAAAAATAGTGAATCATTATGGAATCGGGACTTTAGTAGATCATTACGATCCGTTGTTTCTGGCGGATACGATCAAGCAAATGGCTCTAAAGGAAAAAAATACGGCAGGCTTTAACGCCGCAAACAAAGAATTAACATGGGAAAACGAATCCGTTACTTTACTCCAGGTAGTGGAAAATGCCATTCGCAAGTAACGCGGTCATTTCAGCTTTTCCGATTCATGCCTTCTGTCGACAACATTCCGCAGGCAGCCAGTATGTCTTCTCCTCGCGATGCACGGATGGTCGCCACGATTCCTCGATCATTCAAACAATCTCGGAATTCGACCATTGTTTTGGGATTAGATGCGGATAAATGAATGCCGGGAACCGGATGGTAGTGGATCAAATTTACCCGACAGGGAATGTCTTTCAGCAATTTGGAAAGGGCGATGGCGTGTCGCAAATCGTCGTTCAAGCCTCCAAACAAAATGTATTCGAAGGAAACTCTCCGTTGATGAGAAAAATCGTATTGTTTGATCCGATCTAATATTTCGGTCAAAGGATAAGCTTTTTCAACCGGCGCCAAAGAAAGGCGTTCCGCAGGATAGGGAGAATGCAGGCTGACGGCCAAATGGACTTTACTTTCTTCCAGCAAGCGTTTCAGACCCGGCAAAATTCCCACCGTAGAAACCGTAATGCGCTTGGGACTCCAGGCAAAGCCGTAATCGGATGTAAGGATTTCGAGCGTTTTGAGTAATTCGTCGACATTATCCAAAGGCTCGCCCATCCCCATAAAAACCACATTCGTCAGGGAATCTGTTTCCGGAAGGGAAAGAATCTGATTGAGCATATCGCCCGCCGTCAATTGTCCGGAAAATCCCTGTTTGCCGGTCATGCAAAACAAACAATTCATTTTGCATCCCGCTTGAGAAGAAATGCAAAGAGTCGCTCGTTCTTTTTCGGGGATATATACCGATTCGATCCATTGCTGATTGAAAGCAGGAAACAAATATTTAATTGTTCCGTCAACTGATTCTTGTTTCTGCTCACAATTGTTTCGTCCCACGGAATAGTTTTCTATCAACCGTTTGCGATGAACTAAAGAAATATTCGTCATTTCCTCTATCGACGAAACTTTTTTTTGATACAACCAACCGGCTATTTGTCGTGCAGTAAAACGGGGCATTTCCAATTGCGCAACCAACCGTTCCAGTTCATCCAGCGTTTTCCCTATTAAAAATTCCATAATGAGACGATCTACTTGATTAATGAGACGCTATCAAAAAAAATTTTGATGAGGACGTCCTTGCAGAGACTTAAGCCGCAATGACATCCTCATCAAAAAAACTGGAAAATCCTCTTCCGTTTAGAAAAAACGGTTGAGATTATTTTCTATTTTTGCATTTTCTCTCAACAGTTCCGACGACTGCATCAGTTGATAAGTACGGTAAGAATTTTGCATTTGCATCTGTTTCATTTGCAGTTCAGCATTGTATGGCGCATCGCTTTCCTTTCTATCTGTCACCTGAATCACATAAACCCTGTTTTTTCCGGCAAAAGGACCTGCGATCTTACCTATCGGAGCCACCGGAGCTTCTGCATTCAGTATGGGTTCATTTCCGATTCCAGAAATGTTGGGAGTAGCAAACGTAACGAATTTAACCGACTGCGGAGTGGTATTCATTGCTTCGGCATATTGTTCCAAACTGTTCAATTTTTTTTCTTTCAGTTCGGCCGTTAATTTTTCACCTTTTTTCTGATTGATAAGTTCCCGTTTCAAAATTTCCGAAACAGAAGCCAAAGGACGGTAACCTTCATGTAAATTATTTTCGATGCTTGCTACCACAAAATATTCGCCATTCTGACATTCAAAAATATCGGAAATAGCGCCGTTCTTATTATTGAATACCCATTGAACAATTGGTCGCGTATTTTGAATTCCTCCAATGTTGATCTGATTTTTTGTAACTTCCACATTGTTTTGAAATATATAACCCGCTTGAGGGGCATTTTCTTTCAAAGCATTCAACGAATGGTGAGTCGAAACAAATTGGCTGAAATCATTGTACAAATGGGCTTTTGTTTCCTGACTTGGAATAACATGTACTTGAATATGAGCAACTTTATATTTTTTCACCGGTTGGGTTTTATTGGTAACCTCTATCAGAAACGTACCTTTGGAAGAATTTACAAGGGTTGGTTCATTTAGTTTAGCGTCAAACACGGCATCCTTAAATTGGGCATCGATTTGCGAAGCTAATTGCGCCTCTGTGATCCATCCCAATTCGCCTCTGTTTTTTCCTCCGCTGATTCCAAACGCCATATCCCCAAAAGAAACGCCTCCTTTCACCACTTGTATCAAACTATCGGTCAGGTGTTTAAAAGTATTTTGATCCAAAGACATAGGCAACATCAAGGCATTGAGTTTGAGAGAATCCGGAGCTGTTTTTTCACCTTCGAACTTATACATATTGTATATTCTGTCGTTTAATACCGGCCCTTCCACTGCGCCCACCGAATTATTCATCACAAAACGTTTCGCATCTTCATCCAAGTTTGAAAGAGGAACGTAGGCATCCAAATAAGGGATATCCGAATTGTATTGTACAATTTCGCGAGCCGAAGAAGCAAAACCTTCTTTCAATCCATTCAATTTGGTTTCTATGGCTTGAAAATCGTTTGTACTTGGTAAAATATTAACCGCAATATAATTGATTACTTTCGCTTCCTCCTGCTTGTACGACGTTTTCCGTTCGTTGTATAATTTTTGGATTTCGACGTCCGACACTTGTACGGCATCGTCTGCAACCGAAGAATAAGGCTGAGCGACATAATCAAAATCGGAGCTCACTTTATTGTCGTCATAAGCGGCTTGGGCTTCCAAATTGTTGATAAGGATGGCCGACGAAATAAGCGTACCGAATTTTCTTCTCAAGCGTTCTTTCAACACTTGTTGTTCGATCATCAACCACGACTGTTTCATTTCCATTATCTGGGGAATATATTCTTTGGGATAATTGTCCAAATCGTCGCTTTCCACCATTTGAAGGAAACGCATCAAAGCATCCTTATTAAATGCTCCCGTTTGAGGATTCTGAAAATCCGGCATTTGCAACAATACTGGAGAAGTATTTTTCCCTATGACCAGGTCGCTCACTTCTTCATTTGTCACGACAAGGCCTATCTTAGCCGTTTCTTCGGAAAAAAGAATATCATCAATCATTTCATCCAATACCATCTGTCGGATTTGATTTTGCTCATCGTCGGTAAACGTTCTGTTTCCTCTTTTAAGCGCATTGGTGCGTTCTTCCACTTTTTGTTGATAATCTTGATAATGAACAGATTCGCCATTTACAATAACAATGTTTTCTTTTTTCTGATGAAAAAAGGTGGAACCCGAACGAAGAAAGTCCCCAATAATAAAGGAAAATAAAGCGAGGCCTACTACTATTACTAACAACGCGGCTTTACTCCTGATTTTCTCTAATGTAGCCATCGAATTTTATATTTATTTTTTGATTTTATTTAAATTGACCACGAAGATACAAAGTTTTACATTATTAATCACGATTATTGAAAGAAAATTTATTTGCAGTAAAGATCATTTCATTCAAGGCGAGGAAGAAGGGGTTTCTGCCGATTGAACATTTTCGTTGAATGTTGATTCCATATAGCTTTTATACAAGATATAATGCGTCATTGACTGGTTCGATTTCATGCCGCGGCTCACCACTATTTTTTCGCCCTCGTTTTTATCGATCCGTACAATCGAATCGGTGTAAATAGAATTGAGCGAATTAGACGGTTCCATTTGATTCCAATACAATTCTGAAGTGTCGAATTTCCATCCCAGCAGATTTTGAGTGTGAACATTTCCTACCAAACGCCACAATTTGCTCCGTTCAAAATAATAAGCAGTATCCGATCGGATAAATCCTTCCACATTGAAAACAGAATCGAATTGTTCGACATAGAAACCTTGCGGAAAATGCCAATAAGCGCCCGTATCGCTCGAATAAATATCCCATACTTTGGTTTGAAGGCGGTAGCGCGTAATTCCCGAATCGGATATCAAAGACGAGATTCCTTCGCCATGCATCGAAGGCAAAACTTTCGCATCGACGTCGACCGTTGCTATTTTTTTCCCGTTGCTGCAAGCTGCGGTTAACAAACAACCGCATACCATCAGCATTACTGAAGTTTTCGTTTGAAGAACCACAATTCGTTAAAAGTATAACCCAAGGTGAATTTTACGTATTGCTCTTTTACCAAAGTATTCGATTGGGGATGAAGCATCGAATATTCGAAAGCCAAATTGAGAAAAGAACGCCGGTCGACCATCGGAATGCCGAATCCCACGCTGGCGCTATATTCCTGATAACCAAATCCATGTACTTTGAAATAAGAATTTGTATAACACGCGCCCGCCCGATACCGCATTTTGCTGAAAAAATTGTGTCCCTGATAATTCGGGATAAATTCCGCTCCGGCGTTGATTTTCATTCGGTTGGTTAATTGATTCGTTTGATCGTAAAATTTGGCCTCCGCCCATTTTTGATATTGGAAGTCGGCCGCTACAACCCATTTATTCACTTTACTGTAACTAATGCCTGCGGCATACGTTTCCGGCAACTCGAACACCGAATCGCGCGTAGTCCTGTAAATTGGATTGCCGGTGACCTGGTTCGCGGGACTGTAATAGGCTTCTCCCTGCATCAGGGTAGCTCCCGTTTTGATTTTAGGCGTATAGACCGCCCCTACCACAATTTCTTTATCTTTTCCGAACGGATGCCGGTATTGAAGTCCAAATTCATAGATCAAGGCGCTCGACCGCAACGTATCGCTTTTGAAAAAAGTATTGGCGCTGGTAACATTCACCGAAGTGACGCTGCTGTTGACGACGTCTCCAAACAGATACCCCACGTTTACTCCCACTGAAAGACGGCTCTGCACACAATAAGAAAGAGCTCCGTACACCTTTTTTAGTCCTCCGTTTCCGTTGTAGATTGTCTGAGATTGTCCCGACGGGATAGACGGGATATCCGATTCGTCCGCATAACGGTAACCCACATACGATACCGGTTCAAATCCAACGCCCATGCCTAAAGCTTTAGCTAAGGGAAATTGTAAGGCTAAGTATTCCAGTCCAGCGTTGTAACGGGTCGCTTTGTTTGCTCCGTCTTCCAACCACCCGGCCTGCCCTTTGACGGCAAAATCCAGCATGAAGGTCATGGAATCGACAGCTGAAAAGGACGCCGGATTCAAAGGATTCATTATTTGCGAATTCCTCACTCCGTAACCAACTCCCCCCATCCCTTTCTGGGATGCAAAACTTTGGTCAGCCAATATCCCGTATCCGTTGCGCGTATAAGGAGAAGCTGTCAAATTGCTTTGCGCATGCAAAATCTCCGCCTCCGGAAAAGATAAAAACAACAGCAACAATGAAAATAATAGTTTGTTTTTCAATAGTTCTGTTTTATTTTTTTCCCCTCCTCCGTTCCTCTTCCTCTCGTCCTTTAGGTTCATTTTCTTTATGCTTTTCGTTTTTGATAATTCAAAATTTCATTCAATCCCTTGAGAACTAAATTTCCGTCTGCAAAGATGGAGTTTTTTAATTTGCTTTCAAAATAAAAAGAGTATCCGCCTGTTAAAAAAGCAAAAACATCTCGATTTTTTTTGTATTCTTCGATATACGAATCCACTTCACGAACAATTCCTTCCACAACTCCCGAACGGATCGCGGTCGGCGTATCGTAGCCCCAAACCGGCGTTTCGCCCTCCATACTAATCAAAGGCAAGCGATTGGTGAATTGATGCAAAGCTTTGAATCTCAACTCAGGGCCGGGAGATATATTTCCGCCTTTGTATACGCCCTTATCGGTCACCCAATCAACCGTTATGGCCGTACCCAAATCGATGACCAACAGATTCATATTCGGTTTTTGAGTCCATGCGCCTACGGCTGCGGCTATCCGATCCATTCCCAAGGTTTGAGGCGTTTGGTAATCGATCGCCAGCGGCAAAGGCAAATAGTGATTTAAATTATAAAAGACAGGCAATGTATCCGACAAAAAGGAATAGAGCTCTACATTCCATTTATTTACCGTACTTAAAATCCCTGCTTCCAAACAAAAATTATCCATAAAAGCCGATAATTCCGTTTGGTCTAATTTTTCCAATTGAAAACTTTTCACCAAAACGTTTTCTTCGAAAAAGGCCACTTTAACGGCCGAATTTCCTTCATCAATAATGAGATTCATCTTTAAAATACTTTCTTTCGGAATGCAAAAGTACAGACAAATTGTCGGATAATAAAATTTTTCGTATAGAAAGCGGTTCAGATAAAATAAACCTGCGTTTAACCCGACCTATACTACCCCTAAAAAGCAACAAAGCGCCTGTTAAACTTTTCAGCAACAAACGCTTTGTCTTATTTAGATTTAAGGTTTTCTACTAATTTTAAATACACTCTATTTTATTTTTTCAAATGGTTTTTATCATTAATTTGTTTTTTTCGTTTTTCGCTAATCGCTTTTATAATTACAAAAAACAGACAACAGACAACCAAAACCAACACGCCATCGCCTACCGGTGCGCTCAGTTCCGTACCTCCGCAACGGCCTTGTCGATTGTCTATTCCCTGAATAGCTGTCGAGGATTTAAGCGTTCCGAAATCAGAACTTGCCTCAGAATCGAGAGAACACCTTCCACACTGCGCACTGGTTAATTTGTTATCTATGGTTTGGTTTCTGTTGATTCTTTTTGCATGGCTCTCCGCTACTGCAATAAACAGAAATACGATAATTGTAGCCCGTATTGTTTTCATTTATATTCAATTTGTTTGTTTGATGAATGTTTGATTTGTATAGATTCGCCTTCCCTCTTCCTGGAAAAGTATGCGTGTGGATGGATGCTTCGATCAAGTCGAATAGTCCAATTTTCCAGAGTGTCAATCCGTATTATGAGTCAAAATGGATAATTAACGAAACATCGTCTGTCCGTACAACGAATAGATGAAAAAGAACAGAATCTAAGGCGGCCGTAATTTTCTATATCGTCAACCGAATGATCAGCGTTATTTACAATTTATTACAAACAAGAAGAGCGGTTTAGCGGCAGATATCCCCATAGACCTTTTATATTTGTGCCGGTATCTTTGTGCGTATTGTCATTTCGTTCACCTCGCACAAAAGCATGGGTACTTGAATTAACCGCATAAGCAAATGAACGAATGAATGCGCTTAAAGGAAAAAGAGCTAATAAAAACACACGCATTATAGCGTATTTTCCATATATCATAAGTTCATTATTATAAACTGTATACTAATCATTTGTTATTATCCAAACTGTATATTTTTGTTGTTTAAACATGAACAAAGTTACGATATAAAACGATCTTTTCCAAAATAAAAAATAAGAAAAAAAACCAATTTTTATCTCAATTCTTAAATAAAATAAACATTTAGATTAAACGGGGAAAACAAACTAATTGAAATAAACAAATTTTGCCTTTTTAGCTTATTTTTCGTCGAATAATGCCTTTTCCAAACAGATGGTATGAGTTTGGAAAATAACCGATAGCTGGCGAATAACGCACAATGCTTAGTCAATAAAATGCGATGTCCCTACTAAACTCCATGTGCCGCCGACTGGGCGCTATCGACTGAAAAATGGCCGCTTCGCTTGTTTTTGTTTTCAGCTTGTTTTTTTCGTCTTTCGTTGAACATCTTTATAATTACAAAAAACAGGGAGCAGACAACCAACACAGACAATCCATCGCCTATGAGCGCGATTTGTCCTCTCTCTTCGCCTTTATCCAACTGTTTGCTTGATACGGAACTGGAAGAAGGGAGTTGTATCGTTCCGTAACGGGAATCTTCGTTAGTAGTGGAGGATGAATTTTCGTACGCTGCGCCGTACGGATCGCTTTCTGTTATCTGACTTTCACTCACTTCTGCATAGCCTATTGCCACTATAGTAAACAGAAACAGGAAGATCGCAAAGACTATTCTTTTCATTTTGTAAATAAATTTGTTTAATTGTTTATTTTCATTGGACTCGCTATTGGGGGTAAATGAATGGACGTTGTGAAAGAAAAACACAATAAAAAAAATACTATTTACTTAGAGTGTGTTTTTCGTGTCATATAATCCGTTATGCATAAATTTAACGCCCGCTCTCTGTCATTACACTTAACTACATGCCATTTCTGTGTAACAATAAGCAAAGGTACAACACAAAATTGTTTATTGCAACACAATAAATGAAAAAAAAATAAACTTCATCTTAATGATTGCATAAAATAGTAAACGGGGAAAGGAAAAGGATAAAATAATGAAGGGTAAAAGAGAGAAATATCTCCTTTACCCTTCATCGTTTAACCGCTTACCGCTCACAGGATATCAGGTAGCGGTCGCCAGCGGATTCGTTTGCATTTGTCTCCTGTTTGCTTTTTTCGTTTTTCGTGTACTATTTTCAGAACAACAAAAAGCATGCAACAAACAAACAATACATAAATTCCATCGCCTATGGGCGTGTTTTGTCCGATGCCTTCGCCCTCCCCCGGACGGTTTAAACCGGAATCGAACGTGCCTTGTCCAATGCCTCCTCCATTCTCCGGCCGCCCGGATTTGGAAGTAGAGAACATGCCGAAACCGGAATTGTCTGCAGATTCAGTACTTCGGGAAGAATTTCCGTATGTGCCGCGATCGTCATTGCTTGCATGACTTCTGTAGATTCCTGCATGGCTTACCGTGGTTGCAATCGACTGAAGCAGAAAGATTGCAAGTAGTAGTTTTTTTATCTGTATATCCATGTTTATCTGTTTATTTATGTTTTCTACTTCCTCACTCGTTTCTGTTTAACTTCACCGTTTTTGTTCTGTTCTGAGTCGCAACTTTGACAATCAGCGGCAAACGGCCAAGATTTTCCGGCAAGGGATAATATTTTGCATTCTCTGTGCTTTCATGCATTTTCCGCCCTTGAAGATCGTAAACAACGACTTGTTGTACGGGGTCGGAAGCGGACGAAACAACATAAATTCCTTTTGTATCGCCGTACACCTTCAAATTGTCCGAAGGAATCGCATCCGGCAGGGCTGTCGTCAGATTCCGAAATCGAATAGAAAACCGTCCGTTCTGGATTCCTATTTTCGTATGATTGAAAACATATTGGAAGCTCGATTTTTTGGTCAGGTCGATCGTCCGGTTTTCCAAAGCATCCGTTAATTCGATTTTCGACGCTTTGAAATACTGATTCATTCCGGTAAAAGTCAGGCGGATTTCTCCAGTCTGTTCGGTTTTGATTCCCAAAGGAACGATTACCTCCCGATTGCTGTCGATCAAATTGATATCGACCGGAACATCGCCTGCCAACGAATAGACGGACGGCACATAGTTGAAAGGCGAAAATAATTTTACCACATCTTCCCCCTGTACATAAGCGCTATTTGCTTGCTCTTTATGTCCAATCACCGTATAAGAAATGGCTAAATCGTTTTCGGCCTTGATGCGCAAGATGTTTTCTTCGCTTCCTGCTTCTTCGCTCCTTAAAGTGGATTCAAATGTCGCCGGACGAACGGTCGAAATTTTTGTTACATCAAAACGAACTTCTTCTTGTTCCCCTTTGTATTTCAAGAAAAATCCTTGGAAGGGAGCGATATAACGCAAATCAGTCGGATCGGTTGAAATGAGAGCTTCTGTTTCTGCATTTACCACACTGCAGGAAATGAAATTTGTTCCATCCCAGATTTTGAATTCCGACTCAACAGATGATTGATTGTCCTTGAAAAACTCAACCATATCGATCGACGACAGATAAGGATTGCCCACTAAAAATTCGTCTCCGTTATTCAAACCGTCTATTGGATGAGTAATCGTATTTCTGAAGGCCCATTGGCCGCCATTTCGTATTTCCGGAGCAAAGCGGTAATTGCCGTTTTCGGCTTTGCGGGTTATAAATTCTGATTTTCCTGTCAATTTATTGAAATCAGCCGGAGCAGATACGCCATCGTTGATGTAATAAAAGGTACTTTTGTTGGACAACTGATCATACACCTGCGTGCGGTGGGCATACAGCATGTCCGTATCGGCAAAGAAGGGCAATTCAAGAATTCCGTTCACTTCCTTGATTCCATAATTCCCGCTTCTGCCATCCTTCAGGTAAGTCTTATCATTGAGATCATCGAAAGAACCAGATTCCGTGCAACCTAAGTTGCGAGCCGCGCTGCCGGCCTTATCATATCCATACATATAGAAAGCAAAGCCGTCGGTCACGTTCTTTGTCACCGGTTCAATCATGGAGGTATAGGTAGTCGTCCAGTTTCCAACCGGATAAATTTGATTTTCTTTCGTAATAGGACCAAACTTCATCAAGAATGTGAGCGGAAAACCCCCGAAACCCAAATCTCCAGTAACAACGCCTTGCAACGGAGAGGAAAGCATATACCAGCGTTCCCGTTCGAGGGGAGCGGCTGAAACGGCGGCAGAATACCGCATTCGATCGGCAACATTGCCGCTTTGAAGTTGATTATTTTTTTCTTGCGAATATTGCTCTAAATCGAAATTCAACTGCACATGCGCTTTTTCATAAGTCAGCAAATCGGGACGTCCCAGTTCGGCGCCTTGTATGAAATAAATCTCGCGGCACGCTGCCGGATTTGTTAGATTTGGGTAATGCGAGCTGTTGCCGGGAATATAAACATCGTTGCATATGGAAGGAATTTCAGCCGGCGTCCAGTTGGCTGGAGTGTGCCAGTTATACTTGTCGTCATTGTTATCGGCATCTGTATTGGCTTCGGGCGTCCAGATAATAGGGACTGCCGCCGGGTCTATTCTGACCATAGTAGAAGCGCTGCATCCGTTGGGCAGGGTATAACGGATCGTGACCACCCCAGAGCTTACACCCGTTACGTTTCCCATCTCATCGATGGTTGCTATTTCCGGATCTGAACTCGACCATGTTCCGCCCTCTACCGTACTGGTCATCGTTAGGATGGAGCCTATGCATCCCTGTCCGGGAACGCTGATGGTTCCTGCATCGGTTATCTCTATCGAAATGGGATCCGCAAAACCGGTACATCCATTGTTTGTTACTGCATAGCCGATCGCAACCGTACCAGCGCTCATGCCGGTTACTTTTCCGGTTAAGGGATTGACCATGGCTATGGACGGGGCTGAACTTAACCAAACTCCGCCGCTTACTGTACTGGTCATCGTCATATCAGAGCCTACGCACAACGCAGAAGGAAACGTATTGATGACGCCTGCAGTGGGCGGCGTGTTTACCTTTAACTGTACAACCTTGGAGGTAGTCTGGCAATTTTCTTTACCAACGGTGAATTCCCCTCCCACCGCCAGCCGGTAATAACCCGCATCGCTCGATGTTAAGGAATGGATCGTATAGGCGGAATTAACCTTTCCAGTCGTAGCAATACCTTGAGAACCTTCCACTGTCTCCCAATTCGGATTGTTTATATCTTTAGCGCGTTCCCATCGGTAATGAATGGTTTCACCAAATGTCCCATTCCCTTGATATTCGCCGCTTAAGGCAAAGGGAGATCCCTCGCATGCTTCTATCACATCCGGCAAGGGAGTAGCTACCGACGGTACGCAAAAACGTATTTCGATGTCGTCTATGCCTAAGTCATTCCCTGTAGTGCTATTATTTTTGTTGATAATTCGGAACAACACGCTCGTTTCCCCCGCCGGCAATGTAAAGCTAAAACCTATTTGCTGCCAGTTGCCCTTTATTTCTATTGTGCCGGAGGTCTTAAGAATATTACCGTTACTCTTCAGCATCTGCAACTCAATTTTTGGGCATGTTATAAATGCACCTTCTCTATGAGTATTGACATCCATAAACCAAGCGGAAAAATCGAGCGTCATCCCGTCGCACAAACCATTGATTGTGGTTTGACACAATACTTTGTCAGCATCATTTGATTTCGGATCGACTAACATAAAGTAGCCGCGGGTAATATCGTTTGGATTGGTATGGTCGCCTATATTATTCCATCCAGAAGGGTAGAACGGATAGGCATTCTTAAGCAAAGAATAGTTGCCTTGTCCGGGCGTCTTGGAATAGCTCATTCCCGAAGATATGGAAGGCAAACCCTGTGAGGCAACACTTGAATCGTCCTTCTCGTTTCCGCCAAAGTCTTCGTAATACAAAATATGTCCCACACATGTGGTTCCCAATTGCCAGACGGCATACAGCGTGGTGTTTCCCGTCAGGGTAAAAGACGAAGAAGGTAAAAATTCTACAGTAACGGCGGTGGCCGATCGCGCCCATCCCAGGAACAAATAACCCGTTTTGGTCAAGCTGCCGGGACCCGCCAAAGTTATTGTCTGGCCAGCCTCGCAACTCACTGCGTCGGGTGCGGCGCCTCCCGTATTGCCGTTTCCATCGTAAGTCAGCGTATAGGTAGTATGGGAAGTTGAACCGCATTTTACCCATATACCCGGAACAACATCCAAAGAAGTCCATACATGCGCACCGCTATACGTATTGCCTGCAGAATAGATTTTATAGACATTCGAAGACTCCGCTTTGGTACGGGTCCACCAATCGCATTTATAGGCAGAAAATTTGAAACCGGTGTTTCGCCAATCTTTTGCGTCGTCCAAGCTTAGAGCAAACATAATATTGCTTGCCTCGTTTCGTGCCATAGTCGTCGTGGGTTCGGTGGTATTCCCCGATAGTGTCGATTCCACCGCGATGCTCTTCAGTTCATCGGGCATGTAGTCGGTATAAATAGTCCTTATAAAATCTTGCAAATGAGAACCCTCGTACACGTTGCTTACAGGGGGCTGCGTAATGCAGAATTGAGCAAAACCTATAGGGTATTTAGCTACCAACATTGCATAATTTTCATCGCCTATTGTTTGCTTTCTTACCACATACCATTCGTATTCGCCAATCGTTACGGTAGTATTTATATCTGCTTGGGCTATATCGGCTTGCGACGCTGTTTGTGCCGAAACCGTCCATTCTGAAACGCATAGCATCAAGATCATTCCAAGTTTCAAAAAAGCAAGAGAAAGCGCTTTTTTAATTTTTCGTTGCTTCCCGGTAGGAATGCGAGTGTGTCTTTTGTTTGTTTGTTTGCTTTTCATACCATATATTATTTTTTAATTATTCATTTCCTGAGACAATAAAGGAAGATACCCGCACAAAAGTGTTTTTTATTAAGAAGTGCATTTCTTGCCTATCATAAATCCATTCTTGCAAAGTGTGTACTTTTATTTGTCAAACTCCAGAACTATATATTCTATCTGTGTAACTATTAGCAAAGTTACAACATAAATTGGTCTATTCCAAGACAATTTTCAAGAAAAAAAACCAATTTTCGTCCCATATATTTTAACGAATATACATTTGTGTCAAAATAAGTATATAAAATAAGTGAAACAAACAAAAAAATACTTTTTAGCGTATTTTGCATCAAAAAAAGTTTGCCCTTCAAAGCCGCTAAGCAACTTTGAAGGGCAAACAAGAAGCGGTGAACAGTCGCCGCATACCCCCGCGTCCTTGCATTGGCAAGATATGAGCGGGAGGGAACGCCGTCACTGCAGACTATTTATTTTTCCCAATTTGTTTTCAATTCGTTTTTTCCGTCTTTGGTCTAATAGCTTCACAACGACAAAAAGCAGGCAGCAGGCTGTCAACATTGTTACTCCGTCCCCTATGGGCGCTCCTTGCCCGACACCGTTACCGGTATCCGGCCGACCGGGGAGATGGGTAGAAGAAGTTCTGAACAAAGCATAACCAGAATCTTCTTCCGAATTGCTGGAAGAGCTTTCTTTCCGCGTATCGACCCGATCGTTAACGGTTGTCTGATGGACATACATTCCTGCATAACTTACCGTTATTGCGGTAAACAGAAAAAGAATGATTGCAAACTGTATTTTTTTTATTTGTCTATTCATATTTTGTTTATTTTTTTATTGATTGATTTATTTTTCACTGTTTTTTCTTACTCGTTCCTATTCAACTTGATTGTTTTCGTCCTGTTCTGGGTCACAACTTTGACAATCAGCGGCAAATGATCCAGATTTTCCTGCAAAGGATAATACTTCGCATTTTCTGTGCTTTCATACATTTTCCGTCCTTGAAGATCGTAAACAACTAATTGTTGTACAGGATCGAAAGGGGACGAAACGACATAAATTCCTTTTGAATAGCCGTACACTTTCAAATCGTCCCAATGAACCGCCTGCGGTATGGCTGTTGTCAAATTCTTGAAACGAAGCGAAAACCGTCCGTTCTGAATTCCTGTTTCCTGATGATCGAAAGCATATGTATAACTTGATTTTCCGGTCAGATCAATCGTCCGATTTTCCAGAGCGTCGATCAGTTCTATTTTCGAGGCTTTGAAATAATAGTCCATTCCAGTAAACGTCAGACGAATTTCTCCCGTTTGTCCGATTCTGATGCCCAGAGGAACGATCACTTCTTTATTATTGTTGATCCAACGGATATCGACCGGAACATCGCCTGCCAGCGAATAGATAGAAGGCACATAGTCGAAAGATGAAAATAATTTTTTTACATCTTCTCCCGGCACATAACCATCGCCTGCCTTGTCGTCATGTCCAATCAAAGCATAAGAAGCAGCGAAATCGTTTTCGGACTGTATCCGCAGGATATTTTCTTCTTTCTGTTCATTCGCGCTCTTCAGATTAAATGTACTTCCGACTGGACGAACTGTTGAAATTTTTTCTACATTAAAATCGATCTTTTTCCCTTCCTTGTATTTCAAGAAAAATCCCTGCCATGGAGCTACATAACGCATATCGCCGGCAGCAGTTGAAACAACCGTTTGATTCTTTACCGTGCTGGAAATGAAATCCACTCCATCCCATATTTTGAATTCCGGATAAATTGTACTTTGATTATCTTTATAAAATTCGAGCATATCAATGGAAGAGACATAGGGATTGCCCACTAAAAATTCGTCTCCTTCGTTCAAATCGGCTGTAAAATGGGATACCGACTTCAGAAATATCCATTGCTGATTAACAGGGTTATGAACTTCTGTAGCAAAGCGGTAATTGCCATTGTCTTTTTCACGGGCAATGGATGCGCTTGTTCCTATGAAATGATTGAAAGCCTGGGGATCGAGTGTGCCGTCGCCAATAGAATAAAAGGTACTGGTGTGGGAAGATGGGTCATACTCTTGTGTGCGGTGAGCATACAGCAGTTTCAGATCGTCAAAAAAAGGCAGTTCGAGAATGCCGTTTGTATCCCAGAGTCCATAGAGATTCGATCCTCTATTGGGCAGATAATCCAAGTCGTTCAGCGCGCTGAACGCGCCGACTTCCCTGCATCCCAAGTTGCGCAGGCTATCGCCTTGCAGGTCATATCCATACATATAGAAGGCAAAAGCGTCGGTAATGGCCGATGCCGCCCGATCGGTCATGCTGGTATAGGGAGTAGACCAGTTTCCAACCGAATAATTTTGATTTTCTTTCTTGACCGGATCGAATTTCATCAGGAATGTGAGCGGGAAACCGCCAAAAGCCAAGTCTCCGGTAAGAACGCCTTTCAGAGGGGAGGAAAGCATATACCAGCGTTCCCGTTTGATCGGAGTGGAAACGCCTGCGGCATACTGCATCCGTTTTTGCGTATCCGTATCTTTAAGAATATAGTCCTTGTTAGTAGTTGCACTCAACGGCATCTGTTTCAAACCGACATTTAATTGCACATGTGCTTTTTCGTACGTCAGCCAGTCGGGACGGCCCAGTTCGGCTCCCTGTATAAAATAAATATCGCGGCATACAGCCGAACTTGTCAGCTTCGGGTAATAGGCGCTGTTGCCGGGAATATAAACATCGTGGCAAGGCAAAGGAACAATGGCTGGCGTCCAGTTATTTGGATTGTGCCAGTTGTGCTTGTCGTTTTCGGCATTGGCTTCGGGAGTCCAGAGGATGGGGCCTTCTCCTACTTCTACAGTAGTCCAAGTACGACATCCGCTTGACAGCGTATAAACGATCGTAGCAACCCCTGCTCTCACGCCGGTTACTTCACCCGTTGACGGATCGATGGTTGCTATTTCCGTATCTTCGCTCGTCCAAGTCCCGCCGGTTGCCGTATGGTTCATTTTCATTTGAGAGCCTACGCAGATCGCGTTTGGCGCGCTGATGCTGCCGGCATCGACTATTGTTATCTGAATGTCGGTCGAAACCGGAACTCCTTCTTTTTTTGCATTGTAAGTGATCGTGACAACCCCCGCTTTCAAACCCGTTATTTCGCCTGTTGACGGATCGATCGTTGCGATTGTGTTATCTCCACTCCCCCAAGTTCCATTTGCTATTGGATGATAGGCCCTTACGGTGGAACCTACGCACAGGGAGCTGGATACAGTAATGGCGTCTACGCTCATATCGATGACCGTTACCGGAGCGGTAGCGGAAGCCTCGCTTCCGTTGTAATGCACCGTGTAAATGATGGTGACAACTCCGGCGCTCACGCCCGTTACTACACCTGTTATCGGATCGACGGTTGCTATTTTCTCATCGCTGCTCTTCCATGTTCCGCCCTCTACCGTCTTGTTCATCGTTATGGTAGAGCCTACTTGTACGGGGCCGGGAGCGCTGATGATACCGGGATCCAGCGGATGGACTATGATATCCATTGAAGTTGTCCCGCCGCATTTATCTCTGCCGGTTGCTGGTATTTTATAAACGATCCGGGCAATGCCTTGAGCCATCCCTAATACTTCGCCGGTATAGGGATTGATCATGGCTATTTCCGGATTTAAGCTCGTCCAAATCCCGTTGGGCAGCTCCGCCTTCATCGTCATTTTAGAATTCACGCGCACGGGACCGGACTCCCTGATGCTGCCAGCCAGGGATGCTGATTTTACCCTCAATTGTACGACATCGGAGACAGCTCGACAAGCCCGGCTATTGATGCCGGCTGCAGTTCCTACTACTAAACGGTAATAGCCTCCATCTTCCAACTTAAGGGAATGGATCGTATGCTTGGACCGAACCGTTCCATTTGTAGTCGTTCCTTGAGACCCAGGCACTACTTTCCATCCTACCTGATTATTGACGTCTCCGGACGAACTGTACTCCCACCGGTAGCTGAGGTTTTTGCCGAATGTTCCGTCATCGCTGTATCGGCCCTCTAAATCGAAAGAATTATTTTCACATATTTCTTCCACTGTCTGCAAATCAACCGTTACTGGCGGGGCGCATAAACGTATTTCGATATCGTCCATCGCCCAGTCATTCCCAACAGTACTGAACATCAGATTAATAATTCGAAATGTAATATCCGACACATTTGATTCTAATTGAATAGTAAAAGCATGTTGTTGCCACTGATCGCCTCGTTTCAGGACTATTTCATCTGTTGCATAAATTACTTTCCCTGTCCTTTGTTCCAAGACTTCCAATCTGATTCTCGGATACCACTGCATTATTATTGCTTTATTGACATTCACCAACCAGACCGAGAACGATAATTTTGTTCCTCCGCAAAGGCCATGGATATCCGTTCTATACAAAACCTTGTCGTCATCAAATGTACCCGGATTCAAAAACATCATATATCCGCGGCTTTTGTCATTTGGATGAGTATGGTCGCTTAGAGAATAATAAGGCGTCAACCATTGAATAGCATTGTCTTTTGTCAAAAGATAATATCCCTTTTTGGGATGCAGATAGCTGTAGTTGTAAGCCAACATCGAAGATCCATCGGTCAAACCCGTTGGGGAAACCTTTGGATCAAAAATGTTATTTCCGCCGAAGTCTTGTTTGTACAAAAGGGTTCCTCCTGCCCTGCAGATACCAGCCGACGGAACCCCATCTTCTTTCCATATGGCATAGAGTTTTGTACGCTTTTTAATGGAAAAGTAAGCCGGTGAACATGTACCACCAGCGTATACAAAATCCGGCATGGAGGCTGTAGGCGAGTACGCCCATCCCATAAAAGTACAACCACTTTTTTTCAACGTGCCAGGCAACGCCACTGCTACCGAATGGTTCTCTCTGAAACTTTCTGCAGCAGGCGTCGTACCTTCTGTATTGCCGTTTCCATAGTAGGTAAGCATATAGTCGCTCGAATTGTATTTGACCCATATACCGGCTACAACCGCTCTATAGTTCGATGCCTCTATGCTGTTAGGCGTTTGCGTACCCACTTCCCATACATTTTTTGTGCCGTCGCCAGTACGCGTCCACCAATTCCGAGTATATTCGCTAACCGTTTCGTGGGACGAACGATTCCAATCTTGCACATCTTTGAAACTCAGAGCGAACATTATATCGGTATCGGTTGTCTGAGTTCCTGCCATTTGAGTCGAATACTTCGTAACAACTGTCTTAGAATAATGATCGTTCCCTAAATCGGGCTTCACTGCGATATTTTTCAGTTCTTTCGGCATATAGCCAACATAAATTTCCCTTATGAACTTTTGCAGATAAGAACCTCCGTATTGATTGCCTGCCGAGCTTCCCCTGTTGATGAATGAGATTTCTGACCCCAACTGGGTTTTAGTGACCAGCATCGCAAATTCTCCCTCGCTTCCAGATTCTTTTTTTACCACATACCAATCGTATGAACCAATCCTTACTGCACTATTGATCGAAGCGTCGGCAATCTTGGTTTGCAACATTACTTGCTCTGTTGTTTGTGCCGAAAGATTCAATCCCGAAACACACAACATCAAAATCAATTCAAGTTTCAAAAAAGCAAGAGAAAATACGCCTCTTAAACCTTTCTGTTTCGCAATAGAAATACATCTTGTTTTTTTCATCTTTTTGTTCTTTTCTAAGTTTATTTTTTATACGATTATAAAACATGAATCATAAATTATGAATTATGAATAAGATAAGTAGAAAATAAATTCGACGGATCATGCTTTGAGCGCTTAGTTGGAATAAATCTACTTGGGCTTTTGGGGGATGAGCTAATTTTTCTTCGGGAATTTTCGAACCCGCTCGACTGAATTTACCTAATGTTTACCGAACATAGCCATTGAACAATCTTATTTCATAGGTTTAGTACACTCTTAACGGCAGGCATATTTTTTTAGTATCTAAAAATAGTTAAACTAATGAAAAGTATCTATATAAATCGCATCTAAAAACAATAAAAACAGTCTGAATCAAAATGTTTTATTAATTAAAATGTAATTTTTATGTCATAATTGTATTATTCAGGAAGTCTATAGTTATTATCTGTCATTATTCCCGCCTATTTTTTGTTTATTCGTAATTATAATCAAATTAACGAGGCAAAAGGAAATTAAGCGTTACGAAGGGGGCTTGGGAAAATAAGGTTTTAAGAGAATGATGAATTTCAGGAATAAAAACACCTAAAATAAGAAAAAACTTATTTGTTAAAGCCCTACGAAGGGGACTGTAGAAGATAAGGTTTGAAGAAAACAACGAATTTCAGAGATAAAAATAGATAAAAATAAGGAAAACCTTATTTATAAAAGCCCCCTTAGTAGGGGGATTC
>WRFY01000083.1 GCA_009783445.1 Candidatus Azobacteroides sp. | reverse complement strand
TCTGCCCTACCTTCCCAATATCAGAAGTTTGATCATATACAAGTTGAACTCCATAATTAGCGTTTGCTAATTCATTAAAAGACTCTTGCCCTATAGGCGTTAAGTGCATGCTACTTGCAATTAATTTAGCCCCTTCGGTCGCATTGCTTAACCATTGTCCATTTCTATACATAATTCTACCATTGGCATCAACAATATCTTTTTTTCTTGGATCAATGTACCTCACCGGATTATTCAAACAATATGCATACGGCGTAATCCAATAATATTTCTCGCACAATGGGTCGATCGACATGGCTGCGTTAGCGGAAGGAACGTCGGCGGTTTCCTGTTCTTCACTCACAAAACCAACAACTTCATTGGTTTTTGT
The DNA here is from genome assembly GCA_009783445.1 of Candidatus Azobacteroides sp. Taxonomy (GTDB): domain Bacteria; phylum Bacteroidota; class Bacteroidia; order Bacteroidales; family Azobacteroidaceae; genus Azobacteroides. The sequence goes on along the minus strand of WRFY01000083.1, from coordinate 22,159 downwards.
ATCAAACAAAACAGAGCCGATTTCAACAATATCCGCCCCGTCGTGAAATTCCTCAAATTCGCCTTTCGATGAAGTTATACATGATTTGCTTTTTATAGCCATACTTGTCAAATGGGCTTTTGTCTGCCGTTTGTGCAAAAAGACCGATCGAAACGGTTAAAACTGTCCATGAGATCAGTAGTTTTTTTCATTTTTCTTTACAAATTATTTTTTTTGACAAATATACAAAATATAATTTATGTTTTTAACCTTTCTCTTTCTTAATCCTTTTTTATTACTTTTGCAGAAAATCAGAAAATTATGAACGATCAGCGCTACCAGTTGCGTGGAGTTTCTGCTTCGAAAGAAGAGGTACACCAAGCCATCCAAAATATGGATAAAGGAATTTTTCCAAAAGCTTTTTGCAAAATCATTCCCGATATATTGGGCAACGATCCGGAATTTTGCAACATTATGCATGCCGATGGAGCGGGAACTAAATCGTCTTTAGCCTATTTGTATTGGCGCGAAACTGGCGATGAATCGGTGTGGAAAGGAATTGCCCAAGATGCTTTAATCATGAATGTCGACGATTTGCTTTGCGTGGGCGCAACAGACAATATTTTGCTTTCTTCGACTATCGGCCGCAATAAGCAATGGATTCCGGGCGAAGTGATTTCTGCCATCATTCGGGGAACAAACGAGTTGTGCGAAGAATTGACTCAATTGGGCGTGCATATTTACCCCACGGGAGGCGAAACAGCCGATGTGGGCGATTTGGTGCGAACCATCATTGTCGACAGTACGGTGACTTGCCGGATGAAACGTTCGGAAGTGATTGATAATTCCCGTATCAGGCCGGGAGATGTAATTGTGGGTTTAAGTTCTTCCGGAAAAGCGATTTATGAGAAAGAATACAACAGCGGAATGGGAAGTAATGGGCTGACGAGCGCCCGCCACGATGTTTTTTCCAATTATTTAGCCGGAAAATACCCCGAAAGTTACGATCCTGCCATTCCTTCGGAACTGGTTTATTCCGGGAGAAAGAAATTGACCGACCAAATAGAAGATTTGGGAATCGATGTCGGAAAATTGCTTCTTTCGCCCACGCGAACGTATTCCCCCGTAATCAAACAGATTTTGGATCAATTCCGAACGCAGGTTCACGGGATGGTGCATGTTTCGGGGGGAGCGCAGACCAAAGCGCTGCATTTTATCGACCGAGCAACCATCGTCAAAAACAATCTTTTCCCCGTGCCTCCTTTATTTCGTTTGATTCAGGAACAATCCGGAACCGATTGGCAAGAGATGTACAAAGTTTTCAATATGGGACACCGCATGGAAATTTACCTTCCGTCCGCGTACGCCGGCGAAGTGATCGCTATTTCCCAATCTTTTGGCATTGAAGCGCAAATCGTCGGGTTTGTAGAGGCTTCGGAGAAAAAAGAACTGATTATTGAGAGCGAAAACGGACGGTTTGTATATTCTTGATATGGATCATTTGAAGCCTTACAAAGATTTCGGCGACTTCCTGCAAACGGTTTTTCCTTTCAAAGTACAGAAAATCTCCGTTAATGCCGGTTTTACCTGCCCCAATCGCGACGGAACCAAGGGATGGGGAGGATGCACTTATTGCAACAATCAAACGTTCAGTCCGTCGTATGCCGCTCCCCAAAAATCGGTTGCCGAACAATTGGCGGACGGCGTCCGATTCTTTTCGCGCAAATATCCGCAAATGAAATACATTGCTTATTTTCAGTCTTATACCAATACGTATGATGCTCTCGACAATCTGTTGGGCAAATACAATGAAGCCTTGAATTATCCTGATGTGGCGGGATTGATGATCGCTACTCGTCCCGATTGCATGCCGGATGAACTGCTGTACGAACTGGAAAAGATTTCGCGTTCTTCTTTTCTGCTGATAGAATATGGTATTGAGTCGACTTGCAACGAAACGCTGGAGCGAATCAATCGAGGGCATACTTACGAGGAGGCGGTCGAAACGATCCAACGAACGGCTTTGCGGAAAATACCTTGTGGCGCTCATCTGATCTTAGGTCTTCCCGGAGAAAGTCGAGAGATGATTCTTTCGCATGCAGATAAAATTTCTCAGTTGCCGCTTACCACCGTAAAATTGCATCAGTTGCAATTGATCCGCCATACCCGCATGTCCCATCAGTGGGAGGAGCATCCAGAACTTTTTTCGCTTTACACAGTAGATGAATACATCGAACTTTGTATCGACTTTCTGGAACGTTTGAATCCTGCGTTTTTTCTGGAGCGTTTCGTTTCCCAATCGCCTGCAGAACTGTTGCTCGCTCCCGCCTGGGGATTGAAAAACCATGAATTCACGGCTAAAATAAACAAACGCATCCGCGAACGGGGAAGCTGGCAAGGACGATTGACGCACAGGTTGGAAAATGCAAAGGAAGCAGATTATACGTATAACCCGCTTCCTTTGCATTCTAAATCGCCTTCCGTATTTTAACCCTTTAATGCGTTTATCAGGTCTGGAAGGAGCGCAGGGATGGCATTTTCGGTTTGCGCCGTATAAAAAGGACCGTCAACCACCGCTTTTTCGTCTGTTCCAATACTGTTTTTCATGGCCGCTTTAAGGAATGGGTGCAAAGCAACTTTTCGGCCTTTGCTAATTCCCGTATTTTCAAATAACAAAGCAGCCGCGCAATGTCCGGCGATGATTTTACCTTTGCCGCTAAAACTTTTTATGACCGCTAACAGGTCTTGATTAAAAGGCTTGTCGGCATTTTCATGGAATTTAGGCATCGCGTCGCCGCAAGCAAACAACAATGCATCGTATTCATCTTCATGCCCTTTCAAATTGGCCACCACATCGTCTGTTTGAATGCCAACACCCGAATTGGTTTTTATTTGGGTAGTTTCGGCTACTGCAAATGTCTTATAGGAAATGCCATTTTCAAAAAAGGCTTCCAAATACTGAAATAATCCCGATCCATTCACGGGATTCACTACTAACACGGCGACTTTTTTTCCCATTGTTTTTAAAATTTAATTGTTAAACATTGTATTTCTTGTCAGCGCAGGGTTACCGCAGTTATTTTTTCAAATATCCCTTTTGCCGAAGATCCTTTTCTATTTTAGCTATATCGTCCGGTATTTCTGCTTTAATCAGCCAATTAACATCCAATCCGTTGTATTTTGCCTCTTTCATTAAGCCCGGAATGCTGCTAAACAAAAGGCCTATCGCTTTGAGGTCGTCTTCAAAATCAATCAGCAAATCCTCATGCAATTTTTTTACTAAAACCATGATCTTAAATGCTTTCACAACGAGATATACGTTCATCGACTCTGCCTTTTTTGCTGGAGAATCCTTAAAATGGTCATTATAAATCTGAAGATATTCTTTCATCACAAAAATTTGCAGGTACACTTCGCCGTATTTATCTTTTGTTATCCCGACATGATCGTTGACAATCCCGCTTGCATCTCTCATCTCCATCATCAACAGGCCCGGCGTGGAATATTGCCAATGCTGTTTCGACTGGGATATCATTCTTTCAATGCGTTGTTTGGCTTCTTTTCGTCGATCCTCTTTGCTGTCGCTGGACGCCAGTTCGAAATAAAGTTGATTTACTAAATGCGTATCTTTTTTCAGCAGGCGGAAAATTAATTTGTCTTTCTCTGTCGGAGACAGGCGCCTGATTGCTTCTTTAAATTCTTCGTCAAAAGTCATATTTTGTCAAAATCTGGATCACTTTCGTCCTGCAAAATTACAAATAGAATTCTACTTCTACACTCACGAACATTGGTTTTTGATAATTACCGGAACCTTAGAATACACAATCGAATTGGGACTTTCCGCATAAATAACCGCGGCGGCGTTTTTAATTTTAAAAAGCATACTGCTATAAAATTTTGGCAATGAGAGCAAAAGGACTCTTTTGTATTACGAAATTCTTATCTTACAAAATTTTTATTTTATGAAAACAACAATAGAGCTTTGCTGCCCCCATTGCCAAAGTACAAAGATAAAGAAAAAATGGGAAAAAATCATCAAAAAAACGAAATTCTTTGCGTGAAGATGGCGAAAGTTCATTTATAGGAGGCCGCCTCTTAATTTTATAACAATTTCTGATTTACTTGATCTGCATTCCTTTCAAATAAACTCAAAAATTGAGCATCGCTCCCAGTATCCGATTCAAACGAAAAAACATTGTCATTATCTTATCAGCCAAACCTTCAAAATATGGATCAATCAGTAAGCAGGTCATTGAATATTTTAATTGAAAAAAACGGACGAATTCATTTTATCGACATGAAAACTCACGAATAAATCCATATAGAAACAAAATGAATGACCTATTGTATTTTCTGATAAAATAATAGAAAAATAATTTTAACAATTGGATGAAAATGAGTAATAATCCTGACAGGTACGAACGATTTATTTGGATGGAATAAGTAATTTTGTTCAAAATAATTTGCATAACTAAAATAAAACTTTTTACAAAGTATTCTCTTTGTATTGAATGATTTAACAGAGGTGGTTATTTGCAATTAATGTGATTATGAAAACAAAAATTCTTGTTCTAATCGCTCTACTTTCGTATTCTGCATTTTTAAAAGGACAAAATTATGCATACATTCCTTATGTAGCAGAAGATACGCGCTGGAGTTATGCCTATGTCCACCGAATCGGAAGTGGCGCAGGAAATTACGAAGTCGATTATTCCCTTTATCAATTGAAAGGCGATACAATTATCAGCGGATCAATTTATAAAAAATTGCTGTATGATTGCTCTGAAAATTGTATTGCCGTTCTGCGGGAAGACAACAAAAAAGTATTCATCAAAGAGCAGCAGCAAGACGAGCGGCTTTTCTATGATTTCGATCTGCAAGAAGGAGATTGGGTTGGCAATTTGTATCAGGTAACAAAAATAGATACAATTCGGGTGGGTGAAACCAAACGAAAACGGTTTGTTTTTAATTCAGGATATGAAACATGGATTGAGGGAATTGGGGCGCTCGAAGATTTCTATCCGTTGCAAGGCCGTTTGTTAGGGTATGAAGCGCAAGGCATCAATTATCAAAAAAGAAATTCGGAAATTGCATACAAAACCGACGAATGGTATTTCAACGAAAATGAGTGTAAAGGGGCGGATATTCGATCGCCTTTACCTCCCTTGGATTATTTTGTACAGGTAAAAGACGATGTCATCCATATCCGTTTGTTGACGAAAAAAAGGCTGCAAGCTACGCTGAACGACCTTGCAGGGAAGTTGTATTATCATTCTTCGTTTGCTTCGACAACGGACGTTATAATCCCTTCTCTCTCATTTCCAAAAGGAGTCTATTTGTTGAAAATTTTCGATGCCGATAAAAATCAGATAAAAGTCAGTAAAATTGTTCTGTAGTAGATTTTGGAGAAACAGCGTTACGCCAAGCCGTAAGAGCTTATCCCGAATTCGTGGCCTGCTCTTACGGCTCCATATTTGCCTTATTGCGTTTTTTTCAAATAAACTCAAAAATTAAACATCACCCCCAATCCGTAAGGATAAATTTCCGGCCCTTTTCCTTTTTGAAACATCGAAAAAGGTTGGTAATATCCGAAAATACTGAAATCGTCGAATCCGGCTCGTAAAATCAAACGAGCGTTAATCGGGAGAATATTCAAGTCTTTGTACTCCACTTTTCGGATTCCTTCGGATGTTTTTATATCCAGTTGCGATTTAGAATAGTATTTGATCAAGCCTTCCAAACCTCCATGAACGAAGAACAGTTTGTTTCCATCGAACTTTAGTTGATATTCCAGCAACAGCGGAATCGTTACATAATAAGCAAGCAATTTATTGGATTTAAATTCCCTATTCAATTCATCGGGAATAAATCGGTTCTCATCGGGAATAAATCGGTTCGTTCCATCCGCATCTTCCTTCAATCCGGTATTTCCCTTGAAATGGTAGCGCGTCCAATCCATCCCCAATCCGGCGACAAACAACCAATGAGGATCTATGGAAATCGTATAATCCATCAGATTCAAAAGAATGGAATACGACCGTCCCAAGACGATATCGGCATTCTTCAACCGGTCCAGATTGGAAAAAGCAAAACCCAAACCGGTCCAATGCGATTCTGTAGCTTTTTTCTTCCACGAAAATATAAAATCGTACGAAGCGCCGCTGCAAGTAACTGAACTTTGCATTTCTGGTTCTTCCGTTTTTTCTTCATTCTCAAGTATTTCCTGTCCAAAGAAAGAGACGGGAAACCACAACAAGCAAACAATGATCAATACATTCTTTTTTCATGATTACGATAGTTTTATTCGTTTATTATTTACTTTGATAAAAAGATCTTTCAATTTATGCAACTCCTCTTCCAACTGGCTGGGAGGAAAATCGCCTCGAAGATAAATCAGCGTCATTTTCCGGTTTTTCTGAGAGAAAAGGATGTATTGGAAAAAAGGCGAATCGTCTTTTTTTTCTATGCAATAATATCCTGTTTCGATTTTTCCGTCTTTTTTGGACTCCATCAGTTTCGGCGTCTTCTTCCTGCTGCAATAATTTGAAAGCAGTAAAGAAAAGTTTCTTCCTAAGCGATACTATTTCCGATTGAAATAATTCTAACTGCATGTTAATTAAATGACGAAGTCAGGAAAGAAATATAACATCCAAAACAAGGGAAAAAATAAAAAACACAGAGATTCGAACGCAGACAGTGCAGATAATACGGATTATCGCAGATTTTTATATTTCTGATCATTTATGACGGTACGCTAAAAAGCGCAAACCGCCGATGCGGTTTGCGCTTTTATTCCTATTCAAGTCCTTGCATTCAACTACTATTACTATTCCCTCTCCTTCACGGCCACTCTGCCGCCCGATGTATGCGATACGAATTCGGGCGCATACAAACATTGAATGGTCGCAGTTCCATTGGAATAATCGCCCGGACTGGTTGTGTATAATGGATATTCAAACACATAAGTTCCTTTTGGAATGCTCGGGAAAAAGAAATTCATCGAAGCGTCTTTGGGCGAAAGGTTATAAATCAGGCCTTGCTTCCACTGGGTTCCGGAAAGCGGATCGACCGGTTCGAAACAGGAAGCGCGCAAATCTTTCAACAACACATATTCGATATCTCGGTCGGTGCGAATGGTTAAACGCACGACGACTTTATCGCCTACCTGCAAGGGATTATCTGCCGTAATCGAACTCAAAACTTTTCCCGCAGAAGTGGTTTTTTCGATGAAAAGACTTTTTTCTACATTGAGTTCGGTCTTTGCCCCTTTGATCTTATCCAAGTCTTCGAAATATTGCCAGTAAACAGCGCCCCAGGCTGGTCCCGCATCTTGTTTCGAAACGCTTATTTTCTCGTTTTTCCATAACGCCCACGACGGAGCGTCATTCGTTTCTACGTATTTGAAATATCCTGTACCGGCTTCTCCTTTCGCCGTATCAATGCTTTTGTTTCCGATTTTAACGGCGGTTTTCCCTTCGCTGGCTAACCAGTCGGTTCCGGTGTTCAACAAAATAGCGATGGCCTGGACGGTGGCTGGAACGCTCTCCCACTCTTGCGTTTGTTTTTGCTTCAGCAGCCACAACTTCATTTTATCCATTTCATCGGTCGTAGAAGCTACTGCGCGAAAAGCTTCCATAATAAACGCATGCACGCAGGTAGCGCTTTGAGTCATGAAACAATAAGCGTTGTTGTTTGCCCAATACATTCCCATATCTTGCTTATAACTGGCATGTTCGCGAAGCGAACGAATAATGGCGCGAGCCGTCTCTGTTTTTCCGTTTCGCTGAAGAATCAGAGCGGAAATCGCACGCGCATAAAGATTGGCATTTTCCGTCCAGTATTTTTCGACGCAACGGGTATAGAATTCAACCGCTTCTTTGCTTTCGCCGAATGGAATATTCGGATAAGAAGAACGAACCAAAAGATATTCCAATTCGTAAGTACTCGGAGCATACGATGAACTTTTCGGATTGTTTTTCTTCCATTGATCATAATGTTGCTTTATATTCCGGTCGATGAATTGGACGGCTTTTTGCTGCATCTCTTTTGTTTCCGGATCTTCGATGCCCGTCGTTTCTTCGATTTTTTTCATTCCGTACAATATCCATTGGGTGATGTAAACGTTGCTCTGCATTCCTTTGAACCACGACCATCCGCCGTCGTATTCCTGCATATCCCGAAGCTTATCCAGCGCTTGCCGATTTAAGTTGCGGGTGCGGTTCAGGTCGAAAAGCAAAGACAGGCGTTGCTTTTGTTCCGATTCGTTTTTGGCTTCCATGACCCAAGGCGTTTCTTCCAGCAAAACGGCTTTCAATTCTTGATTTTTTTCCAAAGCAGAAAGCAAGCTTTCTTTACTCTCTCCCCGCTTTGTCCAGACCTCGATCATTTGCTTGATTTTCGGATTGCTGTTTGCGAGGTAAACGGCGATCGAATGGGAGAAATAAGCCGCAAACCACGACAGTACATTGTCGGTTTGAGGAGTGGCGACGGTAGGTAAAGCTTGGACGGCATACCAAACCGGATTATTGGTAAATTCCAGCGTCAAACGGTAATTTTCGAGGCTGGGCGAATTATTTTGCGCCAATTGATCGAAAGAAAAGACGCGAGTTTCACCGCCGGAAACATTCAGAGGCAAACTTTCCGTTACCATCATCCGATTGGGCAAAACCGGAATTAGATGCTGTTCCCCATCGCTAAAATCAGACGAACGGGCGACTATTTTCAAAGTTGTCAGATCGACGTCCGCAGGAACGTCAAACGACCAGCTCGCCGAAACGGTTTTTCCAGCTTCCACCGAAAATTCTTTCACTGAGTCGGCAATCATTAGATTGGATTTTTCCGTGTTGGGGTCTAAACATTCGATGCGGACTGTTCCAGAGAGATTATTTTCCGATAGATTGGAAATATCCGATGAAATCGTCGTTCGATCGCCTGTCCGGATAAAGCGCGGAACATTGGGCGTGATCATCAGTTTTTTCTGACTGACTACCTCTTTAAATATCCAACCGTAAGCCAAATCGCTGGTGTGCGCCAAACTCATAAATTTCCATCGGGTATTGCTTTCGGGCAGCGTGAACGAAATGAGCGTTTCGCCTTTTTCGTCGGTACGCAGATGAGGATAGAAAAATGCTGTTTCATCGAAGTTTTGACGAATTTGAGTCGACATTTCCGCCTCATCAGCCCCTCCTGCTACTGCTACTGCTCCTGCAGCTATAGAAAAGGATTCGTTGACTACCGCATCCATCGGAACATTATTGGAGGGAGAAGGAGAAGAGAGAGCGACCGATTGATCGCCTGCCGCCCTCAGCCTAGCGGTCGTGGGCGCCCCTTTCAGCATTCTTCCATAGCCCAAACCCATCATCGGTTCGATGGAAAAACCAAACCAGTTGATTGCATCGTAAGAGAATGAAGAAACGTCGACAAACGATCCGTTTCGATTTAACGAGGAGCCGGAAGATTCGAATTCCCGCCCCGTCTGATTGGAAGGCGTCCAACCAACAAACGTTTTTCCCGGATTGAATTGCCACGAATGCGCCCAAATTTTATCGAGCGAAGCATCATACATCGACGCTAAAAGCTCGGCCAACGCCGGACGATTTTTAGCATCCCGAACAGAAACTTTCCATTCTTCCTGTTGCCCGGGAAGCAGATAATCCCTGAAAACTTCCATTTTCAACTGGAGCGCTTTGTCGTCGTGTCTTTTCGTTATGGCCGCCGTTTGAGAAAAGAATTGTCCTTCTTTCACAAAACTGAAAACGGCGGTTATGCCATCGCCGTAGGATTCCAGAAAAGGGATTTCGATTTTTTTATTTTCGTTGTTTAAAATGAAACGCGAACAAAGGATTTTCTTTTTGCCTTGAAACAATTCATACAATACGTACACTTCTTTGGCAGATGAACCGTAAACGATTTCGGCTTTTTCTCCTACTGCGCAATCCAGTTTGGGGGTGAGGAACCATTCGTATACCGGAACAGGCGGACATTTGTCGGCGGACGAAAACAAAGTAAAGTCGCCTTGAAATTCCACAGCTCGGCCTTTTTCATCGGTTGATCGGGCGATTAACCGGTATTGACCGGAAGGCATCGATTTCAATTTGTTCCAATCGACGGTTTCGCCCGATTTGAAAGCGCCCGAAAAGACCATTTTTCCCTGTTTCCAATCTTCTTTTTTCAAATTCAAATCGGTTGATTGGCCGGCTTCCAACAAATAAGTTTGATAAGTTCCTTCGGCCTGAACCAGATGTCCCGATAAGTTAAAAGCGCCGATTTGAACGGAAGAAAGCGTATCTTTATTCATTTTGTCCTGAAGTCCCGAAACAGATAAATACATGGATTTATCCCCGATGAAATAATTGGTTAGAGCGCTTTGCGTTTCGCCGCTTCCTCCCGTGATCAAGGCTTCCACCGTATAAGTATAGTATACCTCCGAATTGTTTCGATCTTCGAAAGATTTTTCCGGCGTGAAAACGATTTCAAAGCTGCCGTCGTCCTTCGTTTGCACGGTTCCATCGGCAATTTGCACGCTCGAATAATATCGGCCTCTGTATAACCAGTTCGGTTGCCGCATGATGCGGTAACGTACTTCTGTGTCCTGCAAAGGGACGCCCGAAAATGTTCGAGCCTGCCCTTTTATCGTCGCCTGATCGCCAAACTGATAGGTTTTATCATTGGGATCGAAAGAAATATCGAAAGAAGGACGTTTGTATTCTTCTACTCTAAAATTCAGGTAATACATGTCGTTGGCCGAAATCAGATAATTTCCGTTCAACGCGCCCGAAGGAATGAGAAATTCTCCGCTCAGCGAACCGAATTCGTTGGTTGTCAACTTTTGAGTCGACACTTCTTTATTATTTGCATCTAAAAGTCTGAACAGGTAAGTTTTACCCGGAAGAACACGAGCGCCTGTTTCGTAAGCAATTCCCTTGAAATAGACGGTTTGTCCCGGTCGGTAAATACTCCGGTCGGAAAAAAGACTCAATGACGGGGAACTGGTTTGAGCGTAGTCGAAAGTAGAAATCCAAGGAACGGGAGAAGTCATCAAAGCGGTATCGTTTTCAAACGAAGCATTGTAGAAATATACCTCTTTATCGTTTGCTCCGGAAGCCAAACCATCTTTATCGGTCAACAGCGTTTGATTTTTGAGCGCTGCCAAAACATTATTTTTCCTTGTATAAAAATTAAGCTGAGCCTGAGGAATGGGTTTGCCTGATTGACGATCCACCACCAAAAACTCTCGGTTGCGGTCGGCCTCTCTCGCTACGGTCGCCAAACGGCTGACGGAATATTGTTGACTGACAAAATATTGGTCTTGTCTGTTGGACTGTTCGTTTTTCCAATCACTGGCATAAACGAGGTATTCATAATTTCCCAATTCTTTGGCGGGAATACGAACGGTGATATCCGATTCCTGATAAGGAACCCGGTTGTCTAACTCAATGTCCTTTTTTTCGATCAGGACGCCCGACTTCTTGTACTGAGTATTCGACCCATCGTTGGCATAGATCGAAACGGGCGCTTTGACTTTGTATATTTCAATGCGGAGCTTATTTAAGTTTTTGAATCGAATCTTCAGCGTCAAATCGTTTCCCGGATAAACGGCATTGTTTGCCGTAACATACAAAAAACTTTGCGTCAATTGGCCGAGAAGATTCTGCAAGATTCCGATTCTTTCGTAATGCGGATACTGCTTGATTCCCTCCACGCAAATGTCGTAGGCTTTTTGGATATTTTCCTGTCTTGTTTTTTCATACATTTCATCGGAAATGTATGGAATGTAAGTTGAATTACGATAATAAAAGGCTTTTGCATACAAAATTTCCACGCAAAAATCATCCTTTTTGTATTGTTCTTCTAATAAATCCAAGGCCTTGAGATAGGGGTCGTTCTCCTCGGGAAGGATGGCGTTGGATTTCACAAAATTCAGGCGATCGAGATCGGCTAAGACCAAGGCTTCTGCAGAATTGTTTTTCAAGCGAAAATCCAGCAGCTGTTGATACAATTTCGCTATTTGCGGAACCAAATCGTAGGGGTTTGCCTCAATATTCAAACGGACAAACTCGTTGGCCGGAGCAAAATATTCTTTACCGGACAAACGGCTTTGCGCAAAGTAATTCTGCGTGCGCGAATCTGCCGCCAAACGGCTCAGCAGGTCTATCGCCCGATACGACAGTAAATCGTACAGCGTAGGACGCAGCATGCGGGAAGATTTTCCTTCGATGAGAATGTCCTTGTATTTCAATGCATCGGAACTTTGCAACAAAGGCGCGGCCGCCAGCGAACGGTTGGCGATATCCGTTATTTTCCGGATAAAAAGATTGGCCGACCATTCGCGGATATCCGGATATTCATCCGAATCGCTGGGAAGCGCCGTTCGTTGATAGATCGAATAAAAATTCATCTGGAAATAATAACTATACAATTCGGCCAAAAGCGAATAGAGGATCGATTGTTCCGCCGGATTTTGATCCGTTCCGGCCTGTTGCTCAATTTCCCGTATTTTTTCCGGCAAATGATCCTGATCGATCGCTGATTCATACTTCAGTTGATAAATAATTGCCTTGATTAATTCGGGACTATTTCCAGTCTTCAAAGCATCAGCATAAATTTGGTTTACCAATTGTAAAGCTGATTGGGGAAGAGATTCTTTATCAAAAGATTCTACTTTATCCCACGGATTTATTTGGGCGCTTGCAGAAAATGTACTCACTGTGATAATGAAAATTAAAAAATACCGTTTCATATTATTTTTTATTAATTGTAGCCCGCTAAGATAACAATAAATTGAATAATCCGTAACATATTCTTATATTTGCCCTTATTTTTTTATGCAAATATTATATATAATATGAATAAACATGTTGTAAGTTTCTTATTATTCCTACTTTTAGGTACTTTTCTATGTTCTGCTCAAGACTCTATTTTTAGTATTGTAAAGACTGAATTAAATCGTAATTTCGAAGTTTTGAAGAACCAGCCAATACCAGCGTATTACAGTTTCGTTCGTTTGGACGAAGGTCAAAGCTTAGGCGCTGCGGCCAACTTGGGACGGCTTCAATCGCCGGCCATTCTGAATTCACCCTATCGTATTCTGACTACTTGCTTGAGAGTAGGCGATTACACTCTGGATAATTCCCGCGAAATACGGGAAGGCGGTTGGGGAAGTTCGAACGGAGTCAACGTCAGGGGAGATTACCTTCCTTATGAAAACAATCGACGATTGCTCGAAACCAATATCTGGTTGGAATTAGACGCTCTTTACAAAGATGCGATCCAAAGCTACGAACAGGTGAAAGCAAATTTAGCGGTTAAGGTAGAACAGGAAGACAAATCGCCCGATTTTTCTGAGGAAAAAGTTGAAAATTACTACGAAAAACCGCTTGCATGGGAAGACTTGAATATTCGACCGGAAGATTTGGAAGAGAAGGTGCGGAAGTATTCGGCTATTTTCGACGAAAACGAGGATATGAAAGAAGGAGTTGCTTACATCATGGTCAATCTTTCAAGAAGAACATTTGTCGATACGGAAGGACGGGAAATGGCAGAAAACCGAGTGGATATCTCTTTGTATCTGTTAGCGAGCGTTCAGGCTGACGACGGAATGTATCTGCCTCTTTCCAGATGGTGGGTGGGATATTCGATGGATGAACTACCTTCCGACGACGAAGTGTTGAAAGCCGCCCGCGAAATTAGCTCCACGCTTACGGCTTTGAAAAAAGCGCCGGTCGTGGAATCATTTACAGGCCCTGCCATTCTTTCGCCGGAAGCGGCCGGCGTGTTTTTTCACGAAATTTTTGGCCACCGAGTAGAAGGTTCGCGCTTGAAACGGGAAAGCGATTCTCAAACTTTCAAAAAGAAAGTCGGGGAAGCCGTACTTCCAAAGCATCTTTCCGTCACTTTCGATCCAACGCTCAAACACTTTCAGCAGACGCCTCTGGCCGGTTACTATGCATTTGACGATGAAGGAATCCTCGCCCGCCGGGTGGATGTGGTGCAAAAAGGCATTTTGAAAAATTTCCTGATGGGCCGAACGCCTATCAATGGTTTCAACCATTCCAACGGGCATGGAAGAGCCAGCATTGGCAATGCGCCCATGTCCCGCCAGTCCAATATGCTGGTAGAAAGTTCCCAAAGTTTTTCTGAGGAAGAATTGATAAAAAGGCTCCGCAAGGAAGCCAAATCGCAAGGAAAAGAATACGCCTATTACTTCAAAGAAGTATCCGGAGGATTCACCAATACCGACCGTTATTCTCCCAATTCGTTTAATGTAACGCCGCGGGTGGTTTATCGAGTTTACGTGGACGGACGGCCAAACGAATTGGTGCGCGGCGTCGACATGGTAGGAACTCCTTTGGCCATGTTTTCGCAGATTGTGGCTTGTGGAAATGAATATGCTGTTTTCAACGGGATTTGCGGCGCCGAATCGGGAAGCGTTCCAGTCGCTTGTGTAGCTCCTGCATTGTTAGTCAAACAAATAGAAACGCAGAAACGACCGAAAAGCCAGACGCAACCGATTTTGCTGCCCAAACCGGAAGTAAGTCCGTCCAATCAGGATACAGCGAAGGACGAAGTCATTTTAAGAGCTGTCAAGGAGGAAGTCGACAGGGGGTTGAAGAACTTGAAAATGGATGGTTTGCAATCGCCGTTTTTCATTTCCTATACCATCGGCGAAGTCAACCGCATGAGAGTTTCCGCTTCTAATGGCAGTCTGAACTCTTCCGACAGAGATGTTTCGCGCGCATCCGAATGTCGTTTACTGATGGGTAATTATCAATGTACGGACGAAAATTTTGAAGGTACTACCGGAGGCTCTTCCGGATACGACGGATCGCCTACTCTGGACAACGACGAAAGAGGCATCCGTTACACTATTTGGAAAGATTTGGATGCCGTATACAAAAACGCAGCCGAAACGTATGAACAAAAAATAGCGGCTATCAAACAGTTGAATATTCCGGCTAAAGATTTGGAAGTTCCGGATTGGGATCAAACGCCTGTGGTTCAGATGAAAAATTTACCGCGTCAACACATAGACTTCAATTCTTCGCGCTACGAAGCGTACGCTAAAACTGCTTCGGCTGTGTTTGCCGACTATCCCGAAATATTGGGATCTAACCTTTCGATTCAATTAATAGACGCTACGGCTTATTTCTATAATACGGAAGGAACTACATTTATTTATCCGCTGTCGTTTATTTACCTCGACGGCGCTGCTTCCGGCAAAACAAAGGAAGGCGAAGATGTAGACGCTTTTTTCAATTTTGTCTATGCCAATGCCGATGAAATGCCGCCCGTCGATACGATGAAAGTAGAGTGCCGTCGATTAGCGGAAAAACTGATAGAAGAAATTCAGGCGCCCAAAATAGAAGAATCTTACAGCGGACCTGTTTTGTTTGAAGGACAGGCAGTCTCGAAAACTTTTTATACCAATTTCATCCGAGGCGACGTTTCCTTGTTCGCTCGACGGAAACCATTTTCAGCAAGCGGCTTTTCCCGCGGAGGAAACGGTTTGGAAGAAATGATGGATAAAAAAATTACCGCGCGGGAAATTACCATCGAAGATTTGACCGGAACGCAGGAATACAACGGGGTCAAATTGCTGGGTTATGCGCCGATTGATGCGCAAGGCGTTGTTCCGCCGGCCAAAACAACGTTGGTAGAAAACGGAATACTGAAAACGCTGTTGAGCGACCGCGTTCCAACGCCGAAAGTCCTCCATTCCAACGGACACGCCCTGTTTACGGCCAGTATGTCGAACAATCTCAACACAGGAGTTATCCGCTTGTCGGATACCAATACCAAAAGCACGGAAGAATTGCGGGCCGAACTGTTGAAGCGGGCAAAAGAAGAAAATTATGATTACGCTTACATTGTCCGCAACGTATCGAGCAACTATCCTTCTGAACTTTACCGCATAAACGTGGCCGACGGTTCGGAAACGCGCATCCGTTCGGCGGTAATCAACAATTTCGATTCGCAGATTTTCAAAAAGATTGTAGCCGTTTCGGATAAAGAATTAATTCTCAATAAATTGGTGGGTAATTTGATAACCTTCATCGTGCCGGAAGCCGTTTTGTTTGAAGAAATGCAGATACAGAGCGACCGCATGGACGATTTCAAAAAAGCGCCCTTAGTGCCGGCCAAAATTTATTGAACCGCAATATGGTCGTTTCTATTATTGCAGCTATAGGAGAAAATAATGAGATCGGACGGGATAATCGCTTGCTTTGCCATTTGCCGTCCGATCTAAAACATTTCAAGGAAATAACCGAAGGCCACGCCGTAGTAATGGGGCGTAAAACCTTCGATTCGTTGCCTAAAGGAGCTCTTCCGCGCCGACGGAATGTGGTGATCAGCCGCGACAGCCGCTTGCTGATCAAAGACGCGGAAGTGTATGCTTCTTTGGATGAAGCGTGGGAACATTTAGCCGGCGAAAAGGAAGTTTTTGTGATTGGAGGCGCACAACTCTACGCACAGACTTTAGCCTGTGCCGGCAAATTGTATCTCACCCAGATTCATACCGATTTTCCGGAAGCAACAGTTTTCTTCCCTCCCCTGCATGCTCAGGATTGGAAAGAAATCAAACGGGAAATGCACCCCGCGGACGACAAACATCCCTACTCTTTTTCTTTCGTGGAATACGAAAGAATTTCCTAAAAAAAACAGTTTCAACCGTCTGTAAGCTAAAGGTCAAGTGGCGTAGAGTGTCTGGTAGATCATAACCGCCCGCTTTATTAGGATTCATTGGATTTCAGTCTGCGGCATTCCAAAAATAAACTTTAATTTCATAATTTTACACAGAAATAACCTATTATTGCAGAAAAAAAACTATTTTTGTGCAGAAAAAGAAAATACATGTTAGAATCGATCGTTTTACAGCAAAAAGAAGAAATAGATTTACTTTTAAAGAAGGATTATCAAGAGCGAATTTCAAAAGAAAAAAAGAGCGATTTGCTGCAATCAAAACTTATTAAATGGATTACCGGTCCCAGGAGCGCCGGCAAGTCGATGTATGCTGCGCAATTGCTTAACAGTCAAAGTTTTGCTTACCTCAATTTTGATGACGAATTGTTGTTGCAAAATTTTGATGAAAAGAATATAATGCTCCAATTAATGAAAACCTATCTCTCTTTCCGCTTTCTTTTATTGGATGAAATCCAAAACTTGCCTGATTGGGATATTTGGGTAGGAAAATTGTATCAAGAAGGAATCAACTTGGTCATTACAAGTTCCAGTGCAAATCTCTTATCCAGCGAAAGGACTGCCGAGCTTAAAGATCATTGTCTGCAAATTTCAATTTTTCCGTTCACCTTCAAAGAAGCCATTGAATATAAATACATTAGTGCAAATTTTAATACTCGTGAAAAGAAAGCGGAGCTAATGCAGCATTTAGTCGACTACTTGCAACAGGGAGGTTTTCCTGAAACCATAAAGCAACGCAACATCACGCGCAATTATTTGAATTCGCTTTTTAATTTCATATTAAAGAAAGAGATTAGGAAGCGCTATAAATTGAGAAACCATAACGACCTGAACAAATTGGCCAATTACCTTTTGGCTAATTTTTGTAATCAACTGTCGATTGGTCAATTATCGAATGATTTACACTTAGGAAGCGCATTTACAATTAAAAGATTTTGCAGTTATCTGTCAGACTCTTACCTGTTTTTCTTTTTGCCCCGTTTCAATTCAAAGTTAAAGTTGGCAAGAGCTCCGCTAAAAATTTATACGATCGACAGCGGCTTTATTTTTGCCCGTCTGTTTGAATCAATGAAATATACAAGCCGTTTGCTCGAAAATTTAGTTTTTGTAGAACTATTACGAAGGGAATACATTCCGGGGGAGACTTTATTTTACTACCGTACGCGAAACGATAAGGAAGTTCATTTTGTCTGTCGAACAGAGGACAAAGTCAGTCAATTGATTCACGTTTCTTCCGATCTGTCGAATTCAACGGCGCAAAAACGCGAAGTCTTAGCGCTGCAGGAAGCATCCAGAGAATTGAATTGCAATGATCTGTTAATGCTTACTTACGATAAAGAACGAACAATAGAAGAAAACGGCTATTCAATTAGGCTTATTCCTACTTGGAAGTGGTTGTTGAACGAATATTTACCCGCGCCTGAAGAATAGCGGCCATTTTTTTAGACGAAATGGTTGCTGTTATCCAAGTTCTTTTTTGTAAACAAGTACTTTATCGATCCGCGTTCCATCCATATCCACTACTTCTAACTTGAAATTTTTCCATTCCACCGTTTCTCCTGAAGAAGGGATATGTCCTAACTCTTCCAAGATCAATCCGCCTAAGGTATTGTATTCGTTGGTAGGATAGAGATCGCCTAATTTAAAGTAACTCAAGAAGTTGTAAAAAGAGCATTGGCCGTCTACCAAATAGCTGTTGTCGTGACGCTTAATGATTTCCGGTTCTTCATGCGGTTCGGGAATTTCGCCTACGATGGCTTCCATGATGTCTTTCAAGGTGACAATCCCTTGCAAAACGCCAAATTCGTCGATGATCAGCGCCGAATGATTGTGGCTGATTTTCATTTGTTCCAATGCCGAATAGACTTCCATATTTTCGTAAAAATACTGAGCCGGCCGCATCTCTTTCCGGATGTCAAAATTGGGGGAGTCGATGTGTTTGAAAATATCTTTCACATAGACAATCCCTTCTATATGGTCTAAATCGTCTTTCCCTACCGGAAATTTGCTAAACGGATTGTTGGCTATGACTTCCTTGATTTCTTCGCGGTTCATATCGATATCGATCCATTCGATATCCATGCGAGGGGTCATAATGGATTCCAAGTCTCGGTCGCCCAAAGAAAAAACCCGCTCCATAATATCCTGTTCCACCTGCTGGACTTCCCCATCTTCCGTCCCTTCCCGAATCATGGATTTGATTTCTTCTTCCGTAACTTTTGTTCCTTCCTCCGTGATTCCAAATAAATTGAAGATCAGGGTAGAAGTTTTCGACAGAATCCATACGAAAGGACTAACGACGACGGCTAAACAGCCCATTGGGCCAGCCATGAATTTGGCAATTTTTTCTGCCGCACTTAACCCAATGCGTTTGGGAATTAACTCTCCAAAAACAATGGAAAAATAAGTGACAAGAATTACTATAAATATTTTTGAAATCTGGGAGGCGTAAGGCGCGGCAACGCCGCAGCTTTCAAGCCAAGGACTCACTTTGACGGCCAATACATCGCCGGAGTATAAACCGATTAGTATTCCGATCAGCGTGATTCCCACTTGTATGGTGGAAAGAAAATGTTCGGGATGAATGGAAAGATCGAAAGCTCTTTGGGCTGTTTTGCTTCCCTGTTCAGCCTCATTCTTCAAACTGGTTTTCCGTGCGGATATAAGAGCTATTTCCGACATGGCGAAAATGCCGTTGATAAGAATAAGAAATGCAATAATAAATATTTCCATAAAGTTATAGAAAAAAACTCGCAACAAATATATTAATTATAATAATAATAATAGAATAATATATTAAATAATCTTGTTTTTTTGATGATTTGGCGTTTTTTTTGTCGTTTCAGTGAATTGGGAAACGCAGAGAATGCAAAGGAAACAGATGAAAAATGGATTTTTATACTTATTTTTTGATCCGCGCTCATCGGTCCGATCCTGCATTATCCGCGCTCCAATTTCCTTACCGAACGCCGGTAAATATCGAATCAGGAATTTCTGTATTTACGTCAATAGAATTGATATTCAAATCCATAACCATTCCGCCGGCATTTTGCTTGATAGCGAATGGAAATTGCACTCCTTCTACCGTTCGGTAATCCGAATATTCAATGGAAATGGTTTGGGTTCCGGCCATTGGAATGTCTTCGGTACTAACGCTTTTCACTTTCAATCCGCTTTCTTTATCAAAATAAGAGACGGTAGTTTTCCCGTTTTTGGTACTATTCAACACATAAACATCCGAACCGTTCAGCTTTTCGATACCACCCACGCTGAGCGTATATCCATTGGCCACGTAGTTCAATTCGGGACAAATACCGGCTTCGTTTTTTCTTTTTTCGACTTCCGGCCCTTCGGTCAATTCCTGATTTGCCATTCCGGACATTTTAAGAGTGGTCCCGTCGAACGTTTTCTGTTGCGTTACTTGTCCGTTCCTCAACAGGAAAGATGCCTGCAAGTTCGGTTTTTTGAAATATTCTTCCATTTGAAGCGGCATTCCCATGAGGTTTACATCTCCTTTCTTCACATAACAATCGATTTGATCCAAAGCCGTTTTTCCTCCCAAGGCTTGAACATACCGGTCGATCAGCGTTTCCGCATCTATATCGACGCTTTGAGTCGAAGGCGCTTCCGTCGGATTCGCATCGAAATCGTAGAAATGAACGGTTTGATCGCCGGCCAGCGAAGCGAGATTTTCGGCATAAGCCTGATCGCCGGTCACTACGATCCAAGCATTCCCCGGTTTCAAATATTTTCCAGCGGCTGCCTGAATGTCGGACGCTGTTACAGCCTCGATTCGTTTCAGATAATTCTTGAAATAATCTTTCGGCAAGTTGTATTTGTCTATATCCAAGGCGAAAGAAGCGACGGTTTCCGATTGTTCCAGCGAACGGGCAAAATTTCCGACAACATACGACTTGATATCTTTCAGTTCTTTTTCGGAAACGGGTTCGTTTATAAGTCGGTTTATTTCGTTTCGCGTTTCATACAGAGCGCTATCGGTAACGGAAGCCTTGACCGCGGCAGCCCCCGAACTTCCAGCCGTCAAATGAAATCGACCAGCCAGTTCATCGGTATCCAATTTGCTGTAAACCCCGTAGGTATAACTGTGCGTTTCCCTTAAGTTCAGGAACAAACGTCCGGATCCGCTATTTCCAAGGATCAGATTCATCAAACGGGCTGCTTCATAATCGGGAACGCCTACCCGGAAATAAACGGGATAGGTCAGGTCGATGAAAGATTGTACGGCGCCCGGCCGCACAATGTAAGCCACTTGAGTGGTTTGGGGAGCTTGGGGAATCACATATTGGGCGACTGCCACCTTTTTTTTCTTCCAGAAACCAAAATATTTCTTTGCATTGGCTTTCGCTTCGCTCAATGAAACGTCGCCTACGATGACTAACCGCGCTACATTGGGCGCAAAATACGTTTGGTAATAGTTTTCCAAATCCGACATTCGGATATTGTCAAGGGTTTTGAGGGTGGTCACTTCTCCTGCCGGAAAATTTTTTCCATACGTCAAAGCAGCGCCTACCCGTTGGTTGACATCTCCGCCATCATCGGCTAAAGCCGCCAGATACGATTTGTATTTTTCAAGCGATAAATCGTATTCCTGCTGAACGAAGGCCGGATGCAAAAGAATATCCGAAAAGAGTTCCAACGCTTTATCTTCATATTTCTTCAGGAAAGAAATGTATCCTCCATTGATATGGACGTTTGTCAACGCCCCGATCAAGTCGATTTCTTTGTTGAGTTGTTCCTTGCTCCGAGAGGTCGTCGCTTTTCCGAAAACATCGCCGAACATATCGTATGCGCCGGCTTTTTCGCCTTGCAATGCCGGTTTGACATCCAATCGCAGCGAATAATAGACAATAGGGGTTGTTTTGTCTTCCACCAGAAAGACTTTCAAACCATTATCGAGCGTAAATATTTGAGCGTCTTTGATATTAATTTCTTTGGCAGGCGCTGAAGAAGGACGGATGCTCCGATCCAATTCTTGAGCGTTCAAGGCGACGACGCTAACGAATAATATAACTAAACCGTATATCTTTTTCATTTTGTGTTTTTTATTAGTGTTTTATTATTAATTTTTTCTGCTGAATTCTTGCTCTCTTTTAACTGTTTTAACCGCCTCAATGTTGCACCACAATTTGGCGCATTTCCGGCTTTTCGTTTATTCCATCATAAATATGGAGATAATAGATGCCGCTGGGCAAGTTGGCCACATTGAATTCTATCTTGCCCCCTGTGGCGGTTGCTTGACGCAACAGATTGCCCAGACCGTCGTAGAGACGGATATCTACTAATTGTGAGGATAAAGGAAACCCGTCGCTGTCAAATAATTCTACCATAACCTTGTCGTTGGTTGGATTTGGATAAGCCTTTACTTCCATTGCTTTATTAGTCTCAACACCCGACTGGTCAGGAACAACAGCGCTGCGACGAGATAGAACTATGTAAGCGCCAGAGATCGTTATTTGAGTAG
>WRFY01000082.1 GCA_009783445.1 Candidatus Azobacteroides sp. | reverse complement strand
AAATGCTTATAATAAGCAATTTTAAAAAATATCGTATTAAAATTTATCAGTCATATTTTTTGTATATATATAATACACAATTATTTATTATATTTTCTTATCTGAGTAGTAACGAAAAGAAGAAATTATGCCTTATAAATATACTAATATTGAGACTTATAATGATTCTTTTTTTAAGGTAAGACAAGACAGCTTATACGGCTTGGCGGACAGGCAAGGACGAGAAGTTTTACCTCCTGAGTATATGGAAATAGGAGAATTCCACGAAGGGCTTGCACCCATTTGGGATAAATATAATTTGTTGGGATTTATTAACGAAGCAGGACATGTCGTTATTGATTGTAAATACAATACTTCTGATGCCTCAAATGGATGCCAATGCGCCCGCAATATGTTTTCTTATGCATCGCCGGGTATATTTAAATCTGGTTATACTCTTATACGAAGTAACAGAAGTTGGGGTTATCTTGATAAAAAAGGTAATATATATTGGATAGAAGATGATGGAAAATAGCAGTATAACTTCCTACAAACTACGAGCGTTTCATCAAAGTTTTGATGAAAGTGAATCTAAATGCAATACTTATGAAAGAATATTGCATGTTGAACTTTTGAATTATGAACAGTCCATTTTCTACAGTCTTGATAGAGATGAATTGAAGACAACGTGGAATAAATCAAGATAACTGGTGAACAAATTAAGCTTACAAAAGATATTGTAGTTTATTCCTAATCGATGATTGCCATTGCAAGAATGGAACCATGACCGTGAATGGTCGGCTAATCTATGACACTACGCAATAAAGAACGAAAAAAATTTGATGCTGATGTCGCATTTTTTGCATTTCAATTTATTTTTATGCCGTAATCTTTCACTTTCTTTTTTGATTTGCAAAAAAAGCAGTATTTTTGTGTTCTGAACATATAAATAAAAATCAGAAAATAGAATATGGCACGTTACCTTGACCCAAGAAATGATTTGACGTTCAAGCGAATTTTTGGCGAACACAAACATCTCTGTATAAGTTTGCTTAATAGTATGTTGCCGCTTGACAATCCAATTGTCGACGTCGAGTATCAGACAGGCGAGCTGTTGCCCGAAATCGACGTGTTGCGTCTTTCCATTGTCGATGTACGTTGCACTGATAGCGGCGGACGGCAGTTTTTAGTGGAAATGCAAATGTACTGGTCGGAAAGTTTCAAGAGTCGGGTATTGCTTAATGCTTCAAAAGCATACGTGATGCAATTGGACAGAGCCAAAAAATACGAGTCATTGCAACCGGTTTATTCCTTGAATTTTGTAAACGAGATATTTGAAAAATCGCCCGAAATGCAAAATGAATACTATCATCACTATAAAATAGTGAACATAAAAAATACTGAAAAACAGATCAAAGGATTGGAATTTATTTTTATTGAATTGCCCAAATTTAAGCCTCAAAATCGCGCGGAAAAAAGATTGCATGAATTGTGGTTGCGTTTTCTCACCGAAATCAACGAAAGTACGTGGGAAGCCCCTCAGGAATTGTTGGACAACAGCGATACGCGGGAAGCTGTCAGCTACTTGGAAATAGGAGCTTATACGAAAGAACAACTATTTACTTACGACAGGGTTAGAGATAGTATTATGACAGAAATCAGCGTAATAGACGATGCTCTAAGGGAAGGAGAGATAAAAGGTAAAATAAAAGGGGAAAAACAAGGAAAACAAATTGTTGCGGTCAATATGTTAAAATTAGGTATTTCATGGGATGATATCATGCAATGTACGGGGTTTACGCAGAAGGAACTCCTTGCATTGCAAGAAAAGAATAATGAATAAAATAGAAACAGCGAAAGCAATCAAGGCGAATGATTAAAAATTCAGCAAATGCAAAATTAATTTAAATAAAAATTATGAGACGACAACTTATTTTAATTGCAATGTTTATTATGGCAACTACCTGTGGTAAAGCTCAGACGAATGAAAATGTTTTTTTGATGAAATTGGGAGATAGCAAGGTGTATCTTCTCTCTGAAGGGCAGCGAAATGGAAGTACGGATATTTTGATTGGGGCGGGACCTGAAATTATTGAACAATACGCTCCTGATCATTCTTTTCCGATGGCAGTCAACGTGTTTTTATGGCAAGTAGATGGGAAAAATATCTTATTTGATACGGGTTACGGCAGCGCTTTGTTTGACAATCTGCAATTTCTGCAAGTAAAACCGGAAGATATTGATGCAATCTTTATTACTCACATGCATGGCGATCACATTGGCGGATTGCTTCGCGACGATCAGGCGGCTTTTCCGAAAGCAACTTTGTATCTGGCGCAAGCGGAGTATGACTATTGGACCAATGAAGAAGCAATCAATCAAATGCCCGAAAATCAGCGTGGAGGATTTATAGGCGCTCAAAAAGTGATCGATGCTTATAGGGACAAGTTGTATTTGTTCGAACCCAATGCAATCGATTCATTAGATAATAGCAAAGAATTGTGTTCTGGCGTTAAAGCAATTGCAGCTTATGGACATACGCCGGGACATACTACCTATTTAATCGAATCGGGAAATGATCAACTATTGATTTGGGGTGATTTGGCGCATGCTATGGCTGTCCAAATGCCGCATCCGGAAATAGCAGTTACTTACGACAATGATCCTAAAATGGCCGTTCAATCTCGTTTAACTGTTCTGCAATTTATAGTGGATCAGGAGATCCCTATTGCAGGGATGCATATTCCCTATCCGGGAATAGGTACGATAGAAAAATCAGAATCGGGCTATCAGTTCATTCCAGCGCCTTAGTTTTTTAGAACGATTTACTTTCATATTGTCGTTATTTCCATCCGATTTTGTACCTTTGTACCTAAAGAGATTGATAAAATGAAATATCCATGTTTTACGACACACTTAAAAAAATAAATGTTTGGAGCGTGGATATTTCATCTAAGCATTAAAAAATAAATCAGGGAGAGATGAAAAATGCAGGCATTCTCAAAAGGTTACGGGGACTAAAATCCATTATCGGCAATACTCCTCTGCTAAAAATCAACTACCAATACCGGAAACAATCACGTATTATTTACGCAAAAGCGGAATATCATAACCTTACCGGCAGCATCAAAGACCGGATTGCATATTATATTTTGAGTGAGGCATATAAATCCAACGAACTGCAGGCCGGCATGCACATCATGGAAGCTACGAGCGGCAATACAGGCATTTCGTTTTCGGCTTTGGGTAAAGCGATGGGGCATGAGGTTACAATATTTATGCCGAACTGGATGAGCGCCGAACGCATCAGTCTAATACGGAGTTTCGGAGCAAATATCCGGTTGGTAAGTCCAGAAGAAGGCGGCTTTTTGGGGAGTATCCAGATGACGGAAAACTTTCAAAAAGAAAATCCGGAAAATATTTTTTTGCCGCGTCAATTTGCTAATTGCAAAAATTGCGAAGCGCACGCTAAAATGACCGGTCCGGAAATTGTGGAACAATTGATTCAATTGGAATTGATTCCTGACGCCTTTGTTGCAGGCGTTGGCACGGGAGGCACAGCGATGGGCGTCGGAGCTTATTTGCGGAGCGTCAACAGTTATGTAAAAATTCATCCGATCGAACCGGCTAATTCTCCCACGATGAGCAAGGGCTACAAAGTAGGTCGACATCGCATTCAAGGTATTTCGGACGAATTTGTTCCGTCGATTGTGAAATTAAACGAATTGGACGAAATTATTCAAGTAGATGATGGCGATGCCATTATTATGGCTCAGAAATTGGCGCGAACTTTGGGTTTGGGCGTAGGTATTTCATCTGGCGGAAATTTTCTCGGGGCGGTGCAGGCGCAGAATCAATTAGGCGATGATGCAGTGGTAACTACCGTTTTTGCCGACGATAATAAAAAATACCTGAGTACGGATTATATCAAAGACGAACCAATGAAAGACGGATTTTTTTCGAGCGATATCCAATTGGAGCGAGTGACGATATTGAAATAGGCAAGGTCTAAATAGATTATCTATGTATGAAAATTGCTTTATTATCGCCGTTTTATCCTTATAGAGGAGGAATTGCCCAGTTTAGTGGACGATTGTATAAGGCTTTGGAGGAAGAAAATGAAGTAAAGGCATTTTCTTTTTTGAGGCTTTATCCCGATTTTCTTTTTCCGGGTAAAACGCAGTATACGAACGATAAAGAGAATACGACGGATGTTCCGACTGAACGGATATTGGATAGTCTGAATCCTTTTTCATATGAAAAAACGGTGCGGGCGATCGAAAAGTTTCAGCCCGACATCTTGCTTGTGGCTTATTGGATGTCTTTTTTTGTTCCTGCTTATGGTTACATTGTTTCACGCCTAAGAAAGAAAACGAAAATCATTATTTTAGTGCATAATGCGATTCCGCACGAACCGCGATTTTTCGATAAAGCTTTGGCCAAACTCCTGTTTAATCGAAGCGACGGTTTTATCGTGATGAGTCGTACGGTAGAAAAAGATTTGCTGGCTCTTAGTCCGGAAGCGCCTCGCCTTCTGAAGCCGCATCCGTTGTATGATCATTTCGGAGAAAAAATTGAACAAACCGAAGCACTTAAAGCGCTTGGAATTAACCTGAATAAGAAAACGCTTCTTTTTTTTGGTTTGATCCGCGATTATAAAGGATTGGATTTGTTGATTGATGCGATGGCCTTGCTGGACAGCTCGTATCAATTATTGATTGCAGGCGAAACCTACGGTTCGTTTGACAAATACCAGAAACAATTGGATGTTTCTCCAGCAAAAGACCGGATTTATTTATTCAACCGCTACATCGACGATTCGGAAGTATCCTTACTGTTTTCCGCCGCCGATTTGTTGGTATTACCCTATAAGTCGGCTACTCAAAGCGGGATCATACCGGTAGCCTACCATTTCGAACTGCCGGTTGTGGCTACGGACATCGGCGGATTGCGTGAAATGATCGAACCTGCGGGAACGGGAATTATTACCCTGCCCGAATCTGCGGCTATAGCGAAAGGGGTTGAACAAATTTTTTCCAGCGACATTTCGATTTTTACCAACAATATAAAAAAAGAAAAGCAAAACTTGAATTGGGAAACATTTGCCCATTCTTTAACGGCTTTTGCTGAGAAAATCACATCGGAACGCATACGCTGAAATAAACGAACGTTTGCAAAATTTTCAACTCTCAACTTTTCAAACTATCTTTGCAATCGATTGGAATATTATAAAACAAGCACAAAGGTTATGGACTATAATTTTAATGAAATTGAGAAAAGATGGCAAACCTATTGGAAAATAAATAACACTTATAAGGTAGAAAGAGATAAAAATAAACCTAAATACTATGTGTTGGACATGTTTCCTTATCCATCGGGAGCGGGATTACACGTCGGCCATCCGCTCGGTTACATTGCATCGGATATTTATGCTCGGTATAAACGCTTGAAAGGGTTCAATGTTTTGCATCCCATGGGGTACGACGCATACGGACTTCCAGCTGAACAGTATGCTATTCAAACCGGACAACATCCCGCTATCACTACGGAAAATAATATTCAACGCTATAGAGAGCAATTAGATAAGATGGGGTTCTGTTACGACTGGAATCGGGAAGTGCGTACTTGCGACCCTAAATATTATAAGTGGACGCAATGGGCTTTTATAAAAATGTTTCATTCGTATTATTGTTATGACGCTCAACAAGCCCGTCCCATGGAAAAATTGGCGCATGCTTTTGCCAAGCAAGGGACAAAAGATTTAAATATTGCTTGTACGGAGACGCTCGAATTTACGGCGGATGAATGGAACGCTCAAACAGAAAACGAAAAACAAAAAATCCTGATGAATTACCGGATCGCTTATCTGGCCGAAGCGATGGTCAATTGGTGTCCGGCATTGGGTACGGTTTTGGCGAACGATGAAGTAAGCGAAGGTTTTTCAGTTCGGGGAGGCCATCCGGTCGAACAACGAAAAATGCTTCAATGGAGTTTGCGCGTTTCGGCTTATGCACAACGTCTACTCGACGGTTTGGATAAAATAGATTGGACTGATTCGCTGAAGGAAACTCAGCGCAATTGGATTGGAAGAAGCGAGGGAGCAGAAATCAGATTTCACATGGTTTCCCGAGGAGAAAAATCGGGAAATAGGTCTTTTGTAGTCTTCACCACCCGCCCCGATACCATCTTTGGCGTTACCTTTATGGTATTAGCCCCTGAAAGCGAGTTAGCGGAGCAATTAACTACGCCCGATCAAGAAGCTGCCGTACAGGAATACATCCAATTAACAAAAAAAAGAACCGAACGCGAACGCATAGCCGATCGGAAAGTGACCGGCGTTTTTTCCGGTTCTTATGCGGTCAATCCGTTCAACAACGAAATAATCCCTGTCTGGATTTCCGATTATGTATTAGCCGGTTATGGGACGGGAGCGATCATGGCCGTTCCTGCGCACGACAGTCGCGACTATGCCTTTGCAAAACATTTTGATTTACCGCTTATCCCTTTGATTGAAGGCGCCGATATATCGAATGAAAGTTTCGATGCGAAAGAAGGAATTCTGATGAATTCCGGTTTTCTGGATGGACTGACCGTGAAGGAGGCTATTCAAAAAGCGAAAGAATACATAGCTGAACATCATTTGGGACAGGTAAAAGTCAACTACCGTCTGCGTGACGCTATTTTTGGACGTCAACGCTATTGGGGCGAACCTTTTCCCGTTTATTACAAGGAAGGATTGCCTTATACGGTAGATATAAAGGATTTGCCGATTGAATTGCCGGAAGTCGATAAGTTTTTACCCACCGAAACGGGCGAACCTCCTTTGGGACGCGCCAAAGACTGGACATACAAAGGATATCCCATGGAATTGTCGACCATGCCGGGATTTGCCGGTTCATCGGCTTACTATTTGCGTTACGAAGATCCGCACAACGACGAACAATTAGTTTCGAAAGAAGCAAACGAATACTGGCGAAATGTCGATTTGTATATCGGCGGAACGGAACATGCCACCGGTCATTTGATTTACAGCCGCTTCTGGAATAAATTTCTCTTCGATTTCGGTTGGGTTGTCGAAGACGAACCATTTAAAAAATTAATTAATCAAGGGATGATTCAAGGGCGTTCCAATCTTGTTTACCGCATTAAAAATTCCAATACTTTTGTTTCTGCAGGGTTGAAAGAACAATACGATGTAATTCCTATTCACGTGGACGTTAACAAGGTATCGAACGATACGCTGGATGTGGAAGCTTTCAAAAAATGGAATCCGGAATATGCCGACGCCGAATTTATTTTGGAAAATGGCAAATATATCTGTGGATGGGGAATCGAAAAAATGTCCAAATCCATGTTCAATGTGGTCAATCCGGACGATATAGTGGAAAAATATGGCGCCGACACCTTACGTCTTTATGAAATGTTTCTGGGTCCATTGGAACAATCCAAACCGTGGGACACCAACGGAATCGATGGCGTTTCCCGCTTTTTACGCCGATTCTGGAATTTATTTTTCAAGGAGGATCAATTTTTTGTAAGCGATGTATCGGCAACCATAGCAGAATTAAAATCAATTCATAAACTCATCAAAAAGACAGCTCAGGACATCGAAAACTTTTCTTTCAATACGACGGTGGCTGCTTTCATGATTTGCGTCAACGAACTGACTGCTTTGAAATGCAATAAACGTTCCGTATTGAGCGATTTAGTGGTTGTGATAGCTCCCTTTGCTCCTCATATTGCGGAAGAATTATGGAGCCGGTTGGGAAACCAGACAACAATTTGCGATGCTGTATTTCCCGACTACAATGAAGAATACTTAAAGGAAAGTTTCGTAAAGTATACCGTATCTTTTAACGGAAAAGCCCGTTTTTCCTTGGATTTTCCATCGGATGCATCGAGGGAAACAGTCGAAGAAACCGTATTGACCCATGAAACCGCCCGCAAGTGGATGGAGGGAAAAACGCCGCAAAAAGTGATTGTCGTACCTAATAAGATTATTAACATAGTGATATAAGACTAATACGATGAAAAAAATTACCAGCCTTTTACTGCTGCTTCTGTGGGTGGAAAGCAGCCTGTTTGCGCAAGAAAAGCCAATTAAAAATGTTATTTTGATGATTCCCGACGGCACTTCTCTCAGCGTCGTTTCTGCCGCACGGTGGTATCAGCGTTACAACCATCCTGAAATCACGCATTTAAATATAGACCCTTACATTTGTGGAACCATTCTGACTTATTCGTCAAATGCTCCCATTGGCGATTCAGCTCCTACAACCTCTTGCTACATGACCGGATACCCAAGTCGGGCGGGTTTTATTTCGACTTATCCTCCGGCTGATCCGGGGAATGATATTCTGCCGATGAATCCCGATCTTGCCTATCAACCCTTGGCAACTTTGATGGAAGCGGCTCGCTTGGTTCAGAATAAATCCACGGGTCTGGTTTTCACTTGTGAATTTCCTCATGCAACCCCTGCCGATTGCGCGGCGCACAGTTACGACCGGGAAAACTATGATTGGATTGCTCCCCAAATGGTTCACAACGGAGTAGACGTTGTCATTGGAGGAGGCGTAAAGATTTTGACCCCTCCCCTGAAAGACTATTTGGAAAAAGAGGGGTATAAGGTTTTTCTGAATGACATGAACAATTACCGTACTTGCGAAAAGCCAAGAATGTGGGCGCTTTTTCGGGATACCGACATGTCGTACGATATCGACCGCGATCCGTCTACGGAACCTTCTTTGGCAGAAATGACTCAAAAAGCCATCCAATTATTGTCGAAAAACGAAAACGGCTTTCTGTTGATGGTCGAAGGAAGCAAAGTGGACTGGGCGGCTCATGCCAACGATGCAGCTGCGCTGATTACCGATATGCTGGCTTTTGACAAAGCTTGCGGCGTAGCTTTCGATTTTGCTAAAGAAAATGGAGAGACCGTAGTGGTAGTAGTACCCGATCACGGAAACAGCGGATTCAGTATCGGCTCGAGTAAATGTACCAAATATTCGCAGTTGACCAAAGAAGATTTGTTTGGCAATATCTCGCGGATCAAAACCAGCGCCAGCGGTTTAGTTGAAAAATTGCAAAAGGCCAATGTTTCTCGTCTGAAAGAAATATTTATCGAGTTGACCGGTATTTCATTGACAGACGATGAATATACCCAGCTGATGCAATGCAGCGATTACAACCAGAGTTTTCTTTCTGACGAAGAGCGAATGAAAGGTTCGAAATTGGTACAGGTTGTGGCTAAAATCATAGACGGTCATACTTGCTTTGGATTTACAACCCACGGACATACGGGTGAAGAAGTGTTTTTGGCTAACTACGATCCCCGTTCCAAAGGATTGACCGGTCACCATACCAATATCGAATTGAATCGTTATCTCTATCAGGCATTGAATCTGAATACTCCGTTGGATTCATTAACCGATAAATATTTTGCGAAACATACCGATGTTTTTACTAATTATACGTATACAATCGTTAAGAAAAATGGCGCTCCCGTATTGCAAGTGAAAGGTAAAAAAGCAAAACTGGAAATTACGCCGAATACTAATATGATAAAAGTCAATAATCAAGACTATAAATTGAAGTCGGTAATTGTTTATGTCGATAAAAATAACACTTTCTATGTGCCGCGATCTTTATCGAATTTGCTGAAAGGAGGAAAAGGAGGAGAATAGTTTTCTGTTTTTTAGAGAGCAAGAATGACGATATTTAATAATATTTTGCCATAATTGCACAAACCTATTTCGATTTAAAAAATAAAAGTTAAAAAATAAAAGGCTGCAAACCAAACGTTTTTTTCTTTATTACTTTGTAAATATTCTGAAGCGTCAGAGGATGCATGTCTTGGAAACTGGATACATCTATTTCGGAATTTTTAATTTTAAGATACTCGAAATATAAATTTATCGAATTCAATTTTTAATGTAAAGTTTATTCTTTTTATTGTTGTCTTCTTTATCTTTAAATATTAGTTTACTTCCGCTTAATTTAATTTTTTCATTATCAAATATTCTATATGAAAAAAGAAAATCATTCAAAGCTATATTAATTGAAAGTAAATCGCCTAATTGTACGGGAATATTTACTTTTTCTGTCCTTAACCTATAAAAAGTTCTACATTCCACTGTTTTCGGGCGTTTTTCAATTTCAAAATAAATATTGCTGAACGGCTTTTCGGGATAAATACAATACGAACCTCTTTTTACGGGATGGCATACCATTGCCACTTCCGAAGAATTTATTGTATCCGGTTCAAATCCAAGTGATATGAGAAATTCATTTTTAGTTATTTGTATAGGCTCGTCCGATAATTCAGGATGCAATTCTAAGTAATTGTTCTCCTCAATATATGGCGTTACCAAAAAGTCTTCATTTTTATATTTGTATTGATTTCTTTTTTGGGAAATAACTAAATTTTGACAGATTTGAATAATTGAGTCTGAAGTATTAACTCTTTCTACTTGCAGCGGAATAATATTGTCTGTTATTCTACTGTTTATCACAACAGTATTTTTATCAATGCGGCTCCATTTACCCTCGGAATACTTGTTGACAAAAGAAGAACCTTTATAGCATAAAGAAGTATATAAAAACGTTGAATCAAGACATAATTCAAATTTATTCAAATCTTTCCTGCTACTATAGGTGCCTTCTATATTTAATGGCGTTTGGCAACCAAAAAAAATGAAAACTGTTGCTGTGCAAAAAATCAAAGTTTTCATAGCTGCTCTTATTTTAGTTGTCGCAGTGTCTTCAAAATATCTTGTGGTTTACCGCCTGGGTAATTTCTTTCTATGTATATATACGCTCCTCCTGATTGTATCCCTAATACCCAACGCCCATTGATATCGTTTAGAAAATTTGCTCTTCCAAAATAAGAAATAGGAAGCGTTGATTTATTATACGAAAATTGACGACTATATGCTTTTTCTTCTACTGGGATAAAATTGCCTCCATATCCTACTGTAGGTTTGCCATTCTTCCACCAATCATAACCGTGTGATGATTCGTGTATGCCATTTGATATACTGTCATTATTAGCAATATCCATTACAATGATTCCATTTTGATTTTTATCTGTATATCCAACATTTTCATCCGCTTACTTTATCTAAACTCGTTTGTGTAGAATTTATCCTATTATTCATTTCTTGTTGTAATCGTCTTGCATACTCTTCGTCTTGCGTAGTTTTCCATTCCTTTCCATTGGGGTCAATATATCTTACGGGGTTGTTATTACAATAAACGTACGGAGATAACTCCGGATATTTCTCCGCCACAGGATCAATCGTCATAAACCGGCTTGTGTTATCTGCTTTGTAGCTTACTTCAGTAGTATCTTCCTCCAAAAACTTAACCACTTTCTCTGTCCGAGTGTCGATAAGCACGGTGCCGATTTGCATTACATTTTCATTGACAAACGTTTCCTTGTAACGTCCCTTGCTCAGTGTCAGTATTTTCTTGTCATAACCGTACTTCTTTAAAATGTCTTGCGCATGGACTGTTCCCGCCGCAAGCAAAATGCTGAAAAATAAGAGCGTTCTTTTCATATTTTTTGTTTTTTTAAATTTATTCTAATTATTTGAGCAACCGCAATACTTGGCTGTACTTTGCATCGTGTTCTCGCCGTTCCTTTTCTTCGTTTATCGAGTTCAACCACGCTTCGTAAACCTCTTTAGACATTTGAGTATAACCGATTGCATCCATTTTCCGGTAGAAATCATTCCGTATTTCCAGCAATTCATAAATACGCGGATACCGGACTTTTAATGTATCCTTGGGCGGTCTGCCGGCCTGATCGACCGTATATTCAAAACACGCAGAGTGATAATTGGATTTCAGAACCACTGCGGAAAAATTACCCGGAGCATAACTCTCAGCCATATTTACGCGGCGTCCTAAATTTCATCTGCTCAAAAAATTGTATTTCGCGACGAAGTTAAACATTATTTGTTCAATAGTCAAACAAAAATGTCAAAAAAATAGAACAATTTAGGATTTTATTTTCAATACGGTTTTTTCCCTCGATAAATTGGAATAATTCCGCAAAATATTTTGATTGTTTGTTCATTCAAAAAATAATTATGCTTTTATGCGGATATATCTGAAACAATGGGAAAAATGAAGCAAACCAAAGCAGACCGCTCTTTCCCATATCGCTACCCATTTCCACTTTCCTTTTGGGCAAAAATTTGTTTTTTAGAGGTTTGAAAGAAAATTTTTCGTACATTTGCATTTCTATAACGATAGTCATATTTCATAAAAACCAGATACAATTATAAAGGATGTTTGAAAATTTAAGCGATAGACTCGAACGGTCGTTCAAATTGTTGAAAGGTGAAGGAAGAATCACCGAGATTAACGTTGCCGAAACATTAAAAGATGTTCGTAAAGCCTTGTTAGACGCTGATGTGAACTATAAGGTTGCCAAATCGTTTACCGATGCGGTAAAGGAAAAAGCGTTGGGACAAAACGTGCTTACATCCGTAAAGCCCGGCGAATTGATGGTAAAAATCGTCCATGACGAATTAGCAGAATTAATGGGTGGAGAAACGGCAGAACTGAATTTAACGGGTAACCCCTCGATCATCTTGATGTCGGGTTTGCAAGGGTCGGGTAAAACAACGTTCTCCGGTAAATTAGCCAAAATGTTGAAGGACAAGCGAGGCAAAAAACCTTTATTGGTGGCCGACGATATTTACCGTCCTGCGGCCATCGACCAGTTGAAGGTCTTAGGCGAACAAATCGGAATCGAAGTCTATTCCGAACCCGAAAATAAAAATCCAGTCCAAATTGCTCAAAACGCTGTTAAGCACGCAATCCAATTCGGAAAAGATGTCGTCATCATTGATACGGCCGGACGCTTGGCGATCGACGAACAGATGATGAATGAAATAGCTTCCATCCAAAAGGCCATCCATCCCGACGAAGTACTGTTTGTGGTCGATTCGATGACTGGTCAGGACGCGGTGAATACAGCGAAAGAATTCAATGAACGCTTGGATTTCAACGGCGTGGTACTTACAAAGTTAGACGGAGACACGCGCGGAGGAGCCGCACTTTCCATTCGCTCGGTGGTCAACAAGCCCATCAAATTTGTGGGAACGGGCGAAAAAATGGATGCCATCGATCTCTTTCATCCCAAGCGGATGGCTGACCGTATTCTGGGAATGGGCGATATTGTTTCCTTAGTGGAAAAGGCTCAAGAACAGTTCGATGAAGAAGAAGCCAAACGTTTGCAACGGAAGATTGCTAAAAATCAGTTCGATTTCAACGATTTTCTCACCCAAGTTCAACAAATAAAGAAAATGGGTAATTTGAAAGATTTGGCGTCCATGATACCGGGTATGGGCAAAATGATTAAAAACATGGATATCGACGACAATGCCTTCAAAGAAATTGAAGCCATCATTTATTCCATGACTCCCAAAGAAAGAACCAATCCGGGCATATTGAATGGAAGCCGTAAAACCCGCATTGCCAAAGGAAGCGGAACCTCGGTGGCAAATGTTAATAAATTGATCAAACAATTTGACGAAACCTGCAAGATGATGAAAGCAATGACAACTCAAAAATTGACCAATAAAAATTTTGCAAAAAGAAGACGATAAAGATTAATCCGTAAGCTGAAGCTTAGGGTTAATCAAGTAGAATGTCCAGAGGGACATCTTGAGCTTTTCGTCCCGGAAGGGGCGATATTTTATTAACCATAGGCTATCTATGGAAAAAAATAAATCTATGAATATCATTGACGGAAGAGCGGTTGCCGCTCAAATAAAATTGGAGATTGCCGACGAAGTCGAACAAATGCTTGCCGAAGGAAGGAAAAGCCCCCACTTGGCGGCTATTCTGGTAGGACACAACGGGGGAAGCGAAACCTATGTCGCCAACAAAGTAAAAATGTGCGGAGAAATAGGATTTAAATCCACCTTGATTCGTTATGAAGATCGTGTGAGCGAAACTGAACTGCTACATAAAATTGTCGAATTGAACCTCGATCCAGATGTCGACGGTTTTATTGTCCAATTACCGCTTCCCCAACACATTTCCGAACAGAAAGTGATTGAAACAATCGATTACCGCAAAGATGTGGACGGGTTTCATCCGGTCAATGTGGGGCGCATGTCTATGGGTTTGCCTTGTTTTTTGCCGGCTACTCCTGCAGGTATCAGGGAATTGCTAAAAAGATATGCTATCCAGACAGAGGGAAAACATTGCGTGATCTTAGGGCGCAGTTCTATTGTCGGAAAACCGATGGCCGCATTGATGTTGCAAAAAACCTATCCTGGCGATTGTACGGTGACCGTTTGCCACAGCAGAACCAAAGACATTCAAAACTATTGCAGGGACGCCGACATTATCATAGCCGCTTTGGGCGTTCCCTGCTTTTTGAAGGGAGACATGGTCAAAGAAGGCGTTGTCGTGATCGACGTAGGTACTACCCGTGTTCCTTCCAAAGAAACCAAATCCGGATTTAAATTAAAAGGCGATGTCGTTTTTGAAGAAGTGGCTCCCAAATGTTCTTTTATCACGCCTGTTCCCGGCGGCGTTGGACCTATGACTATAATATCATTAATGAAAAATACTTTATTAGCCGGACAAAAGGCTATTTACGGATATGAAACCGAAACGATATAATCCTTTTGTTATTTTTTGCATCTTTGCAGGAATATATTTTCAAATGGATGCTGTAAAAGCGCAAGAACTGGCGCTTTTGTTTGCGGGCGATGCCATGCAGCATCAATCCCAGATCAACAGCGCTTACCGGAATGGAAAATACGATTATACATCTTATTTCGAATACATTGCCCCCGAAATAGAACAAGCCGACATAGCCGTCGTTAATTTGGAAGTGACTTTGGGGGGAACTCCCTATAAAGGGTATCCGATGTTTAGCGCCCCAGACGAATATGCGATAGCTTTGAAAGACGTCGGATTCGACATTTTTCTTACCGCCAACAATCATATTTTGGACCGCTCTTCAAAAGGACTTCTCCGCACATTGAATGTCCTGGATTCGTTGGGAGTCCAACATACGGGCGTTTTCAGGGATGCGTACGAGCGAGACCAAGTATATCCCCTGATGGTGGACAAAAACGGCATACGTCTGGCTTTTTTGAATTACACGTATGGCACCAATGGAATCGATCCCATTCCGCCCACGTGGGTTAATTATATAGATAGAGAACAAATGCAGGACGATATAAAAAAGGCGCGCGAACTCAAGGCCGATATGATTATTGCCAATATGCACTGGGGCGAAGAATACCGTTTGATTCAAAATGAAATGCAGAAGCAGACCGCACAGTTTTTGATAGACGAAGGAGTGGACATTGTAATGGGTTCGCATCCGCATGTTATTCAACCTTCCAAAGCTGTTCGCGATTCTTTGGGAGCTATTTCCCATTTGATTGTGTATTCGTTGGGAAATTTTGTTTCGGCCATGGTTGCCGAAAATACGTATGGCGGCCAAATCATCAAAGTGGTTTTGTCTAAAAAACCAGACAAAACCGAAATATCTTCTGGTCAATACCTGCTGCATTATACGGAAAAGAAAAAAAATGGAACCAAAACGGATTTCTCGATTGTTCCGGTTTCTTTGGCCGAACCTTCCGGCGATCCTCTTTCTGATAAGCCAATCCTTCGATTAGATCAAGCGAATGCTCTGAAGATGAAGCAATTTGCTCAAAAAATGCGCAAGCTTTTGAATCAGTACAATGAAGGAGTAAGCGAATATAAAATGAACGATCAACCCGAGAAAGAGAATTTTTCCATAAAATTTTTTCCGGTAAACTTTGTCGAGTAAGAACAAAATTGTATCTTTGCAGCCGTAAATTTACATGGTGGTCGTAGCTCAGTTGGTTAGAGCATCAGATTGTGGTTCTGAGGGTCGTGGGTTCGAGCCCCATCTTCCACCCAAACGTTAGCATGAGGAGAAGAAGAAAGTCGTTGCAGTATAATTTTTTAGGAATTACTAACCGTTTTAAGCAGCTCGGAAGCGAAAGATGAATTAATACTGCGGCCATTATTACAAGGAGGTGTGAATTAACCGTATCTTTTACGTTTTTTCTAATTTTGTAGAACAAATTCTTGTTCGAATATTATTCAAAGGCGGATTTATGGAGAGAAAACTATTGTTTTTGCTGGTGTTGTTAGGGTGGGGATGTGCAACTCAAGCTGCCAATGTGCTGGATTCTTTGCTAACGAAATTGGATAAAACCATTCGAAATGCGGCAAAGTACGATATTGATAAGCAATCTCGCATTGAAAAATTGAAAATCCAATTGCTCCATACCGACACTCTTTCTCTTGATTATTATCAACTCAACCTGGATTTGTATAAGGAATACAAGTCGTATACGTGTGATTCGGCTATTTATTACCTGAATGTTTGCGTTCGGATTGCGAAACGAATGCGCAATCTCGACGACGAGTATGCCAGCATTATTACGCTTTCTCATTTATTGGGATCGGCTGGCATGTATAAAGAAGCTGTCGACCGAATTGAGACCATCCAAAGAAACAAGTTGCCCACCCGCTTCTTAATTGATTACTATGATGCTTACGCCCATATCTATGGCGAATTGGCCTTCTATACGCAAGATAAAAGCATGGCCATGCTTTATCGGGAAAAATCCGATCTATATATCGATTCATTGAATGCTCGATTACCCGCTGATTCGGAAATGAAATTAATCATGGATGAAACCCGCAGCCGGTATAACCGCAATTTTGCCGAATCTTACCGTATCAATGATCTTCGGCTTGCAAAGGTAAAACCGAATACCCCTGAACATGCCTTGGCAGCTTATCATCGTTCCCTTACCTATCAATTTGAAGGAAATAGTGAAGAACAAAAACATTATTTAGCTTTGTCTGCACTTTCCGATATCCGGTCGGCTACAAAAGATCATGCGTCTTTATGGATGTTGGCCGAAATTCTATATGAGGAAGGAAATATTGAGCGGGCTTATGAATATATTCGGTTTTCATGGAATGAAACAATGTTTTATAATGCACGGCTGAGAAACCTGCAAAGCGCTTCTATTTTATCGCTTATAGATAAAACATACCAGTCCATGATTGAAAAGCAAAACAGCCGCTTGCAGTTGTCTTTGATCCTTATTGCGGCATTGATGCCGATGCTTATATTGGCCATAATCTATATTTATAAGCAAATGAAAAAACTGTCGACCGCCAGAAGCCGCTTACAGGATGCGAACGATCAGTTGATCAAATTAAATAGCGATTTGAAACAAATAAATGTCGCCCTCCAGAAAGCGAATATCGATTTGACCGAATCCAATCAAATCAAGGAAGAATACATTGGGCGATTTATTAATTTGTGTTCCACTTATATTGAAAAGTTAGACGGTTACCGGCGCGTGATACATAAGAATATTCAAAATGGACAAATTACAGAGGTATTGAAAATAACCTCTTCACAAGATATGTTTAATAAAGAGCTGAAGGAATTATACGCTAATTTTGATACTGCCTTTCTTCAACTGTTTCCTAATTTTGAGAAAAAAGTCAATGAACTGTTGCAACCAAACGATCCTATTGTGTTGAAAAAAGGAGAATTGCTCAATACGGAATTACGCATATTGGCTCTGATCCGGTTGGGCATTGACGATAGTTTTCAAATCTCCAAATTTCTCCGTTATGCAGTTAATACCATTTATAATTATCGGGTAAAAATAAAGAACAGGGCGAAAGGATCGAGAGATGATTTTGAAAATCAGGTGATGAAAATCAAATAATCCCTTCTACTTTTTTTGCAGAACAGATTTGTATTAATTTTACTATAATCAATAGATTGCATTGTTTTGCAACCCTTATTCTTCTACTTTTTTGCTGTGTGGAAAATAATATAAGTATACCTTTATTATCTTTGAGTTAAGTTATACTAATTTTTAATCTAATCCATGTCATCCAAGCAGTCGATCGTATTTATCTTATTTTTCTTTTTTAGTACGATTCTCACAAGTTATGCGCAAACACGGAGCGGGAAACGGGGTATTTCTTATGATATCAAGGATGCAAAAGACCTAAAAACGCTTTCCGAAGGATTGAGTTGGTTTTACAATTGGTCGTCTGCTCCCGCTAATACTTCAGTCGCCAACGCTTCCAAGGCAGAGGGTATGGAATTTATTCCCATGATTTGGAATGGAAACTTTCAAAAAGAAACGCTTCGGAATTTTTTTCAGAATAATCCGAACGCCAAGTATATATTGACTTTTAACGAACCTAATTTTACATCGCAGGCATGCATGAAACCCTCGGAGGCGGCTGCTAAGTGGCCGGAAATCGAAGCCATTGCCGATGAATTCGGACTGAAAATTGTGGGGCCGGCCGTAAATTTTGCCCCCGGCAAGGGCGGAGCTGTGATTGAGAATGGAATAGAATATACGGATCCTGTAAAATATTTGGACGATTTTTTTACAGCCTGTTCCGGGTGTCGTGTCGATTATATAGCCGTTCATTGTTATATGAATTATGTTTCCGCCCTGGAATGGTATATTGGTTTATTCAAAAAATACGGCAAACCCATTTGGCTTACAGAATTCTGCGCTTGGGAAAGCGGCGTGACGGACGCCATGCAACGAAATTTTATTGCAGAATCCGTGAATTATCTTGAATCCGATCCGGATGTATTCCGTTATGCATGGTTTACCGGACGCAGCGGAGTCGTCAATTCTTATCCGTATATGCAGCTGTTGAAAGATGCCTCCGGAGAGTTAACAGAAAAAGGGATGATTTATACCTGCATGTCTTCATGGAATGAAAATTTCTTTTTCACCATCAACGATACCATTCCCGCAGAGCAGTATGCAGAGGCAACCCGTTCGATACATCTTCGACAATCATCGGATGATACGGGTCGATTGAATGTCTGTGATTTTACGCAGGGAAAATGGGTAGAATACAATGTAGACATTCCTGCAGACGATCTGTATGATCTGTATTTTCGGGTGTCGGTCTATCCATTGTCTCAATTCAGCATTTGGGTGGATCAAACGCCTGTAGATGAAATCAGTTTGGAATCCGCAGGAAGTTTAAACCAGTGGACGACTAGGGTTGTTTCAGCGCCGTTGAAAGCAGGGAAGCAAAAAATACGCTTGCAAATGCAGCAAGGCGAACTCGCTCTGAATTGGATACAGATTTGTTCTACTCAAAATACAGGGATCAAAACCCATCGAATGCAAGCATTCGAGTTTTATACCACTCTTATCCATGAACGCTTGGAGATTATTTCGAAAATTCCCCTATCTTCCGTACGCTTGCAGGATATGACAGGGAAAATCATTTTGCAGTCAACCCATACCAGCGAATTAGATTTAACCGGTTTGCCAAAAGGCGTTTATTTGCTACGGGTTGAAAACAATCAGAAAGAAACCGGCGTTGTGAAAGTGATGAAAATGTAATAATTCTAATTTTTTTAACGATGAATATAAAATACTTATCCATTTTGTTTATCGCAGGCGTTATAACGGCCTGCACTCATAAAAACACGGAAGATACGGCGATTGATCAATTGCTTTCTCGAATGACGCTCGAAGAAAAAATCGGCCAAATGAATCAGTTGAACTATGAGGGGAATTCTCAGGAGTTGGACAAACGAATCAAAGCGGGAGAAATTGGATCGTTGCTCAATGTGGTCGATCCTGTCGAGGGAAATAGGTTGCAAAAAATAGCGGTGGAAGAAAGCCGGTTGGGCATTCCGTTGATCATTGGACGCGACGTAATTCATGGATTCAAGACCATATTCCCTATTCCATTGGGGCAAGCGGCTTCTTTTAATCCGCAAATAGTAGAAAAGGGCGCGCGGATTGCAGCGACAGAAGCTCGTTCTGTAGGGATACACTGGACCTTTGCGCCTATGTTGGATATTTCGCGCGATGCCCGTTGGGGACGTATCGCCGAAAGTCTGGGAGAAGATCCGTATTTGGCGTCTGTGCTTGGAGCGGCCATGGTCAAAGGATTTCAAACCGATAGTCTCTCCAATCCGACTGCCATAGCGGCCTGCGTAAAACATTTTGTCGGATACGGAGCAGGAGAAGGAGGACGCGATTACAACTCGACCAATATTCCTCCTCATCTGATGCGGAATGTTTACTTGCGTCCGTTTGAAAGCGCTATCCATGCGGGAGCTGCCACCGTGATGACTTCTTTTAATGATAACGACGGGGTCCCGTCGTCGGGCAATACCTATTTGTTGAGAAACGTATTGCGCGACGAATGGAAA
The DNA here is from genome assembly GCA_009783445.1 of Candidatus Azobacteroides sp. GTDB lineage: Bacteria > Bacteroidota > Bacteroidia > Bacteroidales > Azobacteroidaceae > Azobacteroides. Next base: position 1,877 of record WRFY01000082.1, on the reverse strand, counting down.
TTCGACGGTTTTGTGGTATCCGATTGGGCCTCCATTACCGAAATGATTGCTCATGGTTTTGCTCAAGACGATAAACAGGCGGCCGAGATCGCTTCGAATGCAGGTTTGGATATGGAAATGGTGAGCGGCGCTTATGCAAAATATTTGCCGGAATTAGTCAGGGACGGAAAAGTGTCGGATAAGGTAATTGACGAAGCGGTTCGTCATATTTTACGAATCAAATACCGTCTTGGATTGTTCGATCATCCGTATGCCGATACCCAAGCGCCGTCCGCGTCGTATGCCGAAGAATCATTGGCTACTGCTAAGGAAGCGGCTATCCAATCGGCCATTTTATTGAAAAATGCCAATCATTTGCTTCCATTGAATAAAAACGGCAAAATAGCCGTAATCGGCCCTATGGCCGACGCTCCGCATGAACAATTGGGAACTTGGGTTTTTGATAGCGAAAAAGAACGCTCCCTTACTCCGATCAAGGCTTTGCAGACGATGTATCCCGAGGTAAAATATCGGTACGAACCGGCGTTGGCTTATTCCCGCGATTCAAACAAGTCGGCTTTTTCAAAAGCCAGAGCGGCGGCGCAGCAATCGGATGTGGCGGTTGTATTCCTGGGCGAAGAATCTATTTTGTCGGGAGAAGCCCATTGTTTGGCCAATATTGATTTGGTAGGCGTACAATCGGATTTGCTCCGCGAAGTGAAAAGTACCGGCAAGCCGGTAGTGTTGGTCATTATGGCTGGGCGGCCGTTAACAATCGAAAAGGATTTGCCTTATGCTGATGCCGTATTATACAATTTTCATCCGGGAACGATGGGCGGCCCCGCTATTTGGGATTTGCTGTTTGGGAATGCCAACCCCAGTGGAAAACTTCCGGTGACTTTTGTTCGCCATGTGGGACAAATACCCTTGTATTACAATCATAACAATACAGGCCGGCCAGCTCCCGATCGCGCAGCTTCTCTGAACGATATTCCGGTAGAGGCCGAACAAACCTCCTTGGGAAATACTTCCCATTATTTGGATTATGGTAAAAATCCGCTTTTCCCGTTTGGTTACGGACTGTCGTATACCACATTTGAATATTCCAATTTGCAACTGTCTGCTCCTTCCATCCAAGAAGGGGAGCCATTGACTATTCAAGCCACAGTTGCCAACATTGGCAATGTGGATGGAACCGAAGTGGTGCAATTGTACGTACAGGATGTGGTTGGTTCTATTGCTCGTCCCGTAAAAGAATTAAAAGGTTTCTCCCGCGTTTCGTTGAAAGCAGGAGAAGCTAAGGTCGTCGAATTTACGCTGACTTCCGATGATCTTGCATTTTGGGGTAGGGATAGGGTTCGCAAAGCCGAACCCGGAGATTTCAATGTTTGGGTAGGAGGAGATAGCAATGCTCCCTTAAAAACTACTTTTACTTTGGTAGAATAATAGCGCCGTTTAAGAACGCAGATATATTGAGAACGCAGATAATGCAGATCAACGCAGATAACAAAAATCTGCATGCGTCTGCATTATCTGCGTTTCTAATCAAATGTTGAGGGTGGTAGAGCTATCCATTTTATCCGATAAAATTTCTTAAATTTGTAGTCTAAAAATAATTGGGATGCAAAATGAAATAATGCAATACATTGCCGAACTCGATCGGATATACAAGGCGGGTAATGCGACCGAACATACCTATCGTCCCGCTTTGAAAGGATTGTTGGAAAAAATAACCGTCGGTTTAACCGTTACCAACGAACCCAAGCGTATTGCTTGCGGAGCGCCCGATTACATTGTTACACGAAAAGAAATTCCGGTCGGATATATTGAAGCAAAAGATATAGGCATAGATTTAAACGGCAAAGCAAACAAAGCACAGTTCGACCGCTATAAACAGT
>WRFY01000081.1 GCA_009783445.1 Candidatus Azobacteroides sp. | reverse complement strand
ACACTTATGATTTTTGGTACAGGCTCAAAACCATAAGAGATAATATGAAAGCAAACGCATAGTAAACAATCATTTAACAGTTGCGCACGACACGAATTAAGTGCATACAACAATGACAACAAGACAAATCAACAAAGTTCTGAAAAGCAACTTGAAAAAAGAAGAAAAGAAAGACGCTCTGATTCAAATAGGGCTTACAGAAGAAGATGTAACGACTCTTTTCGAACTGTACGAAGCAGAAAACGACGTTCTTTATACAATAGGCGTTGAAATAGAATGTTACGGTGCAGACAAAGCGCGTTTTACAGAACTTTGCAAAGAAAGCGGCGTTGAAATGACGGAAGAATCGTATAACCATGAAACAAAATCTTATTTTAAGATCGTTTCAGACAGTTCAATAACAGGCAGCGACCCCATTGAAGTTGTTTCGCCGGTATTGTGCAATAGTGCAGGCATCGACAATTTAGAAAAAGTATGCAAAGCCTTAAACGATGCCGGTGCAAGGGTAAACCGTTCAACAGGTTTGCATGCACATTTCGGCCTGCAAAATATCAGCTTCAATACCTATAAAAACGTGTTCGTCAATTATATGTACCTCGAACAGGCCATTAATAAGATGGTTGCGCCTTCGAGGCGTGCCTTCAACTCCTATTGCAAAGGGTTTGAAGGCAAGACCATTGAAAAGCTGAAAGAATGTACAGACCATGAAGAGATACAAAATTATTTCGGCAACGACAGGTATTATAAAGTCAACCCTATTTCATACAGACGGCATAACACCGTTGAATTCAGGCAGCATCAAGGTACGACGAATTTTGTTAAAATACGGTCGTGGCTGTTATTTCTTACCTATTTAATAAAATGGTCTGAAAAACACATTCTTACAGATTATGTAAATGAAATAAACGATATACCCGCCGGCATCATGACAAAAAAAGAGAAACAATATTTTATCAACCGCGCCGCCGCTCTCGCATGAGGGCGGTACGCATAATACCTTATAATAATATGTGCGTAATAATCGTAAAACCAAGCGGCATTAAATTGCCCAACGAGAAAATATTAAATCAAGCGGCATTGCATAACCCGCACGGCTTCGGGTTTTGCACCGCCGAAAGAATTTATAAAACTCTTTTTTTTGATTTGTTTATGAAAGAAATACGCAAGGCAGATAAAAACGAACCGTGTATTATACATTTCAGATATGCAACAACCGGCAGCGTAAAGCGCGCCAATTGCCACCCATTTAAAAATGGAAATATTAGCTTTGCCCACAATGGCGTTTTGAACGTCGAAACTAAAAACGATATGACAGACAGTGAAACGTTTTTCAAGGATATTGCAATGAAAGCAATAAATAAATACGGGTACAATTCCCGCACGTTTGATGATATAATGATAAAAAACATGGGTTTTTCCAAGTTTGCGCTGATGAGCGGAAGAAAAATAAAGTTATTCGGCAATTTCACAGAGTATAGCGACGGTTGTTATTATTCGAATTTGAACTTTTTAAATAGGTATTATTGAAAATAATTTGTATCTTTGCTTCTTAAAAACGAGTAATGAAATACTTAGAAATAAATAAATTGCAACCGCACAAAGACAACCCCCGCAAAATATCTTTCGGGCAAATTGAAAAATTGTGCGAAAGCATAAAAAACAACCCCGAATATTTCGAGGCAAGGCCTATTATCTGCGATTCCAATTATACTATTTACGCCGGCAACAGCCGGTATAAAGCCGCTAAAAAACTCGGATTGGAAAAAGTCCCGGTTCACGTAATGGATTTGCCAGAAGAAAAAATGCGCGAAATAATGATACGCGACAATGTGAACAACGGCGCTTGGAACGAGGCTATTCTGGCCGATGATTGGAATATGGATTCTTTAGTAAATTTCGGGCTTGAATTCAATTCTTTTTCAAGCAACAAAAATGAAGAAACAAGCGAAAGCGAAGTTATGGAATCAAAGACAAAGAAGAAAAATAAGGCAAGAAAAATAATTACTTGTCCGTATTGCAATAAAGATATTGAGATATGAATGTGGCAGAATACGCATACAGCAAAGGAATACTGGAGGCAACGCTGGGCTTTTCTACGGGCAAAGACAGCGTGGTAGGACTTGATATGCTGTTAAAAGCAGGCCTGAAAGTCATACCGATCTATTTTTATGTTGTACCCGGTTTAAAATTCATCGAAGACAATATAAAAATGTATGAAGACCATTTTGAACAGCGGATTGTCAGGCTTCCGCATCCAATGCTTTATGACTATATAGATCACTTGGATTGGCAACCTTACGATCGGGCAAAGACGATAGCCAAGAATGCGAACGGCCATACATCCTTTAGAGAATTAACGAATGCCTATCTGAAATGTATGGATATATCGGGATTTGAATATGATTGCAATTGCATGAAAATGGCCGACAGTCTGAACCGGCGGCTTTTGCTTAGGAAAATACCGGATGTTGATGAAGCGAAAAAAATTATTTACCTAACTAAATATTTAACAGACAAAGGATGTTTTGATTATATAAAAGCGCATAACATACCGTTAACGAAAGATTACGAGATATGGGGACGGTCCTGGGATGGCCTAAAATATGATTACACGATGGGCGTAAAGAAATTTTACCCGGAAGATTACGAAACAATCAAATCTTACTTTCCGCTTATCGACGCAGAAATAATAAGATACAAACTTGTAAAAAAATATTTATATGAGCAAATTATTTGATAGCTTTGAACCAAAAGCTTTAGATTACAGCGAAATGGAAGATTTAGAGCTGAAAGATATTGAAAAAGCTTTAGAGTTGGAAGCAAAAATAAAGCTGAAATGCAAACAAAGAAAACAGTTTGCCGATATGACCGATACGCAATATTATGCCGTAGTCGTCTTCGGCAATAAGCACGACAAGGAAAAGTGGCTCGATACGCTGGAAGGCGTGGATGTCGAAGAAAAAACATACGTAGATGGTTATCAATTAGCAAAGAAGTACGGCACAGATATTGAAATGACAGCATCTTTGCCGGAGCCGAAATATGTGAAACAATTTAAAGTGAAATCAAAAAAATGAGCGGATCAGGCGGACATAGAAGTCTAAACCCACAGGTACAATCTTGGTTAAGAGACAGAGTAGGCTCTTTCGGACGCGGAAGATGAGACAGTGATTTATGAAAATACGGGTGTCGGGTTTTTATGTTGATTTGTCTTTCCGGCATCCGTATTTTTTTCTTGTTTAATTAATCAAAAGCTAATGAAATATCCAACAAAAACCAACGCCAAAAAAAAGGCCATGCTGAACGCATTAAAGCAAACGCTCGGCGTGGTAACTCCGGCCTGTGAAAATGCAGGAATAGACCGGACAACACATTACAAATGGATGAAGGAAGATGAATGCTACAAAAACATCGTCGAAGACATAGAAAACATTGCTCTTGATTTTGCCGAAAGCCGATTACACATAAATATAAAAAATGGCGATGTAGCGTCTATCCTGTTTTATCTGAAAACAAGGGGTAAGAAACGCGGTTATATCGAACAGCAAAAAATGGATGTTACTTCCAACGGAAAAGACTTCAATACCTGTATTCAAGTTGAAATCATCGACAGCAGGGAAAAAGTAATGAAAAATGCAGAAGATACAGACAACGAAAATATACAGTGAAATAGACCAAGCGGTGAAAGCTGGTTATACGACCGTTTCATTACAGGGTTCAAGCCGCAGCAGCAAAACATACAACACACTAATATGGCTTATCGTCTATTGCCTGCAACATCCGAACACCCGCCTTTCAATTGTCCGCGCTACCTTGCCGTCCTTAAAAGGTTCCGTATTTATTGATTTCAAGGAAATTCTAATGAATATGCTTTTATTCGATGAAAAACAATTTAATAAAACCGAGTTAATCTATCATTTTTCAAACGGCTCATGGGTGGAATTTTTCAGTACGGACAGCGAGCAAAAACTGCGCGGACGGAAACGGGATGTATTATTCGTAAATGAAGCCAACGAATTAACGTTTCTGGAGTGGCAGCAGTTGAAAATGAGGACAACACGATTTACAATTATAGACTATAATCCTTCGTTTGCAGACGAGCATTGGATTTGCGGCGTGAAAAGATAAACGAACTTTTCATTTTATTTCCACTTATAAGGATAATCCGTTTTTAGAACAAAACATTATTGATGAGATTGAAAGCCTGAAACATAAAAACGAAAGTCTTTGGAAAATATACGGTCTTGGACAACAGGCACAGATAGAGGGGCTTGTTTTCAGGAATATTGAGACAATAGAAGAAATGCCGCCGGCAAAGCATGTGTTTATCGGCATGGACTTTGGTTTTACGGCAGACCCCACAGCCATCGTTGAAGTTGTGATAACAAACGATGCAATCTATGTAAATGAGCTGTGTTACCGTACCGAAATGATGGGAAAAGACATCATACAGTTAATCAAGCAAAAATGCCCCGATAAACGGATCATATCCGAAAGCGCCGACCCGCGCCTGATTAAGGAAATTTACAATGCCGGAATAAATATCCGTCCGGTAGAGAAATACCAAGGAAGCATAGAGGCAGGAATTAACAAAATGCTTGAATATAAAATCTGCGTAACAAAGAACAGCTACAACATAATCAAAGAACTGAAAAACTATACCTACCAGCAGGATAAAGACGGAAAGTGGTTAAACAAGCCGATCGACGCATTTAATCATGCAATAGACGCAATCCGGTACGTAATTCTTACTGAAGTACTTGGAAAAAACAGAAGGCCGATTGACTTATCTCGATTAGCCAAAATAGCGCATTAAAAACAATCATAATATAATATGGCAAAAACATTAGAAGAAATATTGGCAATGAATCCGGAAGATGCGGTAAACGAATTGCGTAAAAAAACCATTGAAATACCAGCTTGGGAGGATTTGGAAAAGGAATACAACCCGACAAAACATCCCGTGATGACCGATACCGCTTATATGGATATAGTGAATGAAGATGGAAATGTAGAGAAAGTGACTCGCGTGATCGAAGGACTTCAAAGATTGGCGGTTGAACGGATGATCGGTTTGGCCTTCGGCATTCCGGTTAAGCGGATTTATAAGCCGAAAGACGGCAAAGAACAACAAGCGGCATCGGCCATCGAATCCATTTTGAAGCAAAACCGGATTGATACGGTCAACATAGACCGAAGCCGGATGCTCTTCGCCGGATGCGAAGCGGCCACCATGTGGTTTGCCGTCGAACAACCCAATTCTTTGTACGGCTTCCCAAGCCGGCTAAAGCTCCGTTGCCGCCATTATTCGCAGATGAAAGGCGACGGCATCTACCCGCTTTTCGATGCCGATACAGACGATTTAATCGCCCTTTCCTTCTATTACAAACGCAAAGAAGAGGACAAAGACGCGGAATATTTAGACGTTTATACGGCAGAAAAACATATCCAATATAAGAAAGCCGGAGATAATTGGGAAAAAGAAGAACAGGCTTTTTCGCTGGGTAAAATACCGGCAGTGTATTGTTTCCGTCCTTCTCCGATATGGGAAAATTTGTCCAACCTCGTGTACGAACGGGAATGGGCTTTCAGCCGGAACGGAAACTATTTAAGAAAGAACAGCAAGCCTGTTCTTGTAGCATTTTCTGATGAAAATATGTTATTTAATCAGGAAAAAGACGAAAACAAAGAATTCAAGGCTGTCGCACAGTATCCCCAAGGTTCTGAATTGAAGTATATCACATGGGATCAGGCTATCGAAAATCTGAAATTCTTTACCAACGAACTGAAACAATCGTTCTTTACGCAACTCCAATTGCCGGACATCAGCTACGATAATATGAAAACAACCCCCATGTCGGGAGAATCCCGCAAAATGCTGTTGATAGACGCTATGTTGAAAGTAACGCAGGAGAGCGGACGGCTGCTTGAAATGTTCGACAGGGAAATCAACGTGATCAAAGCCTTCCTGAAAGTGATGATGCCTGGAATGAACGAATCTATCGACAGTTTGCAGGTCGAAAATCAGATCGTTCCGTTCACGATCACGGACGATAAAGATACCATTTCCAATATTATGAATGCGACTGGAGGAAAACCGATCCTCTCGCAGCGGGAAGGAATTGCCGCCTTGGGCTGGTCGGACGATCCGGATGAAACGCTCCGGCAGATTCAAGAGGAAAGCAAAACGGATGTGTTTGAACCGACTATGTAACGATGAATCAATGGGACAAGCAGCATTTGATCAATCTGGGTTTATCGCAAAAACAGATCGACAGGATATTCAATGCGGCGGTAAAAGAAGCAGCCGCTATCGGCGTGTCCTTGTATGATTTCAATCCCGATAAACCGTTTTCTTTTGCCGATTACCCAAAAACAAAGGAGCGGATAAACAAAGTTCTGAAAGAACTTTGCGGTCAGTTGGAAATTACCGTAGTGAACGGCGTGCGTTCCGAATGGACGTTAGCCAACAATAAAAACAACGCGCTTTGCGATCGGGTATTCGGCGGCAACAAATACAAACTAACCAAGGAACAGGAGCGGAAATATTACAGCAACAACGATCAAGCCCGCGAGGCTTTTATAGCCCGAAAAACAGCCGGATTGAACCTTTCCGACCGTGTTTGGAACTATACCAAGCAATTTAAGGCTGAAATTGAAATGGGATTGGATTTGGGAATCCGCAACGGACTTTCTGCCGCTGAAACGGCTCGCGATTTGAAACAATACCTCAAGGAGCCGAATAAACTTTTTAGGCGCGTCCGAGACGAACACGGGCAGTTGCAATTATCGAAAGCGGCCAAAGACTATCATCCGGGAGCAGGCGTCTACCGCTCCTCGTACAAAAATGCCCTGCGCTTAACGGTCACGGAAACAAATATCGCTTACCATACCGCTGATTATGAACGCTGGAAACAACTGGACTTTGTGGTAGGAATCGAGATATGCCTCTCCGGCAACCATACGTTGAACGGTTTGCCGTTTGCCGATATTTGCGACGATTTGGCCGGAAAGTATCCCAAAACGTTTCAGTTCACTGGTTGGCATCCGCAATGTCGCTGCCATGCCGTTTCCATCTTGAAAACAGAAAAAGAGATGGAGAAAGACGAAGAACGGATCATGAACGGAGAAGAGCCGAGCGTCGAAAGTGAAAACAGCGTCAAATACCTGCCGGAAAATTTCAAGAAATGGATAGCAGATAACAAAGACCGGATCGAAGCCGCCGAACAACGCGGTACGCTGCCGTATTTCATCAAAGATAATGCTAACTTTGTAGAAATTTCTGCAAAAGATTTAAACTTGACAAATAGAAGCGAATATATCAGAGAAGCGAGAACACAATACAACTTGTATGGGAGTGAATGGCAGCGTGATTATTTCAATCGTGATAACGGGGGATATTTAGTCATTGACAAGCAACGAATTGAACATTCAAAAATCAGTAAGAACGAAAAAGAAAAATTCGACAAAGAATATGCAATGAGTATGATTTTTGCCCAAAACGGATATAAGATAGAAATGCTGAAAGAACGTTCGGGGTTTAGTTCTTCTGATATTACCATAAACGGAATTACAGCCGAATTAAAGAAAACATCAGGAAGTGGAAATATTGAAAAATATGCTAAAAAAGCAATTCGTGAGCAAGGTGCCAAAAAAGTTGTGTTTGAATTTGAAAATAACCTGAAAGACATCCATACAAAATTATTGAAGTTAGGTAAAGTATATGACATACATGGCTATTTCTATTTTTCTGATAATAAAAATAAAATATTTGAATTTTGATAAATAGGAAAGCCGGATTGCTCCGGCTTAACAGGAGGTACGAGCCGCCCGAAGCGTAACACATACCTATGAGTTTTTGAGGCTCACTTCATGCGCTTATTTTGAATCATGCGCACTTAGATTTTATATTGCAAATATAAGTAATATTTTTTACACATCAAAGAAATAATCTTATCCCTTTTCCTTGTATTTTGTATCCCGTTTCATTTATACGCGCTCCTTCGGTGGTCGATCTTGATTACTTCAATCGTAAGTATACTGTCTTCAATGATGTAGATGATCCGATAAATGCCCACGCGGATGCGGTATAGGTTTTCAAACCCTGACAGTTTTATACATCCGAACGGGCGCGGATTATTTACCAAATTGTTGATTGCCTCTTTAATTTTTGAAATATAAACAACCGGTATTTTGTCTAATGACTTAATTACCTTTTTATTGATAATTACCTTATACATTTGTTTTTAACCTTTCTTCAATATATCGGTTAAATTCGTCAAGACTAATCGTTTCTTCTCCTTTACACGCCAACGCTTCCAATCCGTCTAAAAAATCCTCCAGCAATTGATTTTCACCGTATTTTTCCAAATCAATGCGTACGTAACGGTTTCGACCGGCGGCATCTTTCGTATATTTTATTCCTTCAATTTCCATAACAAACCAATTATTACTATTGAATTGCAAATATAACGTTTATTTTTGTTTTTCTTGTAAAAACCTCCTTCGTTATTATTATTATGTTATCTAACTGTTTCATCTAATGATACGAATTTAGAGTACTTAAATCATTAGTGTTTACGAAAAAAATGATTATCTTTGCTAAAAATTTTCTTGAAAAAAATTATTTTTAAAAAAGAAAATGTAGTAACTTTGCATCCGTACCGGCATATACCGTGTCCGGCATGCAGAAAAATACTTGCTGAAGTATCAGAGGATACCACCGGTACAATCCTACTCTATTGCCGGAAATGCAAGCGTTCTTTTGCTGTCTCCGTTTAACGGAGTTCGAGTCCTTCGAGACCAACCATAGCGCCAGAGTTATGACAATATAACGCGAGCCATCGACTGTTATCTGACAGTGGATGGCTCGCTTTGTTTTAAATATTACAATTGAAATAAACAAGTTAAGTATGAAGCAAAAAATATTAGATGCGCTAAAAGCTAAATTTCAAGGGGTTAGCGAAAGCATATTAAGCAGGATAGCCGAAAAACTGGCCAAGACTGCAACCAGCGACGAACAGGTACAACCGGCTGTGGACGGGGTTGCCTTTCAACAAATCATAGACAGCGAAGCCGACCGCAGAGCAACCGAAGCAACGCAAACGGCTGTCGCTAACTACGAAAAAAAGTACTCTGTTAAAGAGGGCAAACCTGCAACTGGGGGCGGGCAGGAAATACAAACCGAACCCGACAAAGACACGAAAGGAAGCGGAAATCCGGATGAAGTACCGGCATGGGCAAAAGCTTTGATGGACAAAATAACGGGGCTTGAAAAGGATCGACTTTCCGTATCGAGAAAACAGAAACTGGAAGCAGCGATCGAAAAACTGCCCGAAAACCTACGCAAACCGTACAGCCGCATACCTTTGACGGATATGTCGGATGAGGATTTTGGAATGTTCATCACGGAAACAACAACGGAGGTAGAGGAAGTAGCCGCCGATTTGGCTTCAAAAGGGTCTATACTGAAACCGCCCATTGGCGGGAGTTCGACCAAACCGAACAACAAGGAGGCGACAAAAGAAGAATTGGACGCCGTCCTGAGTAAATTACCAATTTAAAATGTAGAAAATGGCAGCAGCAAATTTAGTAAACGACGCCAAAGCCGTAGTATCGGGCGAAGACAATATTGTTATCGTCGATGTATTTCAGTCGATACGCGGGGGCAGAACATTGGACGTTGCGGGCTTTACCCCCGACGTCATCAAAGCGGGGCATGTGATCATAAAAGAGACGGCCACCGGAGAATACAAACCCATGCCTGTTGATGCGGACGGAACGGCTTATGCGGAACTTCCCTCTGATCACACTTATGCGGGTATCGAAATCAATACCGTGTTGAAGACGTTGCCCATGGCAGGTATTTTAGTAAGGGGTACGGTGAACTGTAAGGCGGCTCCGTATCCGATGAACTCCATTCTGGCAGCAGTGAAAACCGCCCTGCCGTTAATTGATTTCAGGGAGGATTAAACAATGACTGAACAATTTTTTATAGAGTACATAAACAAGTACTTAAAAGGAAATGTGATTCGTATTGTCGAGATGCTGAACGGCAAACAGAACAACGAACTGGCCTACCTTCACAAACAGATGCTCCGTAAGGAGTTTTCTTCGTCAGGCAAGTGGGAGACATTGAGTACGTTAAACACGCGCGTTTCAGCAGACTTTGTGTCGATGGACTCAAGCCTTCCGCTGAAACGGAGGGATGCGATACGTAAGGCATCCGGCGAAATTGCCAAATCCGGCATGGAATTATGGCTGAACGAGGCGCAAGTGACCGAATTGCTCACTCTGTCCCAACTGGCGTTCGTTCAGGAATCGGACATTGTAGCAAAATTGTTCACGGACACTCCCCGTGTAATAACAGGGGTGTACGAGTTAATGGAGAGGGTGTTTTTGCAAGGCTTTTCAGCCGGAGTTGCCGAGGTTAGCGACCTCGATAATGCCGGCGCAAACATACGCCTTGATTACGGATACCTTACAGCCAACAAGTTCGGAGTTTCTGTTTTGTGGGACGAAAATCCGACAACAGCAAAACCGCTCGACGACCTGCGCAGGGTGATCAAAAAAGCGAAGGACCAGGACGGCAATACCCTTACCGACGTGTGGATGGATGATGTTGCGTTTGAGCGCATGACAGCCACAGACAATGTGAAAAATTTCTTTGCGTGGTCAATCAACTATCTTGGCGCAGCGCAAAACGTTCCTTCTCCAACGCTTGAGCAACTGAATGCCGCGCTGAAAAGAGACCAGCGTTACGGCTGCACCATTCACATTATAGACCGCACGATTATAACCGAAAAGGACGGCGCCCGCAAGTCGGAAAAGCCGTGGCAGCCGGGAATGGTTGTTTTTTCGACAGGCACACAGGTCGGCGTGCTATCGTGGGCTCAATTGGCAGAAATGATACAACCGGCTGCCGGCGTATCGTATCAACGGGCAGACGAGTATATTCTGGTGTCTATGTTCAGCGTCAACAGGCCGTCGTTTTCCGAGTATACTACTTCGCAGGCGCGGGCTGTACCGGTGATTTGCGATGTAGACCATATTTATCAATTGGATACTAAAGTTATACAGGCATGAAGAAGTTAGTGGTATTGCGCGGATTTGCAGATAGGGACGACTTTGCTAAAAAATATCAAGTTGGAGATGCGGTTGAATTTCAAGACGGCAACCGCATTGCAGACCTTATCAATCGCGGGCTTTGCAAAGAAGTTAAAAACAACGGCAATGGCTTTGCCAAAATCAGCCTCTTTGACAATGAATATGACAGAGAGTCGATTTTTGCCGCTTTGAAAAACTGCGATGTAAAGGCGCCGGCAAATATTTCAGCCGAAAAACTGATAGAGAAAATCAATCAGTTAGACGAGGAAACTATTGCACGGCTGCAAAAGGCTCTGGAAGAGCATAATCTCTAAAAAATCAGGATATCATGGCCACTCTCCTCGAAACATTGAAAAGCATCAGCGGTTATCCGGTTCCCAAACCGGCTTTCGCCTCCATAGCCATGCACCGGAATCTAAGGCTTGAAGACCCAGTGGACGAAACGGTGTTGAAATCCAAACCGTACCGTCTGGCCAAGGCCGATGTAATGATGTGGATTTCCTTTGCGCCCAATATCCGGCAGTCGGATATTCAGTTCGATCTGCTGTATTCCGACCGCGAGAAGTTGCGGAAAGCCGCGAATGCCGTTTACGAGGAATTGGAGGATGAAGCCTTTATTCCGGAAACAAAGACGATATTCGGTTACAAAGGAAGCCGGCTGTAAGATGATTGTAGTCAACGGAAGCATACGGGCCGCAAGAAAAACAGGCGGAGGACTTGACAAGAATGGAAATCCAATCAAGCTGTCCGAAAAGTGGACGAAAGTTATGGATGGCAGGGTAACGGCCATCCAAGCGAACAATCTTAAAATACAGAACGGAAATGCGTATGCGGACGCCTCGTATGAAATTTTGATCGAAGAGCGTCCCTTTTCCTACGGACGGATCAAAATAACGCGGTTAGGAGAATATCTGGGCGAATTTTCCGTACTGTCGGTTGAAAAGCTGGAGGCGGCAGGAATGGTTAAAATAATTGTGTGATTATGCCGATCAAACAAAAAACGCCGATGCAAACGCTTCGAAATCATTTGGAGCGGCAGCTGAAACGGAAAGAGGAGGTCATCCTGCGCCGTCTTTCTTCCATTGGAGAAGAATGCGTCAATCATGTCAAATCGTTGCCGCAGCCTTCATTTCCCGTCATGAAACCGCATCTGATACCGCCCCATACGCCCCACTTCATCGACTGGTCAAGCAACCTTCGAAACTCCGTAGGGTATGTGATTACGGTAGACGGAAACATAAGGGACATCAGCCGTTTTTCAGGCGAAGGAGGGAAAAAAGGCGAAGCGTTCGCCAGAGAAGTTGCAGGCAAGTTCCCTACCGGCATCTGCCTGATCCTCGTAGCGGGAGAGGTATATGCTTCTTCCGTTGCGGCCAAAGGGTACGATGTGCTGGACAGCGCAGAAGATTTGACGGTAAGGCTGGTAACGGAATTAAAGAAAAAACTCGCATCCCAATAAAAATGGCCAAGACAGGACAGCAAATAGAGGACGACCTCTTCGGAATGGTTCTAAACAGTCCGTTAGCTTCTTTTATTTCCGGAGGCGTCTACAAGTACGGAACGCGCCCGCACGATTCTAAAAAAGAGGATGCCGTGGTGAAGTTCGTTACCGGCTATAATGACGGCGATTATTTGCAAAACGGCACGGTGGTCGTCAATATCTATGTTCCCGACGTTGATTCCAATGGAAGCGGCGTTTTGCTGCGAGATATAAAACGCTGCAAAGCGGTTGAAACGAAAGCAAGCCAATGGGTGGAATCGCTGACTACCGGTCAATCGAATTATCTGTTCCGAACGGCGCAAACTATCTATACGGAAGAAGAGCCGGAAATAAAGCAACACTTTGTATCCATCCGGTTAAAATTTAAATTATCAACATTTTAAAAACGTAAAAATAAAGTAAATTATGGCAGCCAATAAAATATTAAAATGGGGCAAGATGATCTTGGAAATCGCCCTGAACATAAACGGCGTGATAGGGGTGTTTAAAGCGGTGATGACGCCGGTACAAGGCTCGTTTGCGCTTACCGTCGAAGAAGGCGACAAACTGGAAGCGTTTATCGAAGGAGGCGAGCGTATTGCGATGCGCAGGGATAAGAACAAATATTCTTTCTCCTTTGAAATGTTCATAACCAACGACATGCCTAAACCGATACCCGATGTGGACGGGATTATTGCAGACGAATACGCTATCCGCGTCATTCCGGAAAACAAGAAACTGGAGGGATTCCTGATGGAACGCGCCTCTGTTTCCGTTACCGAAACGTTTACTTCCGCGGAAGGACATAAGGTTAAATACACTTTCGACGCGTTGCAACCGGAAACCGGCGCCTTGATCAAACCCTATACCGCTCCGGCGGCGTAACAAATTAAAACAACAGTTTTATGAAGGTAACAGTGATCAACAGCTTCGTCGATAAGGATACGGGGCGATTTCAATCCATTGGCGAAGAAGCCGAATACACGGAGGAACGCGCCAAGGAATTGATCGAAAAAGGCTTTGTAAAAGCCGAGGAAGAAGTAAAAACAGAGGCAAAAAAGGATGGAAGGAACGGTTGAAACGATTGAAGGAAAAACCGCGAAAACGATCTTGCAGCAAGAAGAGACGGTAGTTATCGGAGGCAAAACGTATAAGGTGGCGCCTCCGAGTATCGCTACTTTGATACTGGCATCGGAGGCTGTTTCAAAACTGCCAACCGTCAATCTGGACAACGACAACATAGTCGCTGAGAGCCTTTATATCGCAAAAGATTGCAAGGCCTTGGGAGAGATACTGGCCATATTGATACTGGGAGCCAAGAAAATCCTGAGAGGGAAAATATTTTTCTGGTCGAAATGGCAAAAAACCCTTCTTGCCGATAAGATTTTGAAGGAAACAAGCCCGAAACAATTAAACGAACTGCTTGGGAGACTGCTTTCGAGCATGGAGTTAGCTTTTTTTTTCGCTACTACCATTTCCCTGATCGAGATCAATCTTCTTCAGGCGACGAGACAGAAGGCAACGACAGCATCTGGGCGGTAATTGCAGGAATCGTGAAGGCGTATAACCTTTCAATAGATTACGTACTCTATGAAATGAGTTATGCCAATCTGATTCTGTACAGCGCCGTTTTACCCAGCTATCAAAGCGGAAAAAAGAGGGAAAACGGAGAGGGAGAAGTCATCAATGGGGATGATCCGGCGAACAGTGAATTGATTCATAACATTATAGCAGAATAAACGAAATGGCGGAAAGCGAAGGCGGAAAATTATGGTTTAGCATGGGGCTTGACAACAGCCAGTTGCAAACGGATGCGCAAAGATCCATCGCTATCATACGGAACATCGGAAACGCAGCCGAAGCGGAAGGATCGCGCATAGACAATCTGTATAGAAAAATAGTGGGCTTCGGTTCCGGTTTTCTGGTACTTCAACATGCAAAGTCGTTTATAGATCAAATGATTAAAGTCCGCGGGGAGGTAGAAAGCCTTTCTATTTCCTTCGAAACCCTGTTGGGAAACAAACAAAAAGCCGATGCCCTTTTCTCTCAAATCAAAGATTTTGCCGCCAAAACGCCGATGGAATTAACGCCTTTAGCCAAAGGCGCTCAAACCCTGTTATCGTTCAATGTGGAAGCCGAAAAGGTGATGCCCATACTGAAACAAATAGGCGACCTATCCATGGGCAGTTCCGATAAATTCAATTCGTTGGTTTTGGCCTTTTCGCAAATGCACTCAACCGGCAAGCTGATGGGACAGGATTTGCTTCAAATGATCAATGCAGGGTTCAATCCGCTTACCGTAATGGCCGAAAAAACCGGAAAATCCATAGCGCAACTCAAAGAAGAGATGAGTTCCGGAGCAATAACAGCCGATATGGTCGCTGATGCCTTCCGTTCGGCAACGGAAGAAGGAGGCAAATTTCACGGCATGCTGGATAAGCAAAGCAAAGGCATCAACGGAAGCTTTTCCAATTTGAAAGGAGCAATAGACGATATGATGAACGACTTGGGAACAAAAAGTCAGGGACTGATCGCATCCTCTATTGCAGGGGCTACTACTATTGTACAGCATTACGAGCAAATCGGCAAGGTTATCATGGATATCGTTGTGGCATACGGCGCATACAAAGCCGCTGTCATGACTGTTGCGGCCGTTCAAAAGATTCAGACCGGCATGCAGTATGCGTCCGAAATAGCCGAACTGTCCAAACTGATACCCGCTAAAAAACAATCGGCATTTGCGGATATCGAAGCCGCCGTTGCCAGCGGAAAATTAACGCAAGCCAAAGCCGAACAACTCATCGCTATCCGTTTAGAGATCAATGCCAAATTAGACGAATTGAAAACCAACCATGCGCTCGCAGCGAGCGAACTGGAGACGGCGGATACCGCTCGGACGTCCGCTGTAAAAAAAGCGTTAGCCGTACGAAGTTCCATAGCCGCCAAGCAGGCCGAACTGCTTCAGGTCAAACTGGCCGGAGATGCCAAGAGGGTTGAAATACTGGAGGATGAGTTAGCTGTTTTAGCGAAAGAAAGAGAGACGGCCGCCATGGAAGTGAACAACGCTTCCAAAGCCAGAGCGGCGGCGCAAAGCAAATTAAAATCGGCTTCAACGGCTGTCGATACAATGACTACCGATATAAATACGGCTTCTCAAACAGCCAATGGTACGGCTACCAATATTCTTGCCGCCGCAAAATTAAGGCTGGTGAATTCAATCAAGGCGGTAACGGCTGCAATGTCGGCCAATCCGTACATACTGGTTGCCGCCGCCGTTGCCGCCTTGGTTCTGGGCATCTATAAACTGGTTACGGCAGAGACGGCTGCGGAAACGGCGCAAAGAAAGCACAATGAAGCAATGGAAGCGGCCAGAGAAAAAAAGGAAAATCTTATATCCAAAACACAACAGTTAATCAACAAAATCAACGATGAAACGCAAACCGTATACACACAGATAAAAGCATGGAAAGAACTCCAAAAGGAAATGCCGGAAGCATTCGCCAGTATGACCCTTGGCGATTTCAAGAACATGAAACCGGAGGAAATAGCTAAACTCATTAATCAAGCGGTCGATGATAAAGAAATAAAAGAAGCGGAAGATCAATTAAACAGACTGGCCGAATATTTGGATGCTTCCAGCGAACACAGCCGTTTATTAATGACCGGATCCAACGACCAAATACAAAAAAGCATAGAAAAACTGCGGGAGATGTCGAAAGAATTGAAAGAGGCTTATCCCGAAACAAAGGATTTCATTTTTGGAGGGGATAATTCCCAAATAAAAGAATATGTTGCCTTATTAAAGCAAGCAAAAGTTCAACGCGATGAAGACATCAAACAAGCAGAATATGAGAACGCAACCGAAGATGAAAAACTGGCTATATTAAAAAAACAGTACCAAAAATATCAGGAACAATATGACGAAATAGAAAAACTCGTACCGGAATCAGAGAGAATTGCCGATTTGATGAATAACTCCGTTACGCCGGCTATTTCCAATGTTGAAAAAGGACTTTTTGACGTAAATACGCAATGGAGCATATTTGGTTGGCAACTCCAAGAAAATATTTCACAATTAGGCTTCCTGCAAGGGAAGATGAATGAAGTAGGCAAAAAAATTCAGTCGATAAAGAGCGCTAACGGCGGCGAAGAGAACTACGCGAAGGCAAAGGCGAAAGCAAAAAAGAATTTTGACGATGCAAATAAATTAGTTGATGATATAGCTAAGAATGAAAAAAACTATACTAAAAAAGCCTATGAAGATGCCGTTAAAGATTTAGAAGAGAAAAAGAAAACCTATCAATCGCTTGGAGGCGAAACAACGAAAGCCAAAACACAACCGAAAAGCCAAAGCAAGCCCCGCGATTATACCGAACAAATCGAACGCGAAAAACGGGAAATGGCAAGAGCTTACAAAGACTTGGAATTATCAGTAGAACAGGCAAGAATAGACGCCATGAAAGAAGGGCATCAAAAAATTCTTGACCAAAACAAGCTGAATTATGATAAAGAAATAGAACAAATCAAACGGCAAAAGGAAGATTTTCTAAAGAAGATACAGGATAATGAAAAAACCGTCTGGGAAAGCGAACATCCCAATCGGGAGAAAAAAGGAGAGAAATTCGTCCCCCAAACGGTAGCCTTATCAGAGAAAGATGAAAAACAATTCAAGGAATTAGATACCAAAGCAGACGAAAAATTTAAGAACGCAAACAAGAAGTTGCTGGACGATCTGGTCGAAAAATATCAAACCTACGACCAAAAACGCAGAAAAATCGAAGAAGAGTTTGGCAAGGAGCTGACGCGCATGCAAAATGAAAATGTAGACGGCCTATACGACAAGAACATTGAGGAACTCAAAAAGAAATGGACGGCGGCGTTGGCGGTCCTGGACAACGAAGAATTTTCGGGAACAAAAACGGCTATCGACAAGCTTTTCGGCGATATGACGAATAAGAGCGCCGTCGCAATGCAGAAGATAGCCGATCAAGCGAAGGCCATGATTGACTTCATAAAAGGCGGAGAATGGAATGCTGTTGATTTTGATGAGAAAGGAGAAAAGTTCGGCCTTAAAACCGAAGCGCAATTCAAAGCCTTAAATGAAGAATGGTCAAAATCGCCCGAAAAATTGGAAGCGGTAGAGAAAGGCGTTAAAAACTTGGGCAAGGAAGCCGATCAGGCAAAAATGGCCTTCGACAAAATGTCTGCCGGACTTCAAAAGATTTTCAATCCAAAAGACGAAGATGCCTGCAATGATGCCATCAAAAATATTGATGAAGGGTTGGGTCTGCTTTTCGAAGGCTTTCGGGATGCAACCGCGATGGGCAATCTATTCGCCGATTCGCTGAGAAACATCGGCGAGTTGTCCGGCGGCGGCATCTTCTCTTCGATAGCCGACGGACTTTCCCAAGTAATGGAGGTTGGTAATTCCGCGATGCAGGGCGCACAAGCCGGAGCGGCCTTTGGCCCCGCCGGAGCGGCTGTCGGAGCCGCTTTGGGATTCGTTTCGTCGGTTACCGGTATTTTCTCCGAAAATAAGAAACACAGGGAAGAGTTGAAGAAACAGATAGCCGATAACCAAATGCAGGCTTATCTGGGCGAATTGGAAATCAACCGGCTGTACCGCGAACGTTACGAATGGGCAAAAAAGATCGGAGAAGCAACGCTCCGTTCCATCAGCCGGCAGGGAGAAGAACTGAAAAAACAGGCCGCCGGCAATGCCAGAGACCAGGACGATCTTTGGAAAAACCTTTTGAATACCCAATTTAAGGTCAACGAACATTTCAAAAAGACCGGATTGTTCGGCTGGGGAAAAGGAAAGATCGTGACCGAATGGGCTTCGTTGGCGGGAAAAACTTGGGAGGATATTGAAAAACTGGCCGCGCAGGGCAAACTCTCGGAAGAAGGACAAAAATATTACGAGGCCCTGAAGAAAGCAAAAGAAGAAGGAGACGATTTAGCCAAGCGGCAAGAGGAATTTTTAGAGACCGTGAAGGAAACTTTCACGGGAACGACCTACGACAGCGTAGTCAACGGCATCATCGACGGATTTAAGGCCGGCAAACGGTCGGCGGCGGATTTTGCCGATACCTTTGAAAACCTGATGCAATCCGCCGTGTCCAGTTCGCTGAAAATGATGGCCGAAGAAAAAGTCCGGCAGTTTTACGAAGATTTTGCAGAAAAGGCACAGTCGGACAACATGCTGACGGAAAGAGAGACCGGCCAGTTGCAAACAATGTGGGATTCGATCCTGAACGGTTTGGCGGCAGAGAAAGAAAACTTGCAAAAGATCACGGGAATAACCATGGGCGATTCGGCCAGGGAAGCCTCCAAAAAAGGTTTTGCTTCCATGAGCCAAGATTCTGCTGACGAATTGAATGGAAGATTTACGGCTTTCACCGCTTTAACCTATTCCATTTCCGAGAATACGAAAATCTTGGTCGTCAATAGCGGACGGATATTGCAGCATTTAGCCGGAATAGAAAGCAACACCCGGTATTGCGAGCGGTTGGAAGGGATTTCGAACGATATGCGGGCGGTGAAAAACGGCATCGAAACGATGAATTTGAAAGGAGTAATACTAAAGGCATCATGAAAGGAAATTTCTATCTGGACGGACAGGACGCCTATTCTTTGTACCGCGTATCGGCAAGGGACGACGGATACAAGGAGCTGGCCGCTTACCCTCCGCTCAAACCGGTTGAAAGCAACGACTGGGCGGAAGAAGACGGCGAAGAATTCGATCTGTCCCACCCCGTATTGGATTCGCACGAAATATCCGTCCGGTTTGCTTACCACGGCGAATACGCTCGATTCGGAGCTTTCATCGAACAGTTGTCCGATCGGGCTTACCATTATTTTTCTTTTACAGAAATGGGAAGAAAAACATACCGCCTACGCCTCGTTTCCCAACCGGATTTATCTCAAATAGGAACGCTTGGAAACTTTTCGCTGCGTTTGGCCGACGATTTTCCTTTGTCCGGTTATTCCTACCTGGCGCCGCAATCGACCCTTGCCGTATTGCAGCGGGGATATAAATTAGACGGTCGGGATTTGTCGGAATACGGAGTATCCGTTTTGCGGGGCAGCGAGGCGGAAATAGCGAAATCGCCGGCGGTCAAAAAAAATCTTTTGATGAATTTCAACAGCCAAAGCGGAGCAATCTATGACGACGAATGGGTCGCCTTCCAGACCAAGGAAGTAAAATTGAACTGCCTGATGCGGGCCAACTCCTTAAGCGAGTTTTGGAGAAATCACGATGCCCTGTTATTCGATCTAATCCGTCCGGGCGAAAGGATGTTGCAGATAGATTCGAGGGGATGTTCCTATCCCTGTTATTATAAGAGCTGCAACGCAGCCCATTTCGAACCCGACGGTAAGATATGGTTTGAATTTTCATTGGTTTTAGCGTTCACCTCTTTCCGAGTAGATGAAGAAGAATTTCTTTTGGCTTCGGAGGACGCAATACTGGTTCGTACGGAACAAGAAGATTTTGCAATTAATATGTCTATCTATTATGGCAACTAAAAAAATAAAAATAAGCGAATTGCCTTTGGAGACCTCCTTCACGGGACTGTTTACCATTGGCGTAAATGAACAAAACGAAAGCGTCAAGGTAGGTCTGGAATTTGTGAAAACGGCGGCTGATGCAGCGAATGAAGCGGCCAGCCATGCCGATGCTAATGCCGATCAAGCAAAGCAAGCGGCAGACGCAGCTATCGCTTCGGCGGTTAACGCCAATACTAAAGCAGGAAAAGCAGATCAGGCGGCGGCAGCTGCGAATGCGGCGGCCAATCAGGCGGATGCAAAAGCGAAGATTGCGGAACAGGCGGCAGGCAATGCCAATGCGGCAGCCGGCAATATCCAATCAAAAATTGATCTTCCTCCCGAAGACAATCATCTTTATGTAGGTTGGAATGGCCAATGGGTCTCCATCGGGAGATTTGTTGATTCATCCCTAATGAGTTACAGCAATGATTACAGCGATGATTATGCGGTGTCGGGAGAGGAATCGGATTTCTTGCCGGCAACCATTGAATTCATTGAATAAAAACAGATTATGTCGAAAAACATCACTATACAGTTAAAAAGAGGGGTCAAGGAAAAACTTCCTTCGGCCCGCTTAATAGAAGGCGAACCGGCCTATTTGACCGATGCAAAAGAGTTGTATGTAGGCGATTCGGACGGAAACGCCGTTCCGATTGTGCCGGACGTTGGAACGCCCGGTACCTACCGCTCGGTTACCACGGATGAGAAAGGCCGTGTAAAAGCGGGAACGAATCCGACCACTTTAGCCGGATACGGCATCACCGATGCCGCGCCCCTTTCGCATGCGGGAGCAACCGGAACGGCTCACGGAACGGCGACAGCCGGAGGGAATGCCGGATTCATGAGCGGATCGGACAAAACCAAATTAGACGGCATCGCCGCCGGAGCGCAAGTCAATACCGTGACGAGCGTCGCAGGCAAGACGGGTGCGGTGACGCTTGGCAAAGGCGACGTCGGGCTGGGAAATGTCGACAACACTTCGGACGCTAATAAGCCCGTAAGTACGGCGCAGCAAACGGCCTTGAATCTGAAAGAGGACAAAGCCGCTAAAGGAGTTGCTGGCGGATACGCTTCGTTGGATTCCGGCGGCAAGATTCCATTGTCCCAGTTGAGCGACGCTATTTTGGGTCAACTGATCTACGGAGGCGTCTTCTCCGGCGCATCGGCAACCTTAAGCGCCAATGCCAAAACCAAGTTAGGGACTACTTCCGCCGCAATTACTTTAACAAACGACACGACCGCCGTGACGGGATATAAAGCCAACGAAGGCATTTTCTATATTGCATCCGCCTCCGGTGCGTTTGCCTCCGTCTCTTTTGAAACGGGCGATTGGTTGATTTCTACGGGCGCAGGCTGGAAAAAGATCGACAACACCGACGCCGTGACGGGAGTCAAGGGAAATGCAGAATCTAGTTACAGAATCGGGAATATCAATCTGACAAAAGCCGATATTGGGCTGGGCAATGTGACCGATACGGCACAAGCTCCGGCTACCCATGTGGGAGCGGGCGGCAGTGCGCAGCATCCGCTGGGCAACGGAACGACTGCCGGTTTTTCGACCTATGATTATACCGCCGCTGAAAAGACGAAACTTTCAGCCGCGGCCGCGGGAGCAACCTCCAACGCAAAGACGACAGTCGCGCCCGTCATGAACGGCGCTGCGGCTATCGGAAGCGATACGGGCTATGCCGTAGGCGACCACGTCCATCCCACGGATACAACCCGCGCTCCGGCGAATGCCGCATTGACGGCAGAGACGGGAACGGGAACGGATACGGCCACGCCGGCGTTGACTTCCGCAACGGTGGCTTCCGTCCTGCAAACCTTGTGGGCAAAAATACGCCAAGTAGCGAACGCGAAAGTAACCGCCAATGCGGCGATTACCGG
>WRFY01000080.1 GCA_009783445.1 Candidatus Azobacteroides sp. | reverse complement strand
CGGATAAATGGGATAGTTTTATTGCCGCTTTCAAAGAAGATAATCATTTAGTGGGAATAGAATATACGGTTGGAATAGAAGGAAATAATTGTCGTTTAAGGCGCCGTATCAGAAGAGCCTTCAAAAAAACCTGTTGTTTTCTCTAAGAAACTTCTAAATCATTTCAAAGCTTTTAATCTCGCTTTCTTTTATATCAACTTTGGGTTTGTTTAATAAGCATACTTTGTAGAACACCACCATTGATTCTTACGATCAATCGAGCTGTCGAACATTGCCGATGTGAAAAAGAAATTACGGTATTACACAAACGGCGTTCTGCAACTGCGAATCATCGGACGCTTACGGCGTCTTCGCTAATAATTTCTGAAAACCAACAGTTTGCCTTCCGTCATTTCGATAGTGAAAAAATCAGCTTCCGCTTCGTTCAACGTCCCTTGCCACCACGAACTTAACCTTCTTTTTTCCAAAGGATAAAGTAAACGATGCGTAGTGAGGACCGTTGCAGGAGTAAGGCTGAAAATAGAAATTTGCTGTCCGGGATAACTTTCGTAGGAAGTCGATTCTAATTGAGGAACAAACACCCCGTAATCCGTTAATAATTGCACTTTTATTTTTTCTGCATAATCTGTCAGCAGCGACAGATTGCCTAAGGTGTGGTCTTCTCTTTTTCCGCTTGCGCCCAAAATGGTGACTTCATTCCATTGACGATCCGAACAAAAAGCGACCGATTTGGTCAAGTCGTTAGTTTCCTGATCGGGGTTGTGGAAGAGGGTGGGGGAGAAGCGTTTTTTCAAAGTGTCGGAAAGGCTGTCCAAATCGCCGACTATATAATCCGGTTCTAATCCGTACTGCAAAAGATTCTCCGCAGCTCCGTCGCAACAAATAATTCGCTCTGCTTTTTGCAAAAATGAAAGGGGAATTGCGTGTTCCGGAAAAGAACCGTCGGCTAAAAGAACCGTTTTGAAATTTTGTAGAAGTGGTATCATTGTTTATGAGTTACGGATTTACGCCATTCAATTAGTCCAATAAAGGATAATACACTGTAAACGACGTACAAAATAGCGGTCGGATACAAGTTCTGGCTGATATACAAACCGGTTGCAAAGATATTGGCGAATATCCATAAATACCAGCATTCCACGATTTTTTTTGCGGTCATCCAGATAGCGACAATACCCAGCGCTGTTACCAAGGCGTCGGGTATGGGAACCGTGGAATCGGTGTATCGGACTAAGATAAAAATCATGCAGACAAAGACAACGAATGTGATTATCGTTAAGATAACTGTCAAAGGAATAGAAAGATGCTGAAATGCACGATTCGTGTCGTCTTTGGTCGAAGCCAACTTCCAACTGTACAAACCATAAACGGACAAGACTGCATAATAAAGGTTTAAGCCTGTTTCGGCATATAATTTAGCTTCAAAAAAAATAAATACATAAAAAACCGAACTGATAATTCCTACTATCCACATGATCCAATTTTGCTTGACTTCTAATATTAGATAGAGGAGGGAAAGGGAAGCCCCGATGATTTCTGTCCAATGGGTATAAATCCAATGCATCATGCCTTTTATTTTTTATATTTTTTTCTGTTCATACCAGCCTTCCCCGATAAACAATGCCGGAAAAAGCCGTCCCTCCGGCAAACGAATGCGATTTCGTTAGCTTCCCCCGTGCTGCGGTAAGTTTCGTTGCCCGCATAAACTGTTTCACGCCATCAGTTCGTTGACAAAAATGGTCTCAT
Source organism: Candidatus Azobacteroides sp. (assembly GCA_009783445.1). Lineage (GTDB taxonomy): Bacteria > Bacteroidota > Bacteroidia > Bacteroidales > Azobacteroidaceae > Azobacteroides. The sequence goes on along the minus strand of WRFY01000080.1, from coordinate 20,184 downwards.
TCGTCGACGATCACAAAAAGCTTCAAACCCACTATTTCTGCCATTTTGGATAGCTTAGGCAAAGTTTTAACGCCTGCTTGCCCGACATTGATTTCCTTAATGCTGAAATATTGACTACAAATGTAAGGCTAATTCAATAAAAAACAAATGATCGCATTATGAATTCGATTATTTCCTGCTCGTATCCCGTAGTCGTAATGACGGAATGTCCATTTTCCTTTCTCTTATTTTCGAATTGTCGTTTTTTTTTGAAAATTTTTAAACAGTTTCTAAAAAAAATTGTATTTTTGCATAAATTTTCCTGTCCACAGTCATTCTCCGTGGGAGAGGAAAGAAAACTTATCGAAACCCGCATTTTCCACTTTTGGGAGGAGGAAGGGAAGGCTTTTAATCAAGGCTTTATGGAACATATGTTAGCTATACAAACCATTTTATATGTCGTTTACCTGATATTGATAGCAGGGACTGTCTTGGTTGTCCTCACGGAAAATAGAAATCCCGTTAAAACGATAGCATGGTTAACGGTATTGATTTTTCTCCCGATGGTAGGCCTGATTTGTTATTATCTTTTCGGACAAGATACGCGTAAGCAACGAATTGTGAAAAAAAGATATTACAATAAAATAAAAAATCTGAGTTTTAAGGAATTACTGAGTGACAATGAAGTTGAAATTGCGCCCGATTATGCAAATCTCATTCATTTATTAAAGAGAAACAATCATTCGCCTGTCTTGGAGGGAAGCAAAGTGGAAGTCATTGCTTCGGGCGAAAGAATGTTTCAGGCTTTATTGGAAGATATGGAAAAGGCGACCGACCACATCCATATCGAATTTTTTATTTTTAACGACGACGAAATAGGCTTGTTGGTGAAAGCTATGTTGATGAAAAAAGCGGAAGAAGGAGTTGAGGTTCGATTTATATACGACAATATCGCCAACTGGAAAGTTCCCCGCAAGTTTTATTACGAAATGTCCGACTCGGGCGTTCAGGTAGCATCGCTGATGGAAACTCGTTTTCCTCTTCTCCAAAGTAGTAAAATCAATTACCGCAATCACCGCAAAGTCGTCATCATTGACGGAAACATTGGCTATACCGGCGGAATGAATGTGTCTGGCAATTATTTCAACAATTCTAATTGGCGCGACAGGCACTTGCGCATAGAGGGGATGGGCGCTCACGGTTTGCAAGCCAGTTTTATGATTGATTGGTATTCGGCAGGGAAGCATTGGAAAAATACAAAAAGATATTTTCCGCCCACTGCCTCCTATACTCAAAATTTGATGCAAATCGTAACCAGCGGTCCGTATGCCGACTATTCCAACCTTTTGCAAGCAACCATCAGCCTTGTTTTAACGGCTAAAAAATACATTTATATGCAAACGCCTTATTTCCTTCCGACCGATTCTTTGTTCGAGGCTTTGCAAATTGCCTGTTTAAGCGGAATCGACGTCCGTCTGATGGTTTCCAAAAGGTCGGATTCTCCGTATATCGATCCTGCATCCCACTCCTATTACGAAGATTTGTTGAAAGCGGGAATGAGAATCTACGAAATTCAAGATAAATTTATTCACGCCAAAACTATTGTTGCCGACGATTATGTTTCGGTGGTCGGTTCTTGCAACCTCGATTTCAGAAGTCTTGAAACAAATTTCGAAATCAATTGTTACATGTACGACCAAGAAATAGCCGAACAAAATAAAACTATATTCTTCAATGATTTAATCCATTGCAAAGAAATAAACTACAGTGATTGGATAAAGCGAGGCAAAGGAAAAAGGCTGCTCGAATCCATCGTGCGGTTATTTGCTCCCTTGATGTAGAATCATTGGAACGAAAGGGGTATAGAACGCAACGGATGCCGATGAATGCGAATTTTTTGTATCTGCAAAGAGTTGATCTCTCATCGTCATTTGTGTTCCCCATCATCTGCATTCGTATTACCGGCCAACCAAGCGTTGTAATAGCGTTCTTCTCCGGTCACTTCCTCACCCAGCCAATCCGGTTTTTCAAAAACTTCATTTTCCGACGAAAGTTCCAACTCTGCCAAAATCAAACCTTCATGGGCTCCATGAAAGATGTCTACTTCAAACAAATGATTTTCAAAAGGGACATAATTTCTTTCTTTTTCAATCCACCCCGTTTGCGCCAATTTCAATATTTCTTGCGCATCCTGCAGTGGAATAGGATATTCAAATTCGAGGTGGGAAAATCCATTTGTATTGGCGGCTCCCTTAATCGTCAGAAAAGCCTTATCGCCTTTCGTTCGGATGCGAACCGTTCGCTCTCGGCTCGCCGCCAAATAAGCTTGCACTATTTTTTCTTTCTTTACCACACAAGAAGAAAAATCGCCTTTCACCAAAAATTTTCGTTCTATTTCTATGCTCATACAACCGGAATTATAGAATCGTGACCATGGTTGCGCCAAAACCGTATTCCTTGAAAGAAGCGTCTTGCACCGGAAAACGTTTATAATTCTTTTTTAATTCGGTAAGAATGGCGTTGCGCAAAATGCCTTCGCCTTTGCCATGAATGAATACAATTTTTTGCCCCTTTTTGCCCTTATTTTCTTCCATCACCTGACGGAACTTATCTAACTGAATATTCAATAGTTCGGCATTGCTCAAACCTGCCGTTGTATCTAACAACTGATCGATATGCAAATCCACTTCGATCACCGAAGGCTTAATTTCTTTCTTGGAAGGAACAGGAGAACGGCGGGGAAGGTCGATTTTCGTTTTTTCTGTTAAAGCTTCTTGCAGCTCGGAAGCGGAAATCAACCATTCGCGGACAGCCTTGTCGTTGGTAACTACCGGATAAATTAAGGCATCGTCTTCGAAAAAATCGTTTTCTCTGAAACTGTGTAATTTGTAGAACTTCGAAACATCTAAGCGCAGTTCCACGCTAAAGGCGTTTTTCATGGCATAAGGTTTGTCTTTTTTGAAAGCAATAAACTGGATACAGATGCTTTCCATTTCGTTGAGTTGCGTTCTGGAAAATTCTTCCAGAAAAAGGCGGGTATGAGGCTCAATCGATTCACTCCCTCGGCTCACGCAGGCTTGATTCTGTCGCGACATGTAATTGAAGAAAAGGTAATAATTGCTGCTGTTGATCAGGAATGCCTCATAATTGCATTTTCCCAGCTCTTTAATATCCATGGGTAAATAAGCCAAATAAACATTCAATCGCTCGCCCTCGGATGTCTCGGCGATTTCGATCTTTTCTTCCTTCGGTTTTTCGACCACCGGCGGAACTTCTTTTTTTTCTACTTTCCCCGAAAAAGAACTTCTAAACTCTGAGGGATTCTCTCCCACGACAATGCACTCCCGCATCAAAATCGGCGTTTCAAATCCGTCTTCTTCTTCTACAATAACTATATCCTTATTTTGAAACCGGCGAACAATTCCTCCGCCCACGGCATTTAAAAACCGTACTTTATCTCCTATTTTTACCATGCGCAAAGATACGAAAAAATAATTAAGCGAGATTTTCAAGATAAATAAAATTGGGGATTACCTCTTTTAAGGCCAATAATTTTTAATCCTTTTATTTTGTTAATTTAAGGATTGATAAACCTTATTTCTACCTTGTTTATATAACAAAAAAACCTCAGTAGCAGTAAATTGCTTTTAATTTGTAGTTTTTTCCTTCCTGGCAAGATACCTGCTGCAAATTCCGCCGGTTAATTTCCGGAATTGAGTTTCTGAAAAGCCGTTCTTTTCCAATATTGCCGCCATTTCGGCGTTTTGTGGAAATGCAGAAATGGATTTTGGTAGATATTTGTATGCTTCTTTACTGTGTGAAGCCCATTGACCGATTTTGGGTATCAGGTTGGAATAAATCCGGTACCCTTGTTTCATTGGAAAATGTTCCGGCGAGGAAAGTTCCAAAATCATCAACATCCCGCCCGGACGCAACACTCGGTAAATTTCTTGCAAGCCTTTGTCTAAATTTTCAAAATTGCGAATGCCGAAAGCGACAATCGCCGCATCGAAGGTATCGGAATCCAACTGCAAACAGGTGCAATCTTGCCATTCAAAATCAATGATCCCTGATAATCCGGCTTTAGCCGCTTTCTCTCTGCCGATTGCCATCATTTTTTCGGATATATCGATGCCTAAAATTTTTTCAGGTTTCAATAAACGGTAGGCGTCCAATGCCAGATCGCCTGTTCCGGTAGCTACATCCAATAGGATTTTTGGAGCAAATGATTTCAAAGCTAAAATGCCTTTCTTTCGCCAGTATTTGTCTAAACCTATCGAAAGCGTATGGTTCAGGAAATCGTATTGTCCGGCAATTTCATCAAACATTTGCTCTATCTGAATATGTTTGGGCGAGTCGTTCGATTCGTAAGGAACTATTTTTTCAGCTTTGTAAACCATTGATCGGATTATTATTTGATACTGCAAAATTAGAATAGATTTTTTATCTTTGCGCATTATTTGCTTAAAATTGAATATTCCGGCGATTATGATTAAAAAAAACTCTCCTCAAGCATGGTTTTTAGCTATGCGTCCTAAGACTTTACCGGCGGCGGCAACTCCCGTCATAGTCGCCTGCGCTTTGGCTTGCCATGAAAAAAGTTTCCAATGGAAGCCCGCTCTTATTTGCTTGCTGTTTGCCATAATAGCTCAAGTCATTGCTAATTTGGCAAACGATTATTTCGATTATAAAAAAGGCAGCGACAATGAAGAACGCTTAGGACCTAAACGTGCGGTTGCCGAAGGCTGGATTGCTCCGGAAGTCATGCTGAGAGCGACGATTGTATTGCTTCTACTGAATTTGACGTTAGGATTATTGCTGTTGCCTTACGGCGGTTGGAAACTGATTTTTGTCGGATTGTGTATCGCTATCTTTGCTTTTGCGTATTCGGGAGGTCCATATCCTTTGGCTTATCATGGTTGGGGAGATGTATGCGTATTCGTATTTTTCGGGATTGTTCCTGTCGGATTTACTTATTACATACAGACTTTACAATGGAACTTACCCGTTACGATTTGTGGAGTATCTGTGGGCTTGGTTATTATTAATATTCTGGTAGCCAACAACTACAGGGACAGATTTTCGGATACAAAAGTAGGCAAGAGAACTTCGATTGTTTTGTTTGGAGAAAAATTCGGAGAATGGTTTTACTTACTTAACGGAATTGTAGCCGTCCTCTGTTGCCAATATTTCTGGCTGGAAAAGACGATTTGGGCGGCTTTATTGCCCATCGTTTTTCTGGTATTTCATATCCAGACATGGAAAGAAATGATTACTATCAATCAAGGGAGAGCCTTAATAGGGATATTGGAAAAAACAGCAAGAAATGTGTTGATTTTCGGAGGATTACTTTCAATTGGACTACTTCTTTAATGAATTATAGGTAGTATTGTAAAAAGCATCCTTGTTTAATCTACTGTAAAATAAGAATTTGCAATAGAATCAACGTGTGTTTAACAATTATAAACTATTACTTTTTATCATTAGAATACTACAGGGGTATCCGCGAAATTGTTGCTATTTCCGTATCTTTGGATTTTTATTTGAAAAATGTACCAATGAACGAATGCTTTAGCGAGGACCCTCGCCAGATTCATATAGAAGAATATAATTATGAATTGCCGGACGAACGAATCGCCCGATATCCGCTTCCGCAACGCGACAAAAGCAAATTGCTGGTTTACAAGAATAACGAAATCACGGAAAGTGTTTTTGATTGCCTTTCCGAATTTATTCCTGAAAATGCCTTATTGGTTTTTAACAATACGAAAGTAATCCGGGCAAGAATGTTTTTTCAAAAAGAAACAGGCGCCCAAATCGAAATTTTTTGTCTTGAACCTAAAGAACCAGCCGATTATGCTCGGATTTTTCTTCAAAATCGATCGTGTACTTGGCTCTGTCTGCTGGGAAATGCCAAACGATGGAAGGGCGGAAAGTTGTTTCGAAGGATAAACGGCATTTGCTGTTCGGCAGAACGTTTGCAGACTTTGGGAGAAACGTATTTGGTTCGGTTCGAATGGGATAATCCGGAGTGGACGTTTGCCGATATTTTGGAAACGTGCGGAGAATTGCCGATTCCTCCTTATTTAAACCGAAAAACCGAAGCAAGCGATCAGGAAAATTACCAAACGGTTTATTCTAAAATACAAGGTTCGGTGGCGGCGCCAACAGCCGGATTGCACTTTACAGAAAATGTGTTCGCCACTTTAAAAGAAAAAAAAATAACGCTGGAAGAATTGACGCTGCATGTCGGAGCGGGTACTTTCAAACCGGTAAAATCGACTGTTTTAGCTGAACACGAAATGCACGAAGAGTATTTTTCGATTCAAAAAACGACCCTCGAAAAATTGCTGGAAAAAGAAGGAGCTATTTTTGCCGTTGGAACAACTTCTGTCCGAACATTGGAAAGCTTGTATTACATGGGACTGATTTTGGAAACTCGTCCGGATGCAAGTCCAGATGAATTAAGCATTTCTCAATGGTTTCCCTATTCCGCCTCTCAGGAGCGGCCTCAAATCTCTGTGTGTCGGTCGCTCCGCAACTTATTGAATTATTTAGAGAAAAAAGGATGGAATGCGCTAAATGGCCGTACCCAGATTTTGATTGCTCCGGGATATCCCTTTCGAATCGTAAACGGGATGATTACTAATTTTCATCAGCCGAAAAGCACTTTGCTTTTGTTGATTTCGGCCTTTGTGGACGGACGCTGGCGGGAAATATACGACTATGCCCTTTCGCGCCAGTTCCGCTTTTTAAGTTATGGCGATAGTTCTCTCTTGTTGCGATGATCCGAAAAAAATCATTCCCTGCTTTTATGGGAAAAAACAGGGAACGATAGATTCGATTGTTTCGATAAACAGGTTAAGGATATAATAAAATAAATTAATTATATGTTGTAAAGTTAAAAGAAGTATCGAAGAAGAACAAAAAATTGTCGTGAGAATTTCGATTAAAATGGAATTGAAAATCAGCGAATTAAATTTTTTGGCGTTATTTTTTTCAGATTGTTTTTTTAGTATCTCTGGTTTCAAAAATAAGATGAAGGAGTTCGGGAGAATTGCCTTTTTCCATTTTCCGCTTGAGTTGATATTTGCGTTGCCGCAACGAATCTGATTCGACAAAACCGAAGCACAAACAAATGACTGTAAGGGGAAGTCCTAATTTTATCAGACAGCAAAGTTCTATTTCCTCATCTTTGATGGAAGGAAAAGCTGTTTTCAATCGATGAATCAATTCTGCGAAGCAAACCGTAATTTCTTCTTTAAGGATGATCCTATCCTGGAGGGTGAGAACTTTTTTCCTTTCTTTAGGTATTTTTCTTTGTTCGCTTAATTGCTGAATTTTAGTATAAATAGGTCTCATGCGGAACATTGTGCATTGCAAGTCATCGACCATATCTTGTAGATATTTCAATTTTTCTTGATCCGGATTTTTCTGATTCTTTTTTTCTTCCTGCTGGAGCGGTAGTTCCTGTACCCCATCCGGCCTGCTTAATAATTGCGCACGCAAACCTAAAATCTCCTCCTTCTGCTTTTTCTTCCCGATGCGCCCCCCTTTGTTTCGGACTATCAAAATATGGAGGACTATCAAGGACAAAAAAAGGAAAACTCCCGCTATCATTTTCCTTTCAATTTTATTTGGCGCTTCCGGTTGGAATTTTGATTTTCGCGCATGCTGGCCGTGATTATGAGTATTCATTTTTATCGGAAGATTCTTTTCGTCGGGAAATTGCAAAGCGTTGCCAAAATAGGATTGCAGATTTTCGACCTTCGAGGTTTTTAAATCCGTCGTCACTTTACATTGATCGTAAAATTTACACAATAGTATAAGGAAAATTAAACAAATATGGATATTTAGGTTAAAATGGGTCATAATATTTTATATTGGCGACAAATATAGAAATATATTTCAAATTTTACAAATATATCCAAAAATTTATACTGGATAAGCAACAAAAAAGAACAATAAAACCTTTTTATGACAATATCAAGGAATTATTTCTTCAATAGTCGAAATAATAGGATTCGGACGGCAAATAGATTTGTTGTGAATTCATAAACTGAAACAAACGCTTAATCAATCCTTCTCCCCTTGGGACGCGGTGTTGATGACGTCTTGGATGAATGTATATGGCTTATTTTTAGCAAGCTGCAGATAGCGGATTTTCTCTACTTTCGATGAATGGAATTTCTTTTCTTAAGGATTTAATAGCCATTTCATTATATACTTCAAAAACAGGCATTGTTGATCAACAAAAGAATAGGGCGAACAATTGTCAATAAGGGCAAATTGTTTTTTCCCCACTATTTTCTTCAAATCATTTAATTGGTTTTGTGAAAAAATACCATCTTGTTTTCCATAAATAGCATATATAAGGATATGCTTATTTTTTATCATGGTTAATACATTTATCGGACAAATTTTTTTTCGCTGTAGTCGATTCAAATAACGTTGAGTTGCCGCCGGGTCCGCCATGTATAAAAAATGACTGCTGGGTCTAACTCATAACCGAACGATTTTGAATAGAGTGTTTGCCCTTCAACCAGCAATGGAAAGAAAAAAAGTATAAAAATCAAATTTTTCATTCCGATTGTGATGCATCCCTGTCAATCGGTTTGTCCTCAGAATTGTTTATTTTTAATAACTTGACTAAAATAGGCAAGCCTAAGCCTTGTATTACGAGCATTATAATCACAACCGTGACTGTCAAGAAGATAATGGTATCCCGTTGAGGGAAGGTGTCGCCATTTGTCATGATGAGCGGCAATGACAGCGCAGCCGCCAATGAAACAATCCCCCTCATCCCCGACCAACCAATAATCACGGCTTCTTTCCAATTGAACAGTAAAGATTTGAAGTAGTTATCTATATTTTTACCAAAAGGCGCTCTTTTTTTTCTGTTTGGAAAACGTCGTTGAATACGATCCTCCATTTGATGTATGTCGATATGATCCAATCGTTTTTTAGCCGTAGTATAACGTTGTTCCATTCTTTGCCTGTGCCAAAAGACAACGATCATTCGTATGAGCAACGCGATCAAAAAGACCAGAAAAGAGCAACCAACCAATGGTAGAAACTGTTCGGAAGGAATGTTTTTCAACACTTGCGGAAATTCCAATCCGATGAGAATAAATACCAAACCGCCTAATATGAAGACGACCATATCCATCACAGATTTGGATTGGGTAACAGTTGCTTTAGAAAATTGACTCTTGTGGCCGGCAATTGTTATCCCTACTGTTACTGTAGCAATTACGCCTGATACGTGTAAATCTTCCGCTATCAAGTACGCGACAAATGGAAGCAATAAATTAAGACTCACACAGACATAATTGTCTAAGTCTTTTTTCACATTTACAAGAAATGCAAAAACATGCGCCAACAACCAACCGATGAAAAATCCGCCAACAATTGCAAGGATAAAAATCAAGCCTGCTTTCCAGAAGATAAATGAGCCTCCCGCTACCGCAGAAACGGCAAAACGAAAGGCAACCAATGCGGAAGCATCGTTTACTAAGCTTTCTCCTTCCAATACAATATTGGTGCGATTCGGAAGTCCCAACCCTTTAGTTACGCTCGTAGCCGCAATGGCATCCGGAGGAGAAAGAATGGCGCCAAGAACAAAAGACAGCGGCCATGAGATGCCAATACAATAATGAACGGCAATTGCAATTCCCGTCGTTGTTATAAAAACTAACCAGACGGCTAAGGTAGAGATTGTTGGAAAATTAAGTTTGAAATCTTTAATCGAAATATCATAAGCTGCACTGTAAAGCATCGGCGGTAGAAATAGCAAAAAGATAACCTCCGGATCAATGGAAATTGTTCGAAAACCGGGAATGAATCCCACGTTTATTCCCACAATCAACAATAAGACAGGATAAGGGAATTTCATCCGGGAAGCTATGGGCGATAAACCGATAGCTATTGCTAAAAGAATAATAACGACACTATATGCTTCCATTGTTTAATTCCTATCAAAAATCCAATTTGAAAGACAATCCATACGCCATGGATTGATTCGTTTTTTTTATTCCTCTTGAATTAAAGGATAATACATTCGGCGTAATGGACAATGTACGGTCGTTGCCCAAATTCCAACTGAGCGCTTGATGCTTGCGATTAATCGCATGGGCTGAAATCGGAGCGTCCATAAGCGACCAGATATAATTGCCTACCCATACCGCAAAAAAAGGCCACATGAAATTGTAGAATAATCCATAACCCTGTTTTGTTTCGTCGAAGCTGCGTGCATAAATTCCTAAAAAACAAAAACCAGAAATAGTAGATATTCCACACATAAGAAGTCCTTTTCCTACTTGTCCATTATAAAACTGTCCTATGCCGGGATACAGAACGGAAAGTCCCAAGGCGAGCGCAGGGATTTTGCGATGATATTTACCGGTTGTTCGAATTGCCTTTTGATTTTGCACAGTAGTATCTGCCAAAAGATCAACCGCCTCTATGGAGGTTTGTCCCCGTTTCTCGTTTTCGTCCTTTTCATTTTCAGTATTAACATCTTGTGCATGCATGATCCAAATAGCGCTCACTAAACAGAAAAAAGTGGTTAATAATTTTGTTTTCATCTGTTTCTAATTTTATACCTTGAAATTTGTTGTTAAACTTATATGAAAAAGAACAAAGCGTTGTAAATAAAATATTTGCAACGCTTTGCATTTTGAAAAAGCACCTAATTTAGTGGCGTAAATGGATTAGAGAATTTCACTTCCTTTTATTTAATGTTTCAATCCGCTTTTTCAGATCGGGATGGCTTGAAAATAATTTTTGGTACTTGCTGTTTTCGGCCGTCCCAGCATCTTCTTGCAATTTAAGCAATACGCCCAATGCGGATGCCATATTGCCCGGATCTTTTCCGCATTTTTTCAAAAATTCGTATCCGTATGCATCGGCAGCGCTTTCTTGCTTTTGCGAATATTGCGAATTAGCCAGCGTTTCTGCTAAATCTCCTAATTGAGAATCGCTCAATGTACTTGCCGTATTTCCCCCCACTGCTCCGGCAGCGTCTTTTAATGCGGAAACTCTTAGCGCGGTAACAAAAGCGTCTTTCGAATCGGAATTAGCTACGTGGCCTATTTCATGTCCAATGACCGCTAATATTTGATCGTCGGTCATTAAATCCATCAAACCGGCAAAAACCCGAACATCGCCGTTTGCACAAGCAAACGCGTTGACATCGACTACATAATAAGCCAATATATTCAACTTGAATGATTGAGCCAAATCAGTCGGAACCGATGAAACAATATTCGCTAAACGGTCGGCATACGCTTTCATTCCTGCATCGGCATCGGTCGTTTTGCATACCGGATTGTGCGCGTCCATCCAGGTCATGTACTCGTTAGTGTATTCTCCTACCTCGGCATTGGATAGAGTAAAAGATTTGATTCCTTTGGAAGCCGCGTTAACCGCCTTATCCACTTTGATTTTTCCGAATTGAGCATTTGCTAATGCACTGCATAACAAAGCTACCATCACTGTCAATACTACTCGTTTCATAAAATTACGTTTAAAAGTTAATAATCAATATATCCAAAATTATAATTAAGATTCTGTTTCATTCAGAAATTTTATCAGAAAGCTTCTGGTAGAATCGCTTGTCGGTAATCGTAGTTGCTCCATGCACCCATCATCCGTTTTTGTTCGTAAACTTCATTTCCCATAAAAATTTTTGCCATTTGTTCGCTCATGTTTTCAGAAGAACTTTCCAGCAAACTCGTAAAGAAATCTTTTTGCACGGGATATTCGTCGAGGGAATAGTTCGTTGTTCCAGCCAATTCGGCCGCCGATTTTATGGCAACGTCTATGCCGCCCAACTCATCCACTAAGCCTAATTGCAAAGCTTGGTTTCCAGTCCATACGCGTCCCTGTCCAATGGTATTGATCTCTTCTTTCGTTTTTCCGCGACCTTCTGCGCAGCGGCTCAGAAACAAATCGTAACCTCTTTCGATATAAGCCTGCACCATCGCTCCTTCTTCGTTGGTTAACGGACGCGCAGGCAATAAGCCGATGCCTGCCAAAGGGATAGACAATGTTCCGCCGCCAAAATTAGCGTATTTATTGGTAGCGACGCCGTCGTAAGTAGCGCCCATTTTTTTCGCTAATTGAGCGCCGTTGGGAATCAAACCGAAAATACCGATCGAACCAGTAAGGGTAGTAGGCTCAGATACAATTTTATTGGCTCCGCAAGAAATGTAGTATCCGCCCGAAGCGGCATAATCGCCCATCGAAACGACGACCGGTTTCACTTCCCGCAGTTCTTTCACAGCGTGCCATATCTGTTCGGAAGCAAAAGCGCTGCCTCCCGGAGAATTGACGCGGAAAATGACTGCTTTTACATTTTTATCTTCCTTTAATTTATTTATTTCCTTGACATATTCTTTTGCCGTAATATTGGTTCCGGAAAATAAGTTGTTTGCTTCGTCCGACGCAATGACTCCTTCGGCATACAAAAGGGCGATTTTATCCTTCCCCCCTTTTGCTTTGTTTTCGGGAACCGCTTTCATATCTTTTACTTCCACCCATTTCAATTTGGCGTCTTCTTTTAAGTCCAACAGACCTTTTAGATAAGAATCTACTTCGTCGGCATATTTCAGACCATCGATCAATTTGTATTCGACCAAAGTATCCGGACGAGCAAAAGTCATGCATTCGTCGGCATAGTGGTTCAATTGTTCAATGGAAATAGATCGGACTTCGGAAACGCCGGTCATGAGAGTTTCCCAAATATCGTTCAAATAAGCAGTCGTCTGTTCGCGATTGGCATCGCTCATTTTGTCCTGAATATAAGGCTCAACCGCCGATTTATATGTTCCTACTTTGTACACTTGCATTTCGATTCCCCATTTATCGAATATGCCCTTGTTGAACTGAATAGACGTAGCCAAACCGCGAAAATCCAATATGCCCTGCGGGTTCAGGAATACCTGATCGGCTACGGAACATACATAATAAGCCTGCTGGTTGAAATTTTCGCCGTAAGCTACAACAAATTTTCCACTTTTCTTAAAGTCTAATAACGCTTTACGAATCGGCTCAAGAGTAGCAAAACCGGTTATTAGCAGTCCGGAGCCGGAATTGAGATAGATTCCTTTGATGTTGTCGTTGTCTTTTGCTTTTTGGATAGCCGAAAGCATATTGTTTAAACCTTGCATCTCAATAGACGATCCTTTAAACAGAAAATCGAACGGTCCCGTATGATCGCGTTCGTCAATAACTCCGTTCAAATTTACCTTAAGAATACTGCCTTTCTGCAAACGATAGGAAGAAGTACTTCCTATAGAAGCAGCTATTCCCGTAAAAATGATAATGGATAAGATAGATAAAATTATACAGGCGATGAACGCTCCCAAAGCGGAAGCAAACACCATTTTAAAAAAGCTTTTCATTATTTTTCGTTCTAAATTGTTTGTTTTTCGATCGAGTGCTAAATTACGGTTTTTTTATCTGTTTAACAAATAGTCACCCTTTTTCTTTCCATTTATTTCAGAATTTTCTCATACGCTCTGCGCCGCCCCTGATCGTAAACAATTTCCCCGCAATAAGTAAATTCCAATGTACAAAGTATTTTCTGCATATACACATTATCAAAGTTGGTATCTACACGGAAACTTTTCATCCCTTTCTGCCGGCTGAATGCTTCGATCTGTTGCATAAAAAAAGTAGCGATTCCTTGATTTTTCTTTTTGTCGGCAACAGCCAGACGGTGTACGACTACATAAGGAAAATCGGTCAGCCACTTCCCTTCGATGCGATTGTATGCGGGTTCGCCGCTAAAAATTACCGCTGCATACGCAATCGCTTCTCCATTTTCACACAAGACATAAGCATATTCCTTCGCAATATCCCCTGCTATGTTTTCCCTTGCTGGGTAAGACTCCTGCCATTGCTTGCTATTCATTTGCCGCATTTGCTCTTTGGCTTCGAGAATAATTTGCCAAATCCGTTCAAAATCTTCTTTTTCCGCTTTCCGAAATATAATCGCTTTCTGCATCTATTCTTTTTTGCTGATCGTAAAATTACAATTGAATCATCCAAACTGTAAAAACGAAACAAGCAACCCAAATTATTGATTTCAATGGATTGCTTGTTTTCTCTTTTAGTGATATTTCAAAAGTTTTTCTGAATAAGCCTTTGTGATTTGCCTGGGATTCGAACCCAGGACCCCATCCTTAAAAGGGATGTGCTCTACCGACTGAGCTAGCAAATCGGTTAGTCGCTTTTAAAAGCGAGTGCAAAGGTAGGTAATTTATTTAATTATGCAAATAATAATTGAAAAAACTTGGACAATGCACGGTTTAATGGTATTTTTGCAACCATGAAATATTCTTGTTTCACAAACATTAAAAGAAATAAACATTTATCAGGAGGATATTTCGGATTATTTTTCAAGAACAAATCAAGTATACATGAAAGCAAAAAATCTCTGTCTATTGATTAGCTTTATCTTGCTGACGAGAGGATTCCGTGTAAGCGGACAAACGAATTCGGCCGCTTTGAACGCTTTTTTGCAGGGAGAGCAGTTCAAGCATGCTGTAATCAGCATGAAAGCGGTAGATTTGTTTACGGGGAAAACTTTGGTTGCATACAACGAAAATTGTTCTTTGATTCCCGGTTCTACGATGAAATTAATCACTACAGCCGCCGCGTTGGAAGTCATGGGGCCTTCTTTTCGTTACCAGACGCCATTGTTGTATGATGGTTCAATCGAAGGTTCTGTATTGAATGGCAATCTGTATATCAAAGGAACAGGCGATCCGACTTTAGGTTCTGAGTTTCTGGGAGAGGATAAAGAAAGTTTTTTGAAAGATTGGTACAAAGGAATTCAAGAGGCTGGCATTCGAAGTATTTCCGGAAGTGTGGTGGTACTGGATCAACTGTTTGGGTACGAAGGAATTTCCCGCAAATGGCTATGGGAGGATTTAGGAAATTATTATGCGCCGGGCATTTACGGCATCAGCGTGTTTGATAATATGTACCGGATTTATTTGCAGTCTTACGCTCAGGGAACGGATACAGAAATTCTATATACCGAACCCGACATGCAGCATATCTTCTTTACTAATCAAATCAAAGCAGGGAACTTCGATGCAGATGATTACGCAATCTTTGGCCTTCCCTTTTCATGCGAACGACTTCTGTATGGAACGATTCCAGCAAATAGGAATTTTTTTCCGGTGAAGGGCGATATTCCAGATCCGGGCTTGTTTTTAGCGCGTTATTTTGTTTCTTATTTACGAAATCAAGGAGTGGAAGTGAAAGGCGCTGCGACAACTTCCCGTATTTCTTTTCTGTTTCCGAAGGAAGAGAAAGAGCTGGCGACAACTTTTTCCGACGATTTGGCTTCTATTGTTCGGGTAACTAATGTACGGAGCAATAATCATTTTGCAGAACATCTTTATCGACGGCTGAAACTGGTTGAAAACATCGATATTCCAGACTATTGGAATGCCAAAGGACTGGACGCTTCCGCCTTGTTTATGTGCGACGGCAGCGGTATATCGCCTGCTGATGCAATTTCCGCTGGATTTCTAACCGATTTGTTGATCTATATGAATCGGAAAGACGCCGAATCGACCGCTTTTTACGAATCATTGCCTCTCGCTGGAAAAGAGGGAACAGTCGCTTCTTTCCTAAAAGATACGCCTTTGGCAGAAAAGGCGCATATCAAATCGGGCAGCATTAGCAAGGTTCAATCGTATGCTGGCTATGTAGACAAAGGAGGAAAACGCTATGCTTTTGCTATCCTTGTCAATCAGTTTACCGGAAAACGTGCCGATATGAGGAAACAAATAGAAAAATTACTCGTCGACCTTTTTTGAAATCCGGAGTCCAATGTCCGAAATTCCTTTCAACGGATTGACTCTCATCCCGTGACGAACGGCATAGATGTAAATTCCCGTATCGGGATACTGGACGTTCCATTCGTAAGGGAAAGTATAGGTGTAAAGATGAATTCCTTTGCCGTACCATTTGCCGTATGCGTCGGCTAATTCAACATCAATAGTGTCGGAACGCACTTTGCCGTCTGGCGTTTGATAGTCGACAAATAACCACAGATTGCGGAACGGATAGTCGTTGTTGTTCCTCACTTCCAGCAAAACGTCATAAGTCGAAGCAGTTTCGTTCACTGGCACTTCAAACCGTAAAACCTCCCGCTTATCCCATTCGGCATTTGCCAAAGAACGGAATTCAAAATACATTTCATTTTGCCTGCAGGCAGAGAGCAGGAAGAAACAAATGCCAGCAAAGATTCCTATTGAAACTTTGCGGGTATTACGATGCTCCATTGTTTTTCTTTTTTCCCATTTTGGAAAGTTGCATATTTTTATTCGTATGGCTATTGTTGCTATTATTGTCAGGCTTTCCTGTTTCTTGTATTTTTTTGTTCTTTTTTTTCTTTTTCCTTTTTACAATATCGAAACGGGTGAGGCTTTCTTCCAATACATCCTGATATCCTTTTTGCGGCTGTGTTTCGTCGATTTTTATAATCAGAGATTCCGGCTTCATGCCTTTCTTGTTCATATTGATTATTTCGTATGCTCTTTCGGATGTAATTGTGACTAAATTGGCTGCAATATGTTTATCGCTCGAATATTGCATCTGATTTTTGAAAATATCCGTTTTGAAATGGTAGTATGTTCCCGTTTGGGTTTCCAAAGAAATTTCGCGGGAAGGATATTTGCGTTGCGACTCCATATAATCGTCCACTTCGTAGTTGAGGCAACATTTCAGTTTAGCGCATTGACCGGCTAATTTTTGCGGGTTCAAGGAAATATCTTGCAAACGGGCGGCTCCCGTTGAAACGGAGACAAAATTGCACATCCATCCCGAGCAACAGAGTTCGCGACCGCAAGGTCCAATCCCGCCAATTCGGCCTGCTTCCTGGCGCGCTCCGATTTGCTTCATTTCGATGCGGACATGAAAAGCTTCCGCCAAATCTTTAATTAGTTGTCGAAAATCGACCCGTTCGTCGGCAATATAGTAAAAAATGGCCTTGTTGCCATCGCCCTGATATTCTACATCGCCAATTTTCATCTGAAGTCCCAACCCTTCCGCAATTTTTCGGGAACGAATCATGGTTTCATGTTCTTTGGATTTTGCTTCTTCGAATTTTTCCAAATCTACTGGTTTGGCTTTCCGGTATACTCGTTTGATTTCGGCGTCGGAGCGAATGCGATGTTTTTTCATTTGCAGCAAAACCAATTTACCGGTCATGGTAACGGTACCGATGTCATGCCCCGGCGTGGATTCTACGGCGACCACATCGCCTTTTTCCAAGGATATTTTATTGCTGTTGAGATAATATCCCTTCCGTGTGTTTTTGAACTGCACTTCCACATAATCGGTGGCATACTGTGATTCGGGAATGTCGCACAACCAGTCGTAAGTGTTGAGTTTATTGGCTTGTTTTTTGCTGCACCCTTTGGAATTCATGCAGCACTGACCATTATATAATCGATATTCCATTTTTTATATGTTAGCAGGGTAATCGCAGATACGGTAATCACCCCTGATTATTTGTTAAGAACTGAATATAAAAATGTCTTTTTTCAGTATTTTGCAAAAATACTATTTTTTTTGGATACAACAATGTGTTAATGAACTGGGATCGTCAAATATCTTTGCTATGGAGCAAAACGGCAACTTTTAGCGATAAATCGAAGAATATCATGCGAGGATTGACATTGGATTCGATGTGTTTTTCCGCTAAAGCGAGTTCTTCCATAAACGGAATGACATTTTCTTCGTGGATATACGGATAAAATTTGGAGGCAAAATCTGCTTCTTTCCGGTTCATATAATTGATTTCTGGAATTTGCAAGCCATACAGAAAATTTTCCCGTATCATCCGTTGAGTATAGGCCAGAAATCTTTTTTGTTTGTCTCTCCCCATCGCGGCGAATTGATCTGCCTTCGTTTTCATATTCACAACATCTTTTCTCCATGAGTTCCGCATGATTGTAATGAACAAATCCAAATACATTTCGTTTTCGCCAGTCGAATCGATGATTTTTCTCGCTTCTTCGTAACTTCCTCTTGCCAAACGAACGGTTAATCGGATATCATCGGATGAAATAGCATATTTCTCTGCCAGCGCTTGTGATAAATCTTCATCTGCGATTGGGGGAACGGCCAGATTTTGCGTTCTCGAACGAATGGTCGCAATTATGCTTTCTGGTTCTTCAGATACTAAAAGGAAAACAGTTTTTTCGGGCGGTTCTTCCAATAGCTTCAGCAATCTATTGGCTGCAGTATCCTGCATTTTTTCAGGCAGCCAAATGATCATAATTTTATATTCCGATTCGTATGCCTTGAAATTCATTTTCCGTGCAATTTCATTGCTTTCGCGGGCATAAATTCCAGAAGCATTTTCTCCGGAAATTTTTTCCAGCCACGAGGTAAGGCCTGCATAAGGCGTTTCAAGGACAAATGATCTCCATTCTGGCAAAAAATCGTCGCAAAAAGCGTCTTTGTTTCCTTTTTTATTGGTAATGGGAAAAACAAAATGTAAATCGGGATGGGAGAGTTTATTGAGTTGATGACAACTTGGACAAACCCCACAGGCATCGTTTTCTTGTCGGCGGGTACAATGCAAATAACGCGCATACGCCAATGTCAATGGCAAGGCGCCAGTTCCTTCCCGTCCCGAAATCAAACGTGCATGCGGAATAAAGCCTTCCTTTGTTGATTGGATCAAATGGCGCTTAATATCACTCTGTCCTATGACATCCCTGAAAAACATAGATTAAAATATTTCCTTTGCTATTTTTTTAATGCTATCAATGGCCATCAAAGTATAAAAATGCAAACCGGGGATGTTGGCATTTATCAATTCTTTGCATTGCTCGATGCACCATTCAACGCCCACTTGTTTGGCTTCCTCATCTGTTTTGCATTTTCGTAGTTCACTCGCCAGAATTTCAGGAACTTCCGTACGGAAAACTCTTGGCAACACCGTTATTTGATCGAGAAAAACAATTGGTTTGATTCCCGGAATAATGGGGATGGTAATTCCCTCTTTTTGGCAACGTTCTACAAAATCAAAATATTTTCGGTTGTCGAAAAACATTTGCGTAACAGCATATTCTGCACCCATGGCAACTTTTTGCTTCAAGAAAGCAATGTCCGAATCCATATTGGGCGCTTCCTCGTGTTTTTCTGGATAGCAGGCTACGCCGAAGGAAAAAGGCGTTTCGGGTTTTTCAAAAGCATTTCCTTCCAAATCGATTCCACCATTGAAACGATTCACCTGATCAATTAAGTCCGTCGTATGTTCGTGGCATTTGGCTGGATCCACCTGATCGCGTTCCAATTTGTTGGAATCGCCGCGCAACAAGAGTAAATCAGTGAGACCTAAATATTGCAAATCAATCAAAGCATACTCTGTTTCGTCCCTCGTAAAACCTTTGCAAATAATATGCGGAACAGCTGGAATAGAGTAGGCATGCTGTATTGCGGCTGCAATCGCTACGGTTCCCGGACGTTTACGGACATTGACTTTTTTTACCAATCCGTCGGCATTTTCTTTGTAAATAATTTCGCTATGGTGAGTTGTAATGTTGATATATTTTGGTTCGAACTCCCTCAATTTATCAATGATTGCGCACACTTTCGAAAAATTGCTTCCCTTCAGAGGTGGAAGTATTTCGAATGAAAATATGGTTTTCGAATGGTTATTTAGTAAATCAACTATGCTCATCTCTTTTATTTTTCCATATAATTTTACTTTACAAAGGTAAAGGTAAATTTTATTTTTACGCAGCGAATTGTCCTACTTTTTTGTTTGGGATTCGTTTTATTTCAGTAAAAAACTTGCTATTTTTGTTGTTGAATTATACGAACAAAGAGCGTGGAGTGTTCCTAAAAGCGTTGTGTTGTCCCATACGGAGGCTTTTGAAACGCTACTGAGCAAGAAAACCCAAGACATTAACTGAAAAATTAATTATGAGAAAAAGAACGTCCGTTCGCTTTGCAAATCTTCTGACCGCTTGGGGATTCAAGCGATATTTTGGAGAAGAGAAAAACAAAAAGTATTTGATCCACTTTCTCAACGAAATATTGAAGGGAAAGGAATCCATTCGGGAGAGGGGCGAATTATTTTACGATAAACTGAATTTTGTGTACGTCGAATTGGCAAAATTCAAAAAACCGCTCAAGGAATTGGATAATGAGCAGGATTTTTGG
>WRFY01000079.1 GCA_009783445.1 Candidatus Azobacteroides sp. | reverse complement strand
ATAAATACACACTTATAAACTTAAAATAATGATAAGCAAATGAATAAATATAAATATTAAAACTTATCAGTAAATATTAATGACGTTTATTATATTATATTAAGAAGAATTATTCTTCTCTGATCGCATCAATGGCTTTGATCCGCAACGCTCGCGAAGCGGGGACGGAACCCGCCAGCAATCCACTGATCATTAAGATAACAATGGATACTATGGCCGATTCGAAAGTAATCATCGGTTTGTAAAAAAAGACATTGTCTAAATTTTGCAACCAATATTTATCCGCTAAAAACAGGGTGTAAACTCCCAGACACAGTCCGGGAATGCCGGCAATGGAAGTCAAAACCAAACTTTCCATCATGATCTGACTGATAATGGTGCGAGGAGTTGCTCCTATGGCTCGTCTGATTCCGATTTCCCGCGTTCGTTCGCGGACGGTTACCAACATGATATTGCATACGCCGACAATCCCTGCAATCAGCGTTCCCGAACCGATAATCCAGATCAGAATGTCTATTCCGGCAAACAAATTGGTAAATAAATTAAATTCCTCTTCCAGATTAATGCTCCATACGGCCTTCAAATCGTCGGGATGAATCTGGTTTAGCTCTTTCAATACTTCTTTGATCCGTTCTTCTACCCGGCTCACTGGAATTTGTTTTTTGGACGTAACCGCCAAAGTAGGGATGATGTCGCCTTGGTTATTGATTTGTTGTAAGGTAGTAAACGGAATCAATACTACCTCTTCCAACTTGGCTCCTCCTACGCTGATGTCCGAAATGCCGTAAGTAACGCCCATCACTTGATAAGAAATACCGTTAATACGAATTTCCTGCCCTATGGGATTTTCCCTGGACGGAAACATTTCTTCGTATACTTTGGTTCCTATTACGCAGACTTTCCGCCGTTGATCAATGTCCAGATCATTGATAAACCGTCCGTAAACCAGATGTTGCTGTTCGATCTCTGCGTAATTCGGATATACGCCCCGTATCAAAAACGAACCCGCACGCTCCTTGAAGACTACATTGTTGATGTACAGGGGCGCCCCCGTAATAGGGGAAAGAAATTCGATTTCGGGGATCGAATCGGTAAGAATTTTCAAATCTCGGTTATGGATGTTCCACTCCCGTCCTTTTTGAAATCCTTTATAAGCAATGCTTGTTTGTGAAGTTCCGAGGAAACAGGAATTGGTTGCAAATCCGCCAATGCCGTGTACAAATCCGCGTTTCAGTCCATTTCCAGTACCCATCATGAGCGTCAGCGTATAAATGCCCCATAATACGCCGAACGCCGTAAGAAAACTCCGTAATTTATTCTGACCGATTGTGACCCATATTTCCTCGATCCTGTCTAAATCAAGCATTTCATTTTTTTATTTTTCTTATTTATCTCTCATAGCTTCTACCGGAGTGATTCTCACCGCTTGGCGAGCAGGAAAATATCCGGCAAGGACCCCTACGACTACCAATACAAACATTGCGCCCAAAGCTACTTCGATATTCACCGAAGGATTTTTAAATACGGCGAAATTGGACGCATCGGGATGATTCTTCAAATATACGTTAAATAAACCAGTCACGCAAATCCCCATAAACAGTCCCAAATATCCAAAAAATGTAGTAACGCAGACGGATTCCAAGACAATGCTCTGGATAATGGACGAGGGAGGAGCGCCCAAGGCTTTTCGAATGCCAAATTCTTTGGTACGTTCCCGCACGGCAATCAGCATGATGTTGCTTACGCCAACCATGCCGGCGAAAAGCGTACCGCCTCCCACGATCCAGATACAAATGTTAATTGCATTCAAAATTCCTACCGTCTGTAAATACGTTTTCAATTGATTGGATAAATTGATGGCGATTTTGTCGTTCGGATCAAACCGATGTATTTCGGACAAATTATCCATCAAACGATTGTTAAAACGGTCATTTTCTTTATTTGTATTCAAATCTTTAACCGTAAAAGCTAAACTTTTGAATCCCCATCCTCCATTAAACAGGGTTTGAGCCGTCGTAAACGGAATATAGATTCTTTCCCTGTCTAAGATGGCGCTTTCCGTGTAAACGCCGACAATCGTAAATTTCAGTTTATTGACCAACAACTCCTTCCCCACCGGATCTTCGTCTTTGTACAATACGTCTTTTAATCGTTGGTTGATAATGGCTACTTTCCGTTTTTCTTTCATATCCATCTCGCCAAGGAGCCGTCCCTGATTACCCACAATTTTTATGCCGCCGATTTTACTGTACTCCGGATAAATGCCCGTACAAATGCCAGAGGTATTATTGTTTTTATAGGTCATTGCAACTTCGGCCGGAATTAACGCAGAAAGGTATTCTTTTTCTGAAAAACGATTACTTAACAGCTCGTAATCTTTTTGATCCAAATTTATTTTCCGGTTATCCGGAAGGCCTTCGTAAGGGAGCGAGGTCGATCGTCCCTGTATTTGTACGGCATTGGAAGCGCGTTTCTCGAAAACAATGGAGATGCCTTTACGTACCCCGTTAACAGTTGATAGAAGTATTACAAACATAAATATACCCCACGCAATAGAAAATCCCGTTAGAAACATCCGCAACCGGTTTCTTTGAATGGAACTGAAAATTTCAGCCCAATTGTCCATATCAAACATGGCATTTCAATTTGTTCATCCCGTCCTTGCGTTTTTGTTGCAAACTAATAAGGAATAATATCTTGATTTTCCAATAAAGTTTGTTGGATGATTCCGATTATTTCCTCTTTATGCTCAAGCATAAAAAAGTGTCCGCCCATAAAATAATAGATACGAAAAGATCCTTCGATATAATCCGCCCATTGTTTTACATAAGAAAAATCGATTAACGTATCGTCCTTAGAGAAAAAATAGCTGATATCAATGGGTAAAAGCCGCCGTTCTTTCTTCTTGCAACGATAGGTTTCTATGATTGTTATATCATTCCTCAAGATTGGAAGATATATCTTAGCCAATGTAGGATTTTCAAAGAATTGGGCTTCTATTCCTCCCATTTTCGCCACTTCTTTAATTAGTTTAGCATCATCAAATTGATGGATGGTATTCCTCATTTTATAATGCGGCGCGTTTTTCCCTGATAAAAAAGCATGTACCGGCATGGGAAATCCCGCATCCAATAAACTATGCAACACTTCATACGCCAGTATAGCTCCCATGCTGTGACCATAGACTGCATACGCTTCGTTGGGGTCGATCTCAGCCGCTATTTGCTTTTTTATGTCCTCCACCATTTCGTCCATCGATTTAGACAAAGGCTCGGCCAGTCTCCTCCCCCTTCCCGGAGGATCAAGCGGGATCACTTGAAGACCTTCGATATTTTTTCCCCATCTCAGGAAAATCTCGCTTGTGCCTCCGGCATAAGGGAAACACAGAAGTTTCATTTTTGCGTCCATCCTATAACAAAATCATTTCTATGTTTAGCTGTTTTTATCCATGTGTTTTTGATCAGTAAGTTTTCTCCGTCTATTGTTTCGATTTCGTATAACTTAGGATTGCCTTGCAAACCCAAACCGAGCATTTTTCCATACGCTTCTTTTGCGACCCAAAAACGGGTGATCCATTCTTCCTGATCTTCTTTTTCCTTCAACAAGTCCAATTCACGAGGAGTACAAGACAAGTTGACAAATTCTTTGCTGCGGGCTTCTATTTTTTCAATATCGATGCCCACCGGTTGATCTGAGATCATCGCTACCGCTTCGCTCCCTTTGTGAGCGATCGATATTTCGATTCCTTTCAATTTCTCGTGTCCGCTCAAATGAGGTTTTCCTTTTTCGTCGTATACGATTTCTATATCTATCGGATAAATCATATCTTCATCGCCCTTCTGAATGTATTTCCGAACGCCGTCTTTCAATGCGATGCGGCTGATCAGAAAATTTCGGGCCTGGTTCGGATACAAAGAGAAATAGTGTTTTCTTTCCTTTGCATTCAAGTACCGTTCACGCAGAAAATCGAGGATGGAAACTTTCACATAGGGATCATTGTAATAATAATATACATTCTTATTCAAATTTTTAGCCAGAATGCACTGCTCCGCAAACATGATTATGTTTGCGCCCGCTTGACCATAATTCAAGCGTTGGTTATGCCATCCCTTTACTACGCACCAAACTTTATCGTCTCGTTTGATCACTACGCTGCTCACCACTTCCGTGTCTTTTATTTCTTTGATAACCAATGTATATTCAAAGACGCCCTTTTGATCGTGAAAGTCCTGGAAAAAACGCAGTTCTTCCACCCGCATCGGGAAAGTGATTCGATTGTCTTCGACTGTGAGTTGAATATACAATCCCAACAATTGCCCCAAATTATCCAGCAGCGATCCTTTCCCTTCCACCTTGTGGATGTGGGCGCGAAGTCCTTTTTTCGTCAATTTTACAAGGTCGATAATTGATTGATACTTCGGGCCATGAAACATGAACATGGAATAAATCCGATCTTTTGAAGGCAACTGGGGAAGTAGATTATCGTCTCCTAAATCAATTTCTTCCGTATATTCTTCCGGAATCTCCGGAAATGAATCGCTCACGGTAATTTCTCCGTTGACATAATCCGGCAGCGCCCATGAAATGCAGTCGTCAGTCTTCCATTGTCCGGTCACTTTTGCAACAAATGGTTCCCGTACCGGTATCCATTTCAGTACTTTCGCCGAATTCACGCACACTATTTTTTTTGCGGGAACCAATTCTTCGGTAAGTTCGCACAATGTTTCAATCGTCATAGTGAATGGAACCACCGGATTCTTTTCTTCCAAAGGCCGATGAGCCGGCTGGCGAACGATCATGTGATCCATCAGATAGGGATGATTTTCCAAATCAAATCGAATGGTTTTTTCAACCGTAGTCCCCGCTCTTTGCTGATGGAATCCGACGTCCGGCAACAGACCGTTCTCACTTTTCGTTTTCAAAACAGACCGCCGCCGGTTTGGATTCGTCGATCGATACCATTTCAACAGACTGTTTTGTATGGTTACTATTTCACGCAAATTAGCATTGGCTTCCTGCAAGACGGGATCCTCCAATTCTTCTGCCGAAAAAGTCGAAAAGGCTCCGCTTCTTCGTTCCACATACTGTTCCACCACTTCTCGAAAAGCAGGATAATCCATAATCATTTTAGTGGCAAAATTCACTTCTATCGCCATTTTAGCGTTCGGTTTACTGCCTTTTGCGGGGTTCGTTTCCATGATTTCCAGCATTTCCCGATTCACGGTCAAGCCATCGACTTGACTTGCATTGGAAGAGATATACGGCTCCAGAATAGCATGTCCATTGATTCCGCCAAAACCGAAGGCATTCACGGCGGCCACCAAAGGATATTTTTCCCCGTCCCAGTCGGTTAACTTTTGCACGGGCATAAAACGGGATTCAAACATGGCTTTCATTGGTTTTTCGCAATGCAAGGTAGGAGGAATTTTCCGATAATACAAGGCTAATACTGTTTTTATCAGACCCGCGATTCCGCTTGCGCACATAGCATGGCCTATATTGGATTTTACAGAACCGAGCAATGCCGGCGACGTCGTTTGATTGCCGAAAAATTCGGTTATTGTCGCAATTTCCGTTCGGTCGCCCACCTGCGTAGCGGTTCCGTGCGCTTCCACATATCCTATCTTTTGCGGATCCATTCCCGCTCTCTCCCAAGCTAACTGCAAGGTTGCCACCTGTCCTTTGGAAGAAGGCGCGATCACACTCACATCCGACCCGTCGCTGCAGGAAGCGCAACCTTTCAGTACCGCATAAATCCGGTCGTTATCGGCTATGGCTTTTTCCAATCGTTTCAAAACGACAAGGCCGGCTCCCTCGCCGATCAGCAAACCGTCGGCATCTTCACTAAACGGAGAAATCTCTCCCTTGTGCGAAGCCGCTCCGAGAAGGTTGAAAACACTCCAAAAAGAGGCGCCCTGACTCAAGTGCATGCCGCCAGCCAATGCAATGTCGCACTGATCGTTCAATAAAAAATTGACCGCTTGCTCTACAGCGATCAACGAACTGGCGCAAGCCGCGTCGACGGTATAAGCGGGCCCTTTCATGTTGAATCGGTTAACCGCCTGCGAAACGACCAAGTTGGGCATCATGCCGGCGGCCGTATCGGCTTGAAACCGACCTAACCTCATTTGATATTCTTTTCTGATTTTCTCCAGAGACTCTGCAGATGCTCCGGGACATACGTCTTGCGCTATCACTTCCAGCGTCATTGCCTGATAGACATATTCGGCTATCCGAAAAGCTGAAAGCCCGCTATAACCTCCTTTGCCCAGAATAAAACAACATTTTTGCAGCGGAATATTTTTCTCATACACGCCGGCATCGGTCAAGGCGTCTTTTACCAATTGCAAGGATATCAAATGTTCCGCATCCGTTCCTTCTGCCGCAATCGGAAGCAATCCATATTGGAGGGGGTCGATCGTAATCGGATCTACGAATCCCCCTTTATTAAAATAAAAACGGTCGGGTTCTACTTTTTTACTCTCGGAAAAATAAATCGGATGAATCCGTTCCTCCGGAGCTTTGGTAACCGAATCAACTCCATTGACCAGATTGTTCCAAAATTCCCCTATCGTTTTCGCTCCAGGGAAATAACACGACATCCCAACGATGGCTATATCTTTGTCTCTTGCCATTTATCCAAATTTTTAAAAAAGTTGTCCACTTCTTCTTTTCCTCCCATCACTATGATTCGGGAAGCTTTTCCGTATTTTAGTTCATTTACGAAATAAGCGCCGCCTTCTTTCAAAGGAATCAACGATACGCCTCTGCGGGCAAATTCAGCTTCCAACGATTCGGACACCATTCCTGCGCCTTTCCAGGGTCCCCAATTGAATGCTACTATTCGCAAATCCGGCTTTATTCCGTTCAAAGAGGCGGTAAGGTCGAATACGCTGTTGGCTGCCGCATAATCCGTTTGTCCTATATTGCCATACGAAGAGGCTACACTGCTGAACAAGACTAACAGTTTCAGGTCGTCGCCCATTTCCTCTATAATGACATGCAAAGGATTGACTTTCGTTTGATAAACTTTTTCAAACGATTCCCATGTTTTATCTGCAAAGAATTTGTCGTTCAACAAACCGGCGGCATGAACGATTGCGTCGATTTTTCCGTATTCTTTCCGCGTCGATTGCAGGAAAGTACGGAACTGATCGGTGTCGGTAATGTCGACCGACTGGTAAGTTACCTGAGCGCCTGTCGCCTCAATTTTTGCCATCGCTTCCGCTATTTGATTCGATTTGAATATCTTCTGTATTTTCTTTTCAATTTCGGCAGGAACTCTCATTCCTTCTACCGTAATCAAATGTTTCCGGATATCCATTTGCGTTTTCAATGAAGCATATACGCCTTCTCCCTCGTTGAGCCGTTCCGAACGTCCTACCAAAATGTAACGGCAGGGATACTCTGTTGCCAATTGCGATATCAGTTCGGGCGAAATTCCTTGGGCGCCGCCTAACACAACGACCACCGAATCTTTGTCCAATTTCAGATTGGCGCTTACCTCCGTTTCATCGGGCGTCAGATCGACCATCTTGACCGAGTCGATGAAACGTTCGGAACCTTCGTATATCACTTCGGGGAAAAAATCGTCCACTGTAAGTTCATCGCATACAATTTGAGGAAAGACTTCCCGATTCAAGGGCGTATTGAAAATCACGGAACGGAACCTTATTTCCGGATATTCCAATCGCAAACTTTTTAATAAACCGGAAAATCCTTGTATCTGCTCGACCTCATCCCATTTTTGTTCCGTCTTGATTTTCCCGATTAGATCGCTGAACGTGAAAATCCATTTCAAATGGCTCATATTAGTTCCGTGTATCAGGTTAAAGAGATCGTGTATGGAGTATTTGTTGAGCGAATCTGCTATATCGAGAAGAATCACTCCATCGCAGGAAGCAATATCGGCGTCCGCTTGGATAATCTCTGCTTGAGCGCCCGCGTTTTCCAACAGCGTTTGGATTTGTGCGGCCAGGCCATCGCCATCGTCGGTTATGGCAAAGCGTTTTCCTTCGATGGAAATTTTTTCTGCTTTCAAGGGATAGGCTTGAAGTTCAAACAATATGCGCGACAGTTCAATCGGCTTGGAAGGAACTTTTTGTTCTTCCGATCCTTCGACCGCTTCAACAGTTTCGACCGCTTCCTCAGCCGGTTTGCCGGCAGCCATCTTGTTATTTATTTCGTCGATCCAGGCGATTAATTCGTTCAAGGTTTTAAAGGAAGACATTTTAATGAAAGCGTCTTCCGAAGCGCCTATTTCGTCGCCCAATTGCAGCCGGTCTTTCAAATCGCCGATGATTTCCATCCGCTTGATGGAGTCGATACTCAAATCGGCTTCCAAATCCATATCCATACCCAACATTTCGATCGGATAACCTGTTTTATTGCTGACTACTTCCAGTAAGGTGTTTTTAACATATTCGATATCCCATGTTTGAGCTGGACGGACTTCAGAATCAGCAGGAACCACTGCAGTCGACGCTCCAGCCTGTGCATTGGCCGTGATCGCGGCTTCCTTCAACTCGTCGATCCAAGCAACCAATTCGTTCAATGTTCTGAGTGAAGACATTTTGATAAAGGCCTCTTCCGAACCGCTGATTTCGTCGCCCAATTGCAGTTGATCTTTCAAATCGCCGATGATTTCCATCCGTTTGATGGAGTCGATGCTCAAATCGCCTTCCAAATCCATATCCATGCCCAGCATTTCTACCGGATAACCGGTTTTATTGCTGACAACCTCCAATAAGGTCTTTTTGACACGTTCAGCAGTCAGACTTCCCCAATTGGTCGTCGAAGCGGCAGGTGGATTTTCGGCCGCAGCCAATGGAACCGCTTGCGATGTCTGCGTTCGGACTTCAACCGCTTGAGAAGCGGATGGTTCAACTGGACGGGAATAGACTTCCTGCGGATTATGACCAAAATAGGCGATCATTACATCGCGCTGATTTTGAATCAGCGAGCGTATGCTTCCCAAATATTCCATCACGACTTGATCAGACGGGAGGTTTACATCAGGTATGGAGTTCGTCTTCGCCATGGAAGTCCACTCGCTTTCCGAAACGAGTTTCAAACCCAGAGGTTTGTCAAAAGGCATTCCGCCTATGCTCGGAAGTTTTCCTTCGGCGGGATAGGCATACTGCCCGTTCACGCGCCAAATCAGTTTGGATTTCCGGTACTTCTCCGGTTGGTTGAAATCAATGAGTTTGGCATCCCTTCCTTCGAACAGTTTCCTTAAATTGAACGTTTTGCCGGCCGCGAGGTACCGCGCCAAAGCGCGCAGCAGAAAAGGAATGCCTTCTTTTCCTTTTGCTTCGGTTTGTATCGTTGTAATTTCTTCTCCCAAAATAGATTGAGCTAATCCTGCCAATACGTTTCCGGGTCCTGTTTCGATGAAGATACGGGCTCCGTCGGCATACATTTGTTCGATTTCCTTTTTGAATTGAACCGGCCGTATCAGGTGTTCCGTCAAACGTTCCTTGATCTCGTCTCCGCTTTCAGGATACCGTTCGGCTGTCGTATTCGACCAGACCGGCAATTGCAAGCGGTCGAACGAAACATCTTTCAGTACATCCGCGTAAAGATCCTTGGCTTTTGCCACTAAAGGACTGTGGAAAGCGCAGGCTACGTTAATTTCCACATAGGCAATATTTTTCTCGGCTAATTTTTCGGTAAATTTCGCCACGCCGCGCGTTGTTCCGGCCAAAACAGTTTGCGTCGGCGAATTGAAATTCACTGCCCAAACTTCCTTTTCATTTTTCAGCAAGGCGTTTAAATCGTCTGCCGGCACACTGACTGCCAACATTTTTCCGGTATCGTCTCCTACGGCTTTCAAAATGGAATTAGCGCGTTCGCGACTCAATTCAACCAATTTTTCAGAATCGAAAGCGCCGGCAAAACAAAGCGCCGGCAATTCGCCATAACTATGGCCAGCCACCATATCGGGTTCTATTTCCAGAAAACGCAGATATTCGGCAATTGCATAATCCACAATGCCTAACGCGGCTTGCGCGTTCCGCGTATCGGTAATAATTTTATTTCGTTCCTTTTTTTCGTTTTCGGTAAACAAGGCAGGAGGAAAAAGTATTTCTTCATATTCTCTGTTTTGCATCAATAAACGCCGCATGGCTGGAAATGCAACGAAAAGATCGCGCGCCATATTGACCCGCTGGCTTCCCTGACCGGAAAACAAGAAGGCAACTTTTCCCTCTTTTTCGTTCCGGTAATATATTCCCGAACTTTGTATTTGACGGTTTATTTCGACTGTCCGCTGAAACAAATCCTCCAACGAAGAAGCGACGGTAGCAACTTGTATCGGTTTGTCGCTTTCGACCGCTAAGGAATAGGCTATATCTCGCAACGGCAAACTATTATTAATGGTAAGCGCTTTGCTCGTTTTCTCTATTTTTTGCTTTGCTTCTTCCAGATCGTCTCCTCTGAACACAAATAATTCGCAGGGCCATTGTTTCAAGATCGTTTTGCCTGAAACTTCCGGCCGGTAATTTTCTATGATTGCATGTCCATTGGTGCCGCCAAATCCAAAAGCGCTAATGGCGGCAATTCGTTTTTCGGAGTTCCAGATGCCCGACTGGCCAGTGAACATAAACGGACTGGTTTTACTGTCGTACAGGCTGAACGGTTTGACGAGATGGAGCGTAGGAGGAATGACGCCGTAATAAACCGATAGAATAGCCCTCAACAGTCCGGAGATGCCCGCCGCACATTTGGTGTGTCCAATCTGCGATTTCACCGTTCCAAGATAAGCTTGTCCTGCCGTTGCGCCTCCGTTCCAATAGACGGAAGAAGTCGAGCGGAATTCCGTCCGATCGCCCACTTCCGTTCCTGTTCCGTGAGCTTCGATCAAACCGACCTCGCAGGGAGAAATACCAGCCGTGCGGTAAGCCCGCCGCATCGCCAGCATTTGTCCTTCTTTGTTGGGCGCCGTCAATCCCATGCCTTTCCCGTCGCTGCTGCCTCCTATTCCTTTGATCACTGCATATATTTTATCTCCGGCTCGTTCGGCGTCTTCCAATCGCTTCAAAATCAATACCCCCACGCCTTCGCCCATCGTCATCCCGTCGGCCTTGGCATCAAAAGAAGCGCAGTAGCCTCTGGAAGATAAAGCGTGCGTAGAGGAAAACATAAGGTAATCGTTCAACATGCTGTGAAAATCGTCTCCACCCAGTACTACCATGTCGGAATCGTAAGCGGCTAATTCCTTGCAGGCAATCTCCAAGGCAGTCAATCCGGAAGAACAAGCCGAATTCACGGTATAGTTGCGTCCTCTCATATTCAAACGATTAGAAATTCTTCCCGGAGTTACGTTCGACAACACGCCGGCAAAGGAGTCGGTGGTTAAAGTCGGCAACCGCTTTTTCAATTCGTCAGGCAGTTCTCCTACATACTGACGGTAAGACGAGCGGAATCCGAGCCGAGCGGCCAAATCCGTTACCCCTTCGCCGCCGAAAATCACGGAAGTATTCTCCGATTCGTCAGGAGTCAGTTCGCCATAACCGGCATTTTCCAAGGCTCTTTTTGCAATAAACAAACTCAGCAATTGCAAAGGCTCTATGGAGGCTAACGATTGAGGCGTTAAGCCAAATTCCATGGGATCAAAATCAATGGTTGGAACAAAACCGCCCGTTTTACAAGCTATGTAATCGGAATCCATCGTATCGGGTTTGTAGAAAATAGCTTTATTCCACCGGATGTCCGGCACTTCCTCTATGCAATCTTTTCCCGTCACAATATTCAGCCAATATTCGTCCAGGCTGCTTGCTTCCGGCAGGATGCAATCCATGCTGATGACTGCAATATTGAACGGATTCGATAAGGAAGCCGGTATCGGAATTTCTTTCAGTTCCGACAAAATCTTTTGGCTGTCCACCGTGACATTCGTGTGCAGCTTTTCGATCGTGGTCGGTTTATTGGTTAAAATGGAAACATCGCCGATCATAAACATCCCCTTCTCGTATTGTTCTTCGGCTGTTCGGGCAATGGGTTGATCTTCCAAATCGTCCTCTTGCGCTTCCACTCCTTTGGATGCAATCCGCAAGTGCATGACGCTTATATTTTCCAAGGCGATCCGCATTTGGTAAGAATCGGTTTCTTCGGCGAGAAGCCGTTGTTTTTCGTTCACAAAATAGTCTGCAAAAGGCGATGGAAGAATCCGGCTTACTTGCCCCGGAACGCTTTCCATATAGACCGTTTGGGTATTTTCCATCGCCAGTTTTTGGTACAGAGGCGTGATTGCGCCCGTTTTTACAATTTCTTTTGTATAAAGATAGGCTGTTCCCATCTGTACGCCTATTTTAGCGCCTCGAACCGCCAGGCTTGCGGCCATGATCGAAACAAAGGCCGAAGAGAAAGCATCGTGAATGCCTCCGGCAAAAATAATATTGAATCGGGATAAGTTATCTTCCTGCAGCAAGCGGTTGATTTGTTTTTCCCATATAAAAGTACTGTAGAATGGCCCTACATGACCGCCGCTTTCCCTGCCCTCAAAAACCAGATTGGCCACTCCTTCTTTGACATACTGTTCCAACAGGGTGGAACTGGGAGCATGAATAAAAGCTTTAATTCCGGCGTTTTCAAATTGTTTGGTTAGAATGCCGTGTCCTCCTGATATCAAGACTACTTTCGGCTTTACTTCCAAAATCAACTGTACCTGTTCTTTATACTTGTCCGGTGCAGAAAAGCCAAAAAGATTGATTCCCCATATTTGATCGCCCAGCAATTGGGCTGTTTTTGTTACGGTATCGCGTAAGGCTTGTCCCGTCATAACGCTCAGCGCCAAGAAGGGAAGCGCTCCGCCATCGGCTACCTCCTTAACAAATTCGGGAACGTCGCTGACGCGCGCCATTGGACCTTGCGTAATGGGATATTGGATTCCCAACTCTTTCGCGAACGGGCTGTCGGGTCCGAGTATATTTAATTTTTTTGCTTGCCGGACATGCCCATACGAAGCTTCATAAAAGGCATAAACAAAATCTCTCAACTTTTTGTATTGAAGATATAAATCCGACGCCAAAGCAACGTCTTGCCCCATAGGCAGGTAAGATTCCGAAAGGTCGTATCCGTTCAGAAAAGGACGTAAATCTTTAAAACTGGGGTCTTTTGGAAGAGCCGGCGAATTTTTCAGGCTCAATACATTGAAATGATCAATTGAGACAATTTCATTTCCATTCAATTTGGAACAAAGCGTTTTCACCTCTTTCGGCACGCTGCATTCGGGAAATTCCACTATTTGCGAATCAAAAATGATTCCTTGCGCTCCTAAGGCCAAATAGGCGGCCGATGTATGGATTCCGGCGCCGCCCTGAATATAGACCTTTATGCCTGCCTTCTGACAAGCATCCATCATTCCCTGAAAAAGAACGAAAGAAGATTCGTTTGCTGTTTTTCCAGCGCCTTCGATTCCTTTTATTACAATCGCCGAAACCTTTTCCTTGATAGCGTTTTGAGCCTCTTCAAGCGAATGAATTTGGTATAAAATTTCGATGGATTTATTTACGGAAAATTTTTCTCCAAAAGGCATTACCACTTTACTCACTTGTTCTGGCAGTTGGATATTACTGAATTCGTCGGAAGCAAAGCATACGCCAAACGACTGTTGCGTTTTTTCAGCAAGTTCTCCCAAACTTTCTTTTGCTTTCTTTTTGTCTCTCCCCAAATGCAATAGGGGGAACGCTCCCGCTCTCAAGGTCTCCAAGACCAATCGCACATCAGGCAATTCAAATGGAGTCAAAATCAACAACTCCTTTTTTTCTATTCGTTTTTTCATTTTTACAATAAAACATTAATTATTTTCATGTGTTAAAATTATCGTGTATCGTGTCATAAAGCCATTTAGCGATAAGTCAATTCTTTCTGAGGAATTCTTTCTTTGTTGACGAGTTTGCCGTCGCCGTCAGGATAAGCCTCGCTCCCGTCGATCAGCCAGTTGGTAGGCGATTTCCGGTATTGATCAGGATCGTCCAGACAAAGAAATGAAACGTTTCTTCCTTCAAACAATTTCTCAATCGCAAAGGATTTTCCCAAAGAAAGGTATTGTCCCAATGCCCGTAATAAATAGGTAACGCCTTCGCTACTCTTGCTTTCAGTTTGTATGGTTGCCGCTTTCTTTCCCAAAATGGTTTCAACAAGTCCCAACAATATTCTTCCTGGTCCGGTTTCTATGAAAATACAGGCCCCTGCATCGTACATATTTTCAATCTGTCGGGTAAATTCGATGGGTTGCGCCAAATGCTTTGCTACCAGCATTTTGATTTTTTCTGTTGCTTGAGGATATATTCCGGTGGTCGTGTTAGCCCATACCGGCATTTTCGGTGATTGAAAAGTATATTTTTTCAAAACGTCGGCATACAATTTTTCTGCTTCCTCCACTAAGGGACTGTGAAAAGCGCAATCTACGTTTATTTCCGTACAGATAATATTGCGATTCGCCGCCTTTTTCATAAATAGCTCAATACCCTGCGTCGTACCGCCCAACACAATTTGTTTCGGCGAATTGTAATTGACCGCCCAAACCTCGGTTTCTCCCTCTAATAAAGGTTGCAATTCTTCTTTGGAAACGATTGCCGCTACTAATTTTCCTTTGTCTTCTCCAATCGCTTGACGGATCGCACAGGCTCTTGCTTCGCTTAAAGCGACTAAATCGTCTGGGGCAATCACGCCGGCGAAACAAAGCGCCGGCAATTCGCCATAACTATGACCCGCTACCATGTCCGGATGTATCCCCAAAAATCGGAGGTATTCGGCAATCGCTAAATCGACGATTCCCAAAAGCGGTTGCGCATTGTTTGTGTCGGTCATTGCTTTTTCCTGCGCTTCTTTGGTTGCTTCGTCAAAAGCGGCTTCCGGAAAAAGAATCCGGATGTATTCGCTGTGTTTGTCCAGCAAACGCCTCATGAGTGGAAATGCAACGAAAAGATCGCGAGCCATATTTACATATTGGCTCCCCTGTCCTGAGAACAGGAAGGCCACTTTTCCTTCCATTACCTTGCGGCGATAGATCTTCAGTTCTATCCGGTCGGCCATTGCGGCCTCTATTTTTGCCAGCAATTCTTTGGCGTTGCCGGCAACAATCGACACCTGAATGTCTTTGTCGCTGTAAAGCGCCAGACTGTAAGCAATGTCGGACAGTCGTACCGTATCATTCAACATCAAGAGTTTTTTGACTTTTCCCATAAGGATTTTTGCCTCATTGAGCATGGAGCCTCGAAAGACGAACAATTCAGAAGGCCATGATTCGAAAACTGCCGCGGCCGAAGCGTTCGGTAAATAATTTTCGATGACGGCATGGAAATTGGTTCCTCCGAATCCAAAGGCGCTGACGCCGGCAATGCGTTTTTCGCCGCTCCACAAACCGGCTCGCTTATTGAAGACGAACGGACTTGTTTTGGGATCGTAAAAAGCGTTCAATTTATCTAAATGAATCGTGGGGGGAATAATCCCATGACGAACGGAGAGAACGGCCTTGATAATTCCGGCCACGCCTGCGGCGCATTTGGTATGTCCTATCTGCGACTTGACCGAACCGATAAAGGTTTGCTTCGGCAAAGCGCCCGACTCAAAAAACACATCCGTCAAGGAAGCCAATTCCACACGGTCGCCTACTACCGTTCCCGTTCCGTGCGCTTCGATCATGCCTACCTGTGCAGGAAGGATACCCGCGCTCTGATACGCTCTTTCCATCGCTTTGCATTCGCCTTTCCGGCTGGGAGCCGTTACGCTCAGGTTCCGCCCGTCGCTGCTTCCTCCCATTCCTTTAATAACGGCATATATTTTGTTTCCGTCCCGTTCGGCATCTTCCAACCTTTTCAGCACTACGGCGCCTACGCCTTCTCCCAGCACGATGCCGTCGGCATCGGCGTCGAACGGAGCGCAGTAGCCCTTACTCGATAAGACCCGCATGCTGGAAAACATCAGATAAGGACCGAAAGTATTGGTCAAATCGGCGCCTCCATATACCGCCATATCGGCGCGGAAGGTCGATAGTTCCTGACAAGCTACATCTAACGACGCCAAAGAAGAAGCGCAAGCGGCGTCGACCGTGTAATTTCGTCCGCCAAAATTCAATCGGTTGGCCACCCGTCCGGTCAGGAGGTTCGACAAGATTCCCGGAAAACTGTATTCGTTTGCTTTGGGAAAAGCGTCTTTTAAATCCTCTGGAAGGTCGACCAAAGCCTGTTTTACTCGGAATCTTGCATTCATCCGCGAAACGAGAGGGTTGGAGGTACTGTTGCCTCCAAAAAAAATCGAAGTATTTTCAAAATCACATTCGGCCGGATGAGCATAGCCGGCATCTTTCAAGGCTCTTTTGACAACGAGGAGACTCAACAAATGCGAAGGTTCGGTCATGAAGAGCGATTGCGGAACAATTCCAAATTCAAGGGGGTCAAAATCGGTCGGAGGAATAAATCCGCCCCATTTAGACATTGAATAATCCGTATCGGTAGTATTCGCTTTATACAAGGCATCTTTGTCCCAATAGGAAGCTGGAATTTCGGTTATGCAATCCTTAGCCAATAAAATATTTTTCCAGTATTCATCTACATTCGCCGCTCCGGGATAAACGCAATCCATGCCGACAACGGCAATATCCGACGGATGAGCAACCGGACAGAAGGGAGGAATATCCTTCAATCCGGTCAACAGTTTCTGCGTATCCGATGGCAAGTTGTTAGGCCCCTGTTCTTTTTCGGCGATCTCGGCATTTCGCACATCGATCCCGACCGCGATTCCTTTTGCCCGTACTGGGGCTGACATGATTGCAGCGAAAGCCGAAAAAAACGCATCGGGAAGTTCGTTCGAAAAGGAAAGTCGGAATTTCGACAGATTCCGTTCTTTTTGGAGCATTTGTACAATTTGCTTTTCCCAACAGATCAAATCGGAGTTAGGAGTGGTTTGCGCTTCCTCCTTGTTGCTGTTTGCTGCAAAATCATCGGCGTTGAAATAACTCAATTCCTGTTTTTTTGCCTGACGAAGATGTCCGTAGGCGGCTTCATAAACGGCGGCTACAAAACTTCGCAATCGTTTGTAGCGTTCCGCCCACTCAGCAGCCAAAAGAATGTCTCGGCCTACCGCCAGCCGGTCGCGAGAAACGGCTTGCAAAGCAGCATGCGAATCCAGCATTCGGAAGTGATCTACCTCTTTGAGATCGTTTTCTTCCACTTTTTGCAACATACTTTTCAGCTCCCGCGAAACCGTACATTCCGGAAATAAAGCGATTTGCGAATCAAAGATAATTCCCCGCGCGCCCATTGCCAAAAAGGCGGCCGATGTGTGAATGCCCGCTCCTCCCTGTATGTAGACTTCGACGTTGTTCTGCAACGATGCATCTATTACCTTTCGGAAAATGTCAAAGGAAGAACTTTCGGCCACCCGTCCGGCTCCTTCGTTTCCTTTAATGATAATGGACGATACTTTTTGAGCAATCGCCTCTTCGGCTTCGTGTATAGAACGTACTTGATAGAGAAGGTCTGCTTGTCCCTTCCTTTTCAAGTCGCAGCCAAACGGAAGGATGATTTTGGTCACATTTACAGGCAAATCAAAATTCAGAACCGTACCCTCTGAGATACAGATTCCAAAAGATTCCTGCGTTTTCTTAGAAAGTTTTTCGATTAATTTTTTTGCCTCTTCGCTATTTTCCCCTAAAGATAAAACTCCAAAAGCTCCTGATTTTATTGCATCCAAAACTAATTGAATATCAGGAATTTCAAACGGAGAAAGAATCATCAACACATTTTCTTCACCCATAATTTTTATCCATTTTACTTTTGTTTATTCCTTATATTATTGAGAATAGACTACGCATGCAACTGCTGTAGCGGAGTGTGTTATATTAATTAGTAATAGGCATTATATACGTTAAGGTTCTATAATGCACTTTTCTCTTTATGCAAGGCAAAGGCTCTCTGCATAATTGTTGCCTCCACACCCCTTCTACGATAAAATAAACAACCGCTTATCATTCATTTTTGGCGTCATTCTGGTTTTCATCTGTATAAAATTAAATTTTTAAACTTATCTCGATATGCGAACAATACGACTTTTTTTTGAACAAAAATACAATCTTTTATGACTTCATTCACTTTGGCTGATCCTCTACTTTTGTATAGTATTAAAAAGCAGGGAAATGAAAATTCTAATGTAGAATGCAGGGATGTTATTCCTCCTCTTTTTTGAATATAGGTAAAAAAAGATTCAAACGCTGAATCGTGAGACCTGTCAAACTCGATGGTTGGGCGGACTTAACAGTTAGGGTGGATTCTTCCTGATTTTGTTTCATTATAAATTTTTCACTAAAGGCATATAAAAAGGCCTTTTTTTCTCTTTTAACGTTTCTATTTTTTTGATCGAATACGTTTTTTAATTACAATTCATTGATATATTTCCATTCAGCGTAAAAACTTAAAAGGGAATGGTATTATTCTCTGGCAAATTTATAATTTTTTTTTCAAATACAAAAAAATTATCGTTTTTTTTTCGACTTATTTGATCAATAGTAAAAAATGGGATGCAAAGCGTATCCTGTCTTCTTTACGATAGACCGAGATACTCCTCTATTATTTTCATTCTTTCAAAACTCAACCATTGATCTCTCGGTCGAAAAACGGATTCTTAGAACCGGCGCTGATGGGTATCGCGAAGACCGTTTGGCATCCTTTTAGCCAGCCCAATTTTTGCGCCGCTAAGCCCGCCGAAAACATGACCCGCGAATCGATTCGACAATCAGCAGCGGTGGCGCAGGCAGAACCGATCGCTATGCCCACATCGACCGAATTAATAGCGCAGGGAACCATTTCCGGCTTTTCCGCGCAGCTGGCAAAACCGCAATGCGAGCAATCGAGCCCTTGCTTGCACGGATGCGTCCCAATCAAAACAACTGCTCTCGCCGAAAGGATATTCTTGGCGTCGCGAAACATAAATTTCAAATCCATTTTTTCTCCCAATTCATGCACCTTGCTGGATAAGAGCGCTATATCCGTTCCTTCCACGGTAATCACTTCGATAATATCGGCTCCTTTGGCTTTGGGCGCCGTCCGCGCGGCAATCATCATCTGTTTGGCCGCTTCCATTACTTGCGCATGACGGATTTCTCTTTCATTCAGTATCATATTCTCGATTGTATAATAAAAAATTACAATAAAATAATCGCAAAAATAAAAGATTTTTTTAGATTTACCATTCTTTTTCATTTCTATTTATAGATTTTTCAGTAAAAAAATTGAAAAGGAAAAAAGGCGGAACGAAACCAAGATTATAACTATTTGCTATTTAAATGTTTTTGATTCGACGTTATTGGGAATTATTTTTGAAAAAATTCCATAACGTCATACTTTTTGCCAATAAAATGTCAGTCGTTTTTATTCCATAATTGAAAAAGAAATTATATTTTTGCGTCTCAATAAATATTAAAAAATGAGGTACAGATGAAAATAGGTATTCCAAAAGAAATTAAAAACAATGAGAACCGGGTTTCGTTAACCCCGGGAGGCGCTTATGCCTTGATTCAACACGGACATGAAGTATTTATTCAGACCCAAGCAGGAGCCAACAGCGGTTTTGGCGATGAAATCTATCAAAGAGTAGGCGCAAAAATTCTTCCAACTGCCGAAGAGGTTTTTGCTACCGCCGATATGATTATGAAAGTAAAAGAACCGATTGCAAACGAATACAAGCTGATTCGACCCAATCAATTGATTTTTACTTATTTTCATTTTGCGGCCGACGAAACGCTTACGCGGGCCATGATCGAGAGCGAAGCAGTGTGCTTGGCTTACGAAACCGTTGAAAAATCGGATTGTTCCTTGCCCCTGCTGATTCCCATGTCGGAAGTAGCGGGAAGAATGTCGATTCAGCAAGGAGCCAAATATTTGGAAAAGCCCCAGGGAGGAAAAGGAATTCTGTTGGGCGGAGTGCCGGGCGTAAAACCGGCCCAGGTATTGGTTTTAGGCGGAGGCGTCGTAGGAACGCAGGCGGCTTTGATGGCAGCCGGATTAGGCGCTCATGTGACGGTTATGGATATTTCTTTGCCTCGCTTGCGGTATTTAAGCGAAATTATGCCGGCCAATGTCGACACGATGATGTCGAGTCGTTACAATATAGAACAATTTCTTTCTACAGTCGACTTAGCGATTGGCGCTATATTGATTCCGGGCGCTAAAGCGCCGCATCTGATCACAAAGGAAATGCTGTCGATCATTCCCAAAGGATCCGTTCTCGTGGATGTGGCGATCGACCAGGGAGGCTGTTTCGAAACGTCGCGTCCTACAACCCATGCGCAACCCGTGTATGAAGTAGACGGAATTATCCATTATTGCGTGGCCAATATTCCGGGCGCCGTTCCCATGACTTCTACTGCCGCTCTAACCAATG
This sequence comes from Candidatus Azobacteroides sp., assembly GCA_009783445.1. Lineage (GTDB taxonomy): Bacteria > Bacteroidota > Bacteroidia > Bacteroidales > Azobacteroidaceae > Azobacteroides. The sequence goes on along the minus strand of WRFY01000079.1, from coordinate 1,523 downwards.
CGACCCTTCCCTACGCCTTGCTTTTGGCCGATCTGGGATGGGAAAATGCTTGCTTGCAGCACGCCGACTTGAAAGAAGGTCTGAATATTGTACGCGGAAAGGTTGTAAACAGAGCCGTAGCCGAAACGTTCAATCTTTAAAAAACAAACTGAAATCCCTTGTCGATTAGCAAGGACTTAGGACAGGGGATTTCACCCTACCATCAGTTGAACAGCAGGATTCATCCCCTTCACCAGCCGCAGAGGGAAAGGAAGAATTCCTCCTTCAGAAAAACAACTGCAACTGCACGGCTAAGGCGTGATTTCGCCCTTCGGCCTGATTATCGGTATAAATATAATTCAACTGAACACGCGACAAATAAGCAAAATAGTAATTGATCCCGAAAGTAATATCCGAAATTGCATTTTTGCCGAACGAGACGTCCTTATTGTAATAATCGTATTTTCCTAAAATCTCCCATTGATTCGGAATATATTTCCACATAAACAATCCGTAGTATCCCCGCCGTTTCTGACTGCCATCAACAGATTGTATGTATTCGGCGCGACCGCTAAAGTGGACGTCTTTGTATTCTGCTCCGATAGTCCATCGACGAGTGGATAGGCTATTTCCCAGAAGATACGATTGCATGTATTGAGGATATTTACCCGAATAGAACGAACCGCCCAATTTAAGTTCTTTAACCGGATAGAAATAAGCGGTTGCGAGAAAATCTTTATGATTATTGTTGTCCTTTGCGTTCATACCCGATCCATTGAAAATCCCCGCATAATATTCGAGGCGAAAAAAACGATCGGCAGGAAATAAAGATCCATATAGCTGAAAACCAGCATCGCGTCCGGTTTTATTAACGCTTTTTCCATCCTCTTCCCACTGATTGAAATCATGGGTACTTCCACTCATGGCCGATACGGAGCGGGAAGGATGAATTGTTTCGATCCGCGAAAGCGATACAGGGTTTTCGATCGTAAAAGGAATTTTGAATTGACCAAACCTGACGTTAATTGCTTTGGATGGCAACCATTCGCCATAGAGTTCATACATTTTTGTGTTCGGTCCCAAATCGAACATTAGCATATATCCAAATTGATTGTTGGCGCCCAATTTGCCGGTGGCAAAAAGAAGAGCCCTAACAATATCGATGGAATTGTTGGCTTTTGCGGGAGCTAACGAACGTTCGGGATACTCGCTGAGATTATACTGAATATGTCCATATCCAGAAAGTTGAAAAGCCTCGCTTTGAAAAGCATTTTTAATCTTTTGAATCTTGTTTTCACTGTTTTGCGCATACGACATGCTTCCTATCAACCCTATGCACCATGCGATTGTCCATCGTTTTTTCATAAATGTTTTTAAATATTTGCTACAAATATAAAAAAATTTTGGATATTATAAAAAGAAAAAATTGCCTGAAAAAATACTTATAAAATAGAGTTAATGTAAAATAAATTTTTTATATTACGTGCGCGTGCGTACCTTTGTAGCATGAAATATAGCGAATATCAAAACAACGAAAAGAGCTT